>NZ_CP071589.1:983199-1310932 GCF_017357005.1 Staphylococcus simiae | reverse complement strand
TGATATCAAGTTCTAGAAACTAGTGTTATATTTTGTTAAAATAAAAAAGAAATATATGACAACTAAAATATAGGAGAATGGTTATGAAAACAACGATTAAACAAGCTAAAGATTATATAAACCAAGAAGTGACAATTGGAGCTTGGTTAACTAATAAACGTTCAAGTGGTAAAATTGCCTTTTTACAATTACGTGATGGTACAGGGTTTATGCAAGGTGTTGTTGTTAAAGCAGAAGTTGATGAAGATACTTTTAAATTAGCTAAAGATATTACGCAAGAAACGTCATTATATGTTACTGGTGTGATAACTGAAGACAATCGTTCTGACTTAGGCTATGAAATGCAAGTCAAATCAATTGAAGTTATTTCAGAAGCACATGATTATCCAATCACACCTAAAAATCACGGTACAGAATTCTTAATGGATCATAGACACTTATGGTTAAGATCTAAAAAACAACATGCTGTCATGAAAATTAGAAACGAAATTATTCGTGCAACGTATGAATTTTTCAACAATGATGGATTTACTAAAGTCGATCCACCAATTTTAACTGCTAGCGCACCTGAAGGTACAAGTGAATTATTCCATACTAAATACTTCGATCAAGATGCATTTTTATCACAGAGTGGTCAACTTTATTTAGAAGCTGCGGCTATGGCACATGGTAGAGTATTTTCATTTGGTCCAACGTTCAGAGCTGAGAAATCAAAAACACGTAGACATTTAATTGAATTCTGGATGATTGAAGGTGAAATGGCATTTACAAATCATGCTCAAAGTTTAGAAATTCAAGAACAATATGTCACTCATGTTGTCAAATCAGTATTAGAAAATTGTAAACTTGAATTGAATATTTTAGAACGTGATACGTCAAAATTAGAAAAAGTTGCAACACCATTCCCTAGAATTACTTATGATGATGCAATTGTCTTCTTACAAGAACAAGGCTTTGATGATATTGAATGGGGTGAAGATTTTGGTGCGCCTCATGAAACGGCAATTGCTAATCATTATGATTTACCAGTATTTATTACAAACTATCCAACTAAAATTAAACCATTTTATATGCAACCTAACCCAGAGAATGAAGATACAGTGTTATGTGCTGATTTAATTGCTCCTGAAGGTTATGGTGAAATTATCGGTGGTTCTGAACGTATTGATGATTTAGAACTATTAGAACAACGTGTTGAAGCGTTTGGTCTTGATAAAGATGCTTATAGCTATTATTTAGACTTACGTCGTTATGGCAGTGTTCCACATAGTGGATTCGGTTTAGGATTAGAACGTACAGTTGCTTGGATTTCAGGTGTAGAACATGTTAGAGAAACAGCACCATTCCCAAGACTATTAAATCGTTTATATCCATAAGAACATTTGTCTGGCATTTTAGATGGTGTATAGCAAATAAGTAGCATGATAGCTTAAATATTAGTAATGGGAGTGGGACTATGAAATCTTTGCTAGTAAAGGATTTCAGTCCTGCTCCCGTTTTATTTATTTAAGCATTTTTATAACAACTTTTCGCTAACATTGTTATGATATGATAGAAACGTAAAAAAGGGGGGCTGAGTAATGGATAAATATCAATTGAAAACAAGACCAGTCGTTATTCGACGTGAATTGTTAGATCACTATAGTGAACTTGGAATTGATGAACAAGATTTAATCATTTTAATTAAATTAATATATGCATCAGAAACTTCTAATAAACAGCCTTCGATTGAGTTGTTACAACAAGGTTCTACCATGCAACCTAGAGACGTTACTAATGTTATTCAAAACTTAATTCAACGTGAACTGCTAGAATTAAATGTTCAAAAGGATGAAGAAGGTCGTTTTACTGAATATATGAATTTAGATCCTTTTTTTGATAAATTAAGCCAACTATTAGCACAACAAGAGATTGAAAATCAGGAACAAAATAATAAAGAAAAATTTAAACAGCTATTTAGATTATTAGAAGATACATTTGCTAGACCATTATCTCCTTATGAAATAGAAACATTAAATCAATGGATTGATGTTGACCAACATGATATAGCGATAATACAAGCAGCTTTGGACGAGGCAAACGGACAGAATAAATTGAGTTTTAAATATATTGATCGTATATTACTTAATTGGAAGAAAAATAATGTAAAAACGATAGAAGATTCTAAAAAAATTAGAGAAAAGTTTAACAAACCTAAGATGACACATGTAGTAAAAGAAGTACCGAAATTTGACTGGCTAAATGGAGAGAAACTAGATGATTAGTAAAAAGAAAGCACTTGAAATGATTGATGTTATTGCAGATATGTTTCCTGATGCCGAATGTGAACTCAAACATGACAATCCATTTGAATTAACTATTGCAGTGTTATTGTCGGCGCAATGTACAGACGTTCTAGTTAATAGGGTAACAGCAAAATTATTCAAAAAGTATAAAACACCTGAAGATTACCTTGCTGTAAGTGATGAAGAATTGATGAATGATATTCGTTCAATCGGCTTATATAGAAATAAAGCGAAAAATATAAAAAAACTTTGTCGCTCGTTATTAGAACAATTTGACGGTCAAATACCAAAAACACATACAGAACTTGAAAGTTTAGCTGGTGTTGGCCGTAAAACTGCTAATGTTGTCATGAGTGTCGCATTTGGAGAACCATCACTAGCAGTAGATACACACGTTGAACGTGTCTCTAAAAGGCTTGGTATTAATCGCTGGAAAGATAATGTCAGACAAGTAGAAGATCGACTTTGTTCAATTATACCTAAAGATCGATGGACGAAAAGTCATCATCAACTCATATTTTTTGGCAGATATCATTGTTTAGCTAGAGCACCAAAATGTGATATTTGTCCGTTATTAGACGATTGTAGAGAAGGTCAGAAACGTTATAAAGCTAGTTTGAAAGAGGCATAGTGAAATGACTATAACAAGACAAGATTTTGAACAATTAGAAGAACAAATAGATAACTTTGCTAAAAAGAAGGCACTTAAATCAATTGAAGCAAAACCATATCTAGATGAATATTTTGATATGATTATGCGTTACTTTAAACAAGTAAATGCTATAGATGGTTCCTTGGACTTTAGTAAGTTAGAACAATATCCTGTTGTACCGATGAATTTTGAAGAAAGATATCATTATATGATAGAACGTAAATATCATTTTATGGGATATAGACAAATGAAGACATTAACCTCAGAATTAATTAAAATGAATGCATCATATCAAACCAGATTAAAAATTAAAAATCAACATAAATAACAGTAATGATAAATAACAGTAATGCTCTTTAGTACTACATCATCAATTGATGTCACTAAAGAGCATTTTTAATAAGCTTATTTAAATAATACAACTGCAAGGATAAGCATTCATTAAGCGACATTTCAATAGTTATCACAGTAGTTAGAATATAGCTTAGCTTCCTTTTATTTTAATGCAAAAGAAAAATCCTAGATAACTCTATTAAAGAGCTACCTAGGATGAAATACTTTATCTAGAAGAATGGAATAAAGTTAAATAGTCTTGTGAATGCATTGCCACCACTATTTTGTTGTGATGAACTATTACTGCTTCCATTTGATGATTGTGATGATCCATTGTTGTTGGCAGAAGTATCACTACTACCGTGAGTACTACGGTTAGTAACGTTACTATCTTGATTACCTGCAACATATAATGCGTCTGGCGCACTACCACCAACTGTACTTGGACGTTTAAAGTCTTCGCCATCTCTTGAAGCAATTTGAGACATTACATTTTCGTATAAATATTGTGGATATTCTTGTTCATTGTGACCAATGAATGAATTTTCACCGTATTGTTTAACTTTACTGAAGCCCATCCATACTGACATTGTATATTGTGGTGTGAAACCATTGATCCAAACGTCTTTCGCAGCATTATCAGGTAAGTTATATTCAGCGTAAGTTTCGCTACCGTAAGTACCAGTACCAGTTTTAGCACCCATATTAACGCCTGAAACACCATGGCCATATGCTGAACCATAGGCTTTGAAAGTACCTTTTAACATTTCAGCTAACATATAAGCTGTTGAAGCTTTCATAGCTTTATGACTTGTATGATCATATTCAATTGTATCGCCATCACGAGTGACAACTTTTTGAATTGAATGTGCATTGTTATATGTTCCACCATTTGCAATTGCAGCGAATGCTGAAGCCAATTGAGTAGGTGAGAATTCAGATGCAGAACCACCAAGTACTTCTGAAGGACCAATGTCACCTTCGTAGTCTAAACCAAGTTTAGCTGCAAATTTCTTAGGTGCATCATTACCAGCACTTTCTTTAACTGCTTGCCAAGTTTTTAAGGCTGGAATGTTGAAACTTTGACGTAAGGCATCGTAAATTGATACATTACCATGACTCTTAGTGTCATAGTTTCTAAATGTTGAGCCATCAATTTGATAAGCAGATTCATCTTGTACTGAGTGGTTTGTTGCCCAGTCCATATTTTCAATGGCAGGACCATAAGCTAAGAATGGTTTTAAAGATGAACCGGTAGGGTGAGGGTCAGTAGCTTGGTTTCTATTTAAGACATCTTTAAAGTCACGTCCACCAGAAATGGCTACAAGTCCACCTGTTTTACTATCAAGAATTGTTGCACCAACTTGTTGGTCTTTATTCTTGTAGTAACTACCATTATCAATATCATTTTGTAATGTTTTTTGAACATCTTTATCCATATTTGTATAAATCTTAATACCACTTTGTAACACAGAACCTAAATCCTCATCTTTGAAATGTTTGTTATTCATAAGTTCTGATTTCACAAAATTAATATATGAGTTATATTCTGGATCTTTATTTGTATCAACATTTTGACGATCTTCTTTAGAACGATTTACTAAGTTTGCTTTTAAGTCAATTTTCTTAGCATCCTTCCATTGTTTGTCGCTGATACGCTTATGGTGGTGCATTAAATAAAGTACTGTATCTTTACGATCTTCAGCTGCTTTTGGATGATCATAAATATTATAGTTATTTGGAACCTGAGGTAAACCTGCTAGGTAAGCTTCTTCAGCTAAGTTTAAGTCTTTCAAATCTTTATTGAAATAGTACTTAGCAGCAGCTTTAATACCAGTTACACCATCAGAATAGTAAATTTTATTTAAATACACTTGGAAGATATCATCTTTACTATACTCTTGTTCTAAGCGATATGATAAATAAGCTTCTTGAGCTTTACGACCGATAGATTTTTGTTGTGATAAGAATGAATCTTTAACAACTTGTTGCGTTAGTGTAGATGCACCTTGCGCCCCGAATCCACCAGTTAAGTTTTTACCAACCGCTCCAAATAAACGTTTATAATCTAGAGCACCATGGTCATAGAATCGATTATCTTCAGTTGCTAGAACAGCATCTTTCATCGATTTTGGAACATCTTTCAAATTAACATGTTCATGCCTTTGACCGTTATCTAATGTTTTAACAAGATCACCATTTTTGTCATATATTTTGGCTGGAATAGGATCTTGTAATTTAGCTTCTGTAAAAGCGGGTGCTTTCCAAGCATAATATGCAAACAATAAGATACCGAGTAAAAGAACAATGAAAAATGCAATAATCATGAAACCAATAATCTTTATAATCGTTCTCTTAACATTTCTATTCTTTTTTGAATTGGACTTCCCATTATTTTGGCCATTTTGGTTAGCCTGAGAAGATCCTTTCTTTTCCGTCATACGCGGTCCTCACTTTCATCTAATATCAACTTATCAACTGCTTTAAGATAGTTTAATCTTGGTTGATACTGATAAGGAATATGGTAACCATTTTTTCGTATTTCATCAACTGTTATTGATTTTTTGATGTCAGCCTTGTATCTAGTCCAAAAATATTCGAACTTAGAGTAGGGCAATAAATACACTTCATCAAGGGTTTTAAAACGTATAATCAAAAATACAATACCTTGTTGTTGATATGTATTTTTCATATGTTCAACTTGATGATCATGAATATTGTTTAAAGGAAAAGAAGTCATGTTTTTAGTTTCCTTTGCTTCAAAATCAATATAATGTCCTCGGTAAACACCATTATAATCAGTTGTTGATGGTGTACGAAAATATGCTTCGTTGATCACAGCTTTACTCCGTTTAGGGTAGTTAACGTTAACTATCTGAACTGGAGTAGGCTTTTTGTGAATAACTGCCATGCCACTTTTAAGATAAAACGAATTAGAGTGTTCGATATCCTTTTCTAGTGACATACCACGTCCACCATAATCTATATTACTAAAGACGGCAGCTTTTTGCTCTCCGTCTGTAGTACTATTTTTACGATATGGTTTACCATTTGGATAATTCATACATTTCACCACACAAGTTTGGTAGTAAACGTTGTTAATTATACACAACATTATAGCAAAATTCCAAACTTAATTTAGTATATATGCGTTTGACATAGTACACCATTTATTATTTTAACGTGATTTCTGTAAATACACAATATGATAATCTTACATTTAATTGCCGATTGTGTTGGATAGTTAGAGTTAAAGATTTAACAATAGACAATATTTAGTATGACATCATTACTTAGATAAGCAGTGTGAAAAGTACATACTGTGTTATAAATGTAGGTTTATCACACAGCAAATTATGTTTAAATGTTTGAGAATTTATTGAAATTGGCACAACTAAGTTTTAAAAGGTTATTAATGATAGTTGAATCCCCAAATTTTTGCGGTGAAAATTTAACTTTAAAAACAATGACAATATAATAGGTAGAGTTACGATTAAGTTGTTAACAAATGTTAATCATTTAAAATATTACAATAATAAAATATAATTAAGTTGTTAAGCATGACTATTGATGTTCATTATGATAAATTTAATTGTACGGAGGCGTCTATATGATGAAGTCAGTAGTAGAACAACTTATAGCGGAAGTAAATGACATGCAACAAACGTATGAGCATGTTAAAACAAATCAATGTGATCATGATTTTTATCAAGTTGTACAACCATATGCATCAAAAATAGATCATTTTCTCGCTCAATTTCAAACGTATAAGCTACACATTATTCATATGCCATATATGAATGACAACAAGTTTGAATTACTAATGAAACATATCGAGGAATTATCTGTCGAATGTCATTTTCAACGAACAAGTAGGAAGTTATTCATGGAAAAGATAAAGAGTGTGCATTATGATCTACAAACGATAGAAGATGAGTTGTCTAATAAGGAGACGTTATCTTAACATGATAAAAACAGTCTATATTACAGGATATAAATCATATGAATTGAACATTTTTAAAGATGACGCACCTGAAGTGTACTATTTAAAGGAATTTATTAAACATAAAATTAAGCAACTGTTAGATGAAGGATTAGAGTGGGTGTTAATCCAAGGACAAATGGGTATTGAATTATGGACTGCAGAAGTTGTAATTGATTTGCAACAAAATTATCCAGAACTAAAATATGCTGTTATCACACCGTTTCTTGGTCATACTGAAAAATGGAACGAACATAATCAAGCAAAGTATGCCAATATTACTGAACATGCAGATTATGTTGATAGTATTTTTCATGCACCATACCAGGGACCTTATCAATTTAAGCAAGCCGATCAATTTATGCTTGAACATACCGATCAAACATTGCTTATTTATGATGAAGAACAGGAAGCAAGTCCTAAGTTTTTCAAGCAGATGTTAGTTGATTTTATGGAAAAAACAAACTATACTTGTGATATTGTGACGTTTGATGAATTAACAGCATTTATCAACGACTTACAGTGGTCTGAAGATCAAAGATTCTAATGAGGTGGAAAATATGTCAGATGTTTCATTAAAGTTATCAGCAAAAGATATTTATGAAAAAGATTTTGAAAAAACAATGGCTCGCGGCTATAGAAGAGAAG
Organism: Staphylococcus simiae; assembly: GCF_017357005.1. Lineage (NCBI taxonomy): Bacteria > Bacillati > Bacillota > Bacilli > Caryophanales > Staphylococcaceae > Staphylococcus > Staphylococcus simiae. The sequence goes on along the minus strand of NZ_CP071589.1, from coordinate 1,303,032 downwards.
AAGTAGATGCATTTTTAGACGATATTATTGCAGACTATCAAAAAATGGCCGATATGAATAATGAAGTTGTAAAATTATCTGAAGAGAACCATAAATTGAAAAAAGAATTAGAAGAATTAAGACTACGTGTAGCAACATCTAGACCTCAAGACAATAAAAGTTTTTCTTCAAATAATTCAAACGCTTCAACTTCAGCATCATCAAACAATGTTGATATTTTAAAACGAATTTCTAATTTAGAAAAAGCTGTATTTGGTAAATAATATCCGAATACATAAAGTTTAACTGTTTAACTAATTATGACTATGTTATAATCTTAAAAGTGATATTTTGGGTAATCGCTATATTATATAGAGGAAAGTCCATGCTCACACAGTCTGAGATGATTGTAGTGTTCGTGCTTGATGAAACAATAAATCAAGGCATTAAGTTGACGGCAATGAAATAACCTAAGTCTTTAAGATATGGTTAGAGTAGTTTGAAAGTGCCACAGTGACGTAGCTTTTATAGAAATATAAAAGGTGGAACGCGGTAAACCCCTCGAGTGAGCAATCCAAATTTGGTAGGAGCACTTGTTTAACGGAATTCAACGTATAAACGAGACACATTTCAGTGATTGAAATGGTGTAGACAGATGGTTATCACCTGAGTACCAGTGTGACTAGTGCACGTGATGAGTACGATGGAACAGAACATGGCTTATAGAAATATCACTACTAGTTTAGCTCTCCTAAATACTGGAGAGCTTTTTTAATGGGAAAATGAAAAATATGTTAAAGGTTGTTAATTTCTAATTTAGACGTTCATCTGAGTATGATTAATTTGTATTAGATTTTATCGCAAACGAATCATATCATTATAAATATTTAAATAATATAGCTACAGTTGATATAATATGACTATCTAATATAGAGTATTAAAATAATAGGAATGTTTAACATAATGACAGTCATCAGTTACGATAGTTACTTTTTAAACATCTATTTTTAAGCTTAAAAGATGATCACAAACCCATAATATATATAGGAATGTTTAACATCAAAATGTAGATTAATAGTATGAAATGACTTAAATTATAAATTTTGATTACAGTATTACAATGATGAAGACAAAAGGAGATAAAATATGTTTCAATTATTAGCCGTATGTCCAATGGGCTTAGAAGCGGTAGTTGCGAAAGAAATACAAGAGTTAGGTTATGAGACCCAAGTAGAAAATGGACGTATCTTTTTCGAAGGTGATGAGTCAGCAATTGTTAAAGCCAATCTATGGTTACGTACAGCTGATCGTATCAAAATCGTTGTAGGACGTTTTAACGCTAAGACCTTTGATGAATTATTTGAACAAACAAAAGCATTACCATGGGAAACTATTATCGATAAAGAAGGTAACTTTCCCGTGCAAGGTAGAAGTGTGAAATCTACTTTACATAGTGTACCAGATTGTCAAGCTATAACAAAAAAAGCCATCGTTGAACGTTTAAAACATGCATATCAAGAAAAAGGTTGGTTAAATGAAAGTGGTGCGAAATACCCGGTTGAAGTAGCAATTTTAAAAGATAATGTGTTACTGACTATCGATACTTCAGGTTCTGGGTTAAATCGACGTGGTTATAGATTAGCGCAAGGTGAGGCGCCAATTAAAGAGACGCTAGCTGCAAGTTTAATTCGTCTTGCCAATTGGGATGGTAATACACCGTTAATTGATCCGTTCTGTGGCTCTGGAACAATTGCTATAGAAGCTTGTTTAATTGCTCAAAACATTGCACCTGGCTTTAATCGTGACTTTGTTTCTGAACAATGGAATATCATGCCAGCAAATATTTATGACAAATTTCGTGATGAAGCTGATAAAATGGCAGATTATGACAAAGAAATACAAGTGTATGCTTCAGATATCGATCCACAAATGATTGACATTGCTAAACGTAATGCTGAAGAAGTAGGTCTAGCAGATATTATTCAATTTACTGTTAAAGATGTTAATACATTAACAATTGATAGCGAAGAACCTATTGCTTTAATCGGTAATCCACCATACGGTGAACGTATTGGCGATCGTGAAGAAGTTGAGGAAATGTATCGCTATATTGGTAAATTAATGAAACAACATCCATATTTATCAACATATATTTTAACAAGTAATAAAGAATTTGAATATTTAGTAAATCGTAAAGCAACTAAGCGTCGAAAATTATTTAATGGCTATATTGAATGTACCTATTATCAATATTGGGGTAAAAAATTAGACAAAACTCAGCAACAAAGTAACTAACATTTTGTGATATTATATTAAATGAAGAAAAATAAAGACGAATATGTCTAAGTAAGAGGAGCAAACTTAAATGAGTAAAAAAATGGGAATTGGCTTATCAGCAATACTATTAATTATAGGTATTGTTATTATTTGCATGATGGTATTTTCAAGTCAGAAGACAACGTATTATGGTTATATGAGTAATTCAACAACTGCTGAAAAAGTAGTAAGTGAAAAAGATGGACTAGTAAAACATAATGTTAAAATTGACACAGATAGTGACTTCAAGCCTAAAAAAGGTGACTTCGTGAAGTTGATTTCTAAAGATGATGGCAAGACATTCTATAAAAAAGATATAGTTAAACATGATGACATTCCACATGGTTTAATGATGAAAATCCATGAAATGCACATGAGCATGAATATGCAATAATTAATTTAAATGTCTATATCTTTTATTTAATGTGCAAGTTAGGCAACTAGCCTATAACAACCAGCAGTCCAATTTGATATCGAACCTAATTAAATAAATATAACAAAAACGAGATTGTTAGCACTTAAACCAGTGCTGACAATCTCGTTTTTACTTTAGCTTTGTTTTTGTTTATAATCTTTGACATAGAGTAATGCTTCAATAATAAAAATAACAATGAGTGACATTCCAAATAAAGGCATTAAGACACCTAAAATAATTAAGAATACAACAACCGAAATAGACATCGGTTTTTTAACACGTCGAGGCACTTTTACTGAAGAACCTTTGACGCGTTTGATCCAAGATGTAAATCCAAAAGCAATAGCACCTAATAATAATAAGCATACCAGTGTGTTAATAATTTTATTGGCAATACCAAATAAGTGACCTTCATGTAATGGAATACCCCAAGTAAACCACTTTGCAATAATGCCATATTGTTGATATTTAATTTCTCCTAAATTTTTACCACTATATTGATCAAAATATAGCGTCTTTTCATCGTAAGGAGAGACATCTAAACCTGTAACGCCAGTGTTACTAGAGTTAGAAACGACAAATGTACCCTTAATATCAGATGGATAGACAATTGAAAATGGCTTTTTAATACCGGCATGTTCAGCATTGGTCACCACTTTATCAATGGATATTTGATGGTCCAAATTGGTTAGAGGCATAGCCATATTGCCATGATGTGCGTGTGCACCGCCACTTTCAGATGCTGGTTGTTTATTTTTCCTTGTAGCCCAAGGTAATTCATTAACATCTGATTTAGGTGGATTGATTGCAAGTTGTCCTTGACCTAAATTGCCATGATTATCCATTAAGTCAGCAATTTTACTACCCATAAATCCTGACCAAGGAAGACCAGTTAACACAAGAATAAAGACTGGAACTGCTATAATCACACCGATGACGGCATGCCATTTTTGAAAACGTAATGCTTTGCTCTTGTTAGTTAACAGTTTCTTTTTAACGAGTAAATAGGTTCCAGACAAAATCATAAAAATTGTCCAACACGCTGTGAGTTCAACTAAATAATTAATAATCGTATTTTCAGTGAATAGTGAACTATGTATATTTCTCATTACATTTGAATACGTGTGTTTAGCATTTTGGTCACTAACTATTTGATTATTGTGATCTAAAAAGACATATCTTTGATTACCCGCCATATCATCTATTGTTATACGCGTATTATAAGGTGGTGCCATGACACTTACTTTACTAACATAAAAGCCATCAAATTGATGTTCGACTTGATGTACTGCTTTGTTTAACGATTGATGTTCTGTTATGTTACTATCACCGAAAAATTCAGTTTTGTAGATATTATTTTCCACTTCTGGATAAAATAGATATCCGATACCCGAAATGGTAAGTGTGATAAGTAACGGTGAAATAAATAAAGCTGCATAAAAATGTAATCTTTGTAATGGATTAAATGTATTTTTCATATTTCCCTCCGCTCAAATATTATACGTTTTATATTTTTAGTGTGTGTGAACACTTTGTGACAAATAAATAGAGATACTCCTATTTTATTCGAAGTTGTAATATTTCAATAAAATCATAGTCTTAATAATGAATTAATAGCTTTTTACATAGGTTTTAACATGTCCCTATGATAAAATTTAGAAGTACAAAATAAACAATGTAATAGTGTAGACTTATATTTTTGGTTCTCTATTTTTTAGGACTGATAAATAAAAAATGATTAATTTAAAATAAAAATTATTTTAAAGCCGAGACTCCTGAGGTAGGGACCCAACACAGAGAAACTGTGAAACAGTTTCTACAAGAAATGCAAGTTGGGCAACAGTGCTAGTCGAAGACCGGGGCCCCAACAAAAAGAAACTAATCATTTAGTTTCAACGGACAATGCAAGTTGGGGAGGCTGAGACAGCACCCTAGGAAGGGACCCAACACAGAAAAACTGGTTATCCAGTTTTTTCATGCAATGCAAGTTGGGCATAGCGAGGCTTAAAAAAATAATTATGTATCAGTCCAATTTGGGAGAGACCATATTTTTCAAAAATGAATGTGTATAGCTATTACAAGGATGGATATAGTTAGTATTGGATTAAAGGGGTAAGTAAGATGACAAATTCAGAACAATTAGACCGTTTATATAAATTAAAAAAAGAAGTTGAAAAGTCTAATAACACAGCATTAGTAGATACGATTAACCAAGTAATTAAAAAAGTTTACTTGCAACAGTATACTTTATCATTTGTAGGGCATTTTTCAGCTGGGAAATCAACGTTAATTAATTTGCTCTTAGAACAACAAATATTACCAAGTTCACCAGTACCAACAACGAGTAATACGGCTATCGTCTCAGTTGCTGACAACAATGAGATTATTGCTAATTTGCCAAATCAACAATACACGACATTGAATTCTTATGATGAAGTGAAAGCAATGAATAGACAAAATGTTGATGTAGAGTCAGTGGAAATTAACTTTCAATCTTCTAAATTTAATCAAGGTTTTACGTTACAAGATACACCAGGCGTAGATTCTAATGTGTCTTCCCACCAAGCGATGACTGAACAATATATGTATACCAGTAACATGGTTTTCTATACTGTTGATTATAATCATGTACAATCCGCCTTGAATTTTAAATTTATGAAACATATGAACGAAGTGGGTATACCGGTTGTCTTTGTGATTAATCAAGTTGATAAACATAACGAAGATGAACTCACTTTTGACACTTTTAAATCACGCGTAGAACAATCGATTGTGGATTGGGATATTAACTTAGAACGCTTATTTTATGTGTCTAAATACGATGGGCCTAATAATGAGTTATCAGCGTTATCTGATTATATGCTGTATTTAGATGAACATCGAGAGAGCCTTGACAGTTTCACACATCGTACCATCGATTACATTACTGAGGCACAATTATCCTATTTGCAAAATGAAATTCAAGATATCCTTGATGATTTGGGTATCGCAGAAGAAGATTTTGAGCAAGCATTTATTAATACGCAACAAAATCAAGCCGTTAGTGAAGAGGCACAATTATTAAATAATCCACAAGAACTTATGGTATTTTTAAAAGAACAGCGTAAAAATATTCTTGAAAATGCCTATATCATGACACATGATATGCGAGAATTATTGCGTAGTTATTTGGAAAGTATGTCTAAAGATTTTAACATGGGTGGTCTATTTAATAAGAAGAAGAAAAAATACGATATGCAACAACAACGTTTAGAACAAGCAGTTGATGCATTACAACAACGTGTGAATCAACAAATACGTCAGCCCATGCGTGAGGATATGTCATTTGTTACTAGATTTGTTACGACCAAAGGTACTACTGACCGTGTGCTCAATCAACATTATGAAATCACAGCCGCATTAATTGAAGATTTATATCAACCTCAAACGTCTATCAGTAATACTTATGTTTTAACGTTTTCAGATGAGGTAGTAAAAGCAATTAGAAAATTAGTGGAACAGGAATCGACACCTATATTTGAAGATGTTGTAGCCAATGTTCAAGCCGACGAATTAGCGACGAATGAAAATAGCGATTTAGAAGATTTCCAACGTTATACGGAATTAAGCGACTTACGCCATTCTTTAGAAACAAAAAATTATCGCCATTATTATATTCATTTAGATGAATCATTAGATAAGTTGATCGATCGTACAAAAACGACATATCAACACCAACAATATGAAAGTAAAGACACAAATTGCGAGCGTGACACAACACTAGCTCATGTTACAACTTCAAATCAACAGACGATAACAGCAGCGCTAAATGTGATTCAAGATGTACCTTTATTTGAACAAACTAAACAAGATATTGCTGACACACTGCAACGTCTAGATGATAAAGTAGTTAAAATTGGTGTCTTTGGTACATTTAGTGCAGGTAAAAGTAGTTTAATTAACGCTTTATTAGGTGACACCATACTCGTTAGTTCGCCAAATCCAACTACAGCAGCAACGACAGAAATTTCATATGGCAATACGAGTAGTATTTCGTTGAAATCAAAGGCACAATTATTAGATGACATTAATCAAGTAGTCACTTATCACCACATGTCTTTTTCAACGTTGGAAGAATTTATTGCCAGTGATATATCAGCCTTGACAGCACAGTTAGAAAAAAATCAACTTGCTTTTATCAATGCAGTAGAAAAGCATTATGAAATGTATGAAGATATGATTGCGCAAGGAGAACAACACACGATTCAGCAAGATGACTTGAAAAAATGGAGTGCTGAAGATGAATATGCTACTTTCGTCAAAAAAGTGCACATTGCATTACCTCATGATTGGTTGAAAGATAAAATAATCGTTGACTCATTAGGATTACATTCGAATAACCAACGTCACTCTAATGAAACGGAACAAATTTTAACATCATCAGATTTAATTTTATATGTCAGTTATTTCAACCATTCATTTACAGATAATGATAAAGCATTTATTGAGCATATGAAAAATATGAACCAACTACATGATAATCAATCCTTTAAGATGATTATCAATGCGGTAGATTTAGCTGAATCTGATGAAGATCGCCAAGCTGTTGAAGCATATGTTGAAGATGCCTTAAATCAAGTGAATTTACAATCTGATATTTACAGTGTATCAAGTCGACAAGCGTTACAAGGACATGATAACGGTATCAATCAGCTACGTGATAGTATTGATCATTTTGCAACTGTTGAGTCGAAAGTCATTTTAGAGCAACAAATGACTTATCAATTACAGCAAATCAATGCATCATACCAACAAATGATTAATGATTATCACACGAATAAAGCTAAATTAGAGTCTAGACAACAGCGTTTACAACAATACCAACAACAACAGTTATTAAGTCCAAACTTAATATCAACAACAGAGCAATATACAATTAATGAAATTGAAGACCAAATTTATCACTTAAATGGACGCTTACAACTACAAATTTTGGATGATGCAAAAGCGATATTTAATACACAAATGACACAATACCATGATTTTAATGAAGAAAAGAAAATGGCGACGAAACGTTATTTGGATCAAATTCATCAACGTTTATACCAAGAACAATCAGTATTAGTTGAACGTATTAAACGCTACTATAATGAACAATTAATAGAACAATTAGCACCAACGGTTAAAAAGTTAGCAGATGTACATGTGTTTGTTACGCCAAACTTTGATATTGAGCTTGATTCAGTTGACCAATCATTGTTAACAATTCAATTTGACGACATGTTAAATCATTTACCGAAACAATTAACAAAAAGGAAAATTTTAAATCCAACATCACAAAGAGAGATTCAACAGCAAATCACTGATCAAACGTTAGCCTTATTACAAAATGGCTTAAATCAATTAAGACAACAATTAGATAGTAAAGTGGCGCAAATGTCACAAGTTGCTAATGAACATTTTAATCATTTAGAGCAAGATATAATGATGCAAATCAATGAATTATTATCATTTAATATTGATGATGACTTGATTAACCAATTACAACTTAAACATCAGCAATTAAATGATATTTTAAAGTAGGAAAGAGGACTAGCAATGACAAATAGAGTATTACTTGTTGACGGTATGGCATTATTATTTAGACATTTTTATGCTACGAGCTTACATCAACAATTTATGTACAATTCACAAGGAGTGCCAACGAATGGTATTCAAGGCTTTGTCAGACATATTTATACGGCGATTCATGATGCTAATCCAACGCATGTTGCTGTGTGTTGGGATATGGGACAATCAACATTTCGCAATGACATGTTTGACGGCTATAAACAAAATAGACAAGCGCCACCAGACGAACTTATTCCACAATTTGATTATGTTAAAGAGATTTCACAGCAATTAGGTTTCGTTAATATAGGTGTTAACAATTATGAAGCGGATGACGTTATAGGTAGTTTAGCCAAACAATATAGTGAACATAGTGACGTCTATATTATTACTGGAGATAAAGATATCTTACAATGTGTTAATCCTAATGTTGAAGTATGGTTAATCAAGAAAGGTTTTTCTATTTATAATCGTTATACGTTAGCGCGCTTTAAAGAGGAATATGGACTAGAACCGCTTCAATTAATTGATATTAAAGCATTTATGGGAGACACTGCAGATGGTTATCCAGGTGTTAAAGGTATTGGCGAAAAGACGGCTATCAAATTAATTCAACAATATCAATCCGTCGAAAATGTAATTGAACATATCAATGACTTAACAGCAGGACAGCAAAAAAAGATTAATGACAATATTGATAATTTACACTTGTCGAAACGACTTGCAGAAATTTATACTGATGTACCTTTAGATAGTGATGCATTATTTGAAGATATGACGTATGCACATTCATTAAATGACATATTATCAATTTGTAATGAACATGAATTATATGTATCAGGAAAATATCTTGCTAGCAATTTTTAACTGAATAGATAACAATAAACCAACCTGGGGATGTCAAAATCTCTGCAGGTTGGTTTTTTATTTGTTGTCGCTTTGGCATGATGAGCATTAATTTTTATGTTGTTTTGAAGAAGTTAAAATAATTTTTACTACAAATCATTTTGAAAAATTTTCGAAGTAATCCATCTGAGCTTAAATATTTTATTTTGATTGAGAAAAAATGTGTCAATCTTCTCTTTGAATGATTTTTATTTATAATTATTTTAATTGTTCACAAATTCGATTTACTTATTTATAAGAGTTGTGATAATATTAAATAGAACATGATTTAATTTGTTCAAGAATAAATTGTGATGTATGAGAGAGCATGATGTACTTAATAAATTTTTGAGTGAACAACATGGACTCTTATTTTTTGGGGGCTAGGACATTATTAGTTTGATAATGGAAGATATCGTCATTATTTTTCGAAGATAGGTGTTGTAGGAGAACATCATTGATTGAATATCATGTAACTAACAATATGTCTTCATATCAGGTTTAGTTCAAATACAAACTACATTTGTCTTAACCTCTATTTAATTTTGCAAGGACGAAACGACAAAGTAATAAGTTAATAGATAGAGACTCATACTTTCACAACAATAACAACAAGACATAACATCAAGAAGAGGAGTGGAACGCTGTGAATCATCGTGATAAATTGCAGAAATTTAGTATCCGTAAATACACTGTGGGTACATTTTCAACAGTCATTGCGACGTTAGTATTTTTAGGGTTAAATACATCACAAGCACATGCTGAAGAACAACAAACAGTTGACAAAGCAATTCATTCAGCGACGAACAAAGATGAAAATGACAGTAAATTAACTGTAGTGCATAACGATGCACCACAAAATGACACGCAGTCAATGATGAAACAAGATCAAACTGACGCTAGTAATACTAATAATACGACGAATAATAAAGATGTCGCACAACTTTCAACAACAGATACAACGACTGCTGAACACGCAGAACAACAACAACAAAATTCTAAAACTGTCAAAGCAGCAGACAATATCGCAACAAAAAACGATAAAGATGTAGCTGCAGATAGCGACAAACAAGTAACTACAAGTGATCGTAAACATCAAAACAAACCACAATTTAAATTAACAGAACAATCAGAAAGTAATAACGTTGCGCCTACACAAAGTGACAATAAAGATAGTGCGCAATCAACACAATATAATAAACAAAAGTTACAAGCATTTTTCGATGCAAGTTACCATGATTATCGCTTTATCGATAAAGATAAAGCTGATAAAACAGCATTTAATCATGTTAAGGCAGTCTTCGATAAAGTAAATACACTACTTGGAAATAATGATGAACCAGATAGCAAATCACTAGAATTGTTATATAAAGAATTAGAGCAAGCAGTGGCAACGATTCGTACCATGCCACATCTTCAGCCTTCAAAGAAAGGTAAAAAGCATCAAATTGCAGAGAGAGATGCTGGCAATGTCAATTATAACCGTGCATTTAATGCTTATTATTTTCTAAATGAAGATGATAAAGTAGGCTATCCAGCAGGTACATATATTGAGGCTTCTAATAAAGGGGCACCATATTATTTACCAACAACACCATGGAATCAGGTGCTGGTTACCAATGTTAAAGACTTAGTTTATATCACTGCGAAACGTGTATCGGATGGTTACGAATGGACGATTAATTATAATAAAGGGCATCGACCACATGAATCTATGATTTACTGGTTTGGTATTCCACAAGATCAAGTTCCAGTAGGTAGAGTACAATTTTCAATCTTAACACCTAAAAAAACTGGCAGCTTTACTGGTTCTGGTGTTGGTAATAAAGAAGGTAAGCCATTACCAGAAATGTGGACATCATCAGGAGGTATGGATCGTAGAGCGCATGACTTTAAAATGGGTCCAGCAACCACAGGTCATCTTTTTTACGATTGGCCACAACAAATTATTCAAAACTTTTCAGACTTTGCACATGCGCCCGACTATTTTAACCAAGATAATGCCAATCCAGTATATAGAAACTATGGAGACCAGCTATTCCGACAATTAAATGGTCAAGATAAAAGCGAAATTCCTGGCTTAAAAACAATGTATTCATTTGTCGGTAATGGTAACAGTAACTTTGTTATTAAATTCAAGACAAGAGGACCAATTGATACAAGGTTGTTCTATGCTGCTGGTGCACGTTCAGTTGAATACAATCAAAAATTTAACTATGAACAATTATATGTTGAACCAAGAGGAGAATATTCCCACAGAATTCAAAGTATCTTAGCTACACAAGACCGTACCTATCATTTAGGTAATACTAAAGAAGTGATTGATTATGATAATTGGACATATGTTACAAAAGATGTATTAGATCCACTTAAAGGTGAAGATGGCGACTATGTTAAGGACCCACAAAGCTATGTCGTTAATCCTAGCGATAGATTGATGGGCTTTGCACCAATTAGTGCCATGAACTACATGTATAACCGTCACCGTACTGTTAAACCAATGACGCAACAAGAAATAGACAATTATTTTTCAGAAGCGAATATGAAACGTGCACTCAATGACCCTGGACATCATATGCATGTCTTACTATTGTTTAATCTCCCGGATAATATAGGAAATACCCAAACAATTAAACATGCTTGGTTAAATCTTAAACCACCAGTAACATATAATGTTGAATTCTTCTCTAATGATGAAACAACAAGACGTGGTGACCAACAAGTATCACAAGATGCAGGACACCCTGTCATCTTTGTCAATTCAGGTCCATTAGAAAACCGAGCAGACACTATAGGTAATCATCCAACCGTCTATGTTCAACCTATTCGTATTCATTTACAAAGTAATGAGCCGTTTGATGATAGTGACTATGATATTAGTGGTATTCCAGATAGCATAAGAATAGAACCTGCTGTTGGTAGAACAAATACAGCTACGGAGAAAAACTTAGAATTAGTAGGTAATATGCCACCTGGAGACTACTACGGTAAAATCCGTTTCGGTAATGTGGAACAAATCTTTGAAATTCGTTCTAAACCTAGACCACCAATCATTTTAACAACTGAAAATGAATTACGTGGTAAAGGTGGCTCCATGACAACACCTATTACAGTTGGCAACTTGCCAGTCGGAACGCCAGGTACAGTTCAAATCGTCAATACGGGACCGTTAGCAACTGATGGTACCAACGATCCAAGTACTATGCCTACAAAATATAATATTTTAGCTGGTGCACAATACGATGGTCAAGGTAGTACGATGGTCATTGGTGGTCCTAATAAATACGACTTTATTCAACCATTACCAACGAGTGGCAATATTAAAGCAGTCTTCGTTATTAATCAAGATATAAAATCGAATTATGGTAATAGTGTCACAATGCTACCAGACGATGTCGCGCCAACAATTAGTGAACCAACAGGATTACAGAATAAATATTATAATGGTGATCAAGTTAATATCACAATGAATATTAATGAGGAAGCATATGGTACAGGAATTAAACAAGTAGATGTCCAAGGTTTACCTCAAGGTCTAACTTTCAATGTGACTAAAGCGGCAGATAATATGTCAGGAACATTAACAATTAGTGGTACGTTACCATTAAGTAATGTATTTAATAGACATATTCAAGTGACTGTTAATGCTACTGATAACGCGAATAACACAAGAACGAAGACATTAGCTATTGATATCGGTGAATTAGCAAGCGACCATCGCGCTGTCGGCTTACCTGATGCAGAAAAAGTAGTTGTCAATAATCCAGTGGGTATTTTACCAGACATGAGAGAGCGAATTGCTAATGCAGTCGCAGCTAAAAATACGGCAATTAGCCAATATCTACAAACAACTAAACCATTTTCAGCATCTGCAAATGGTTCAGTAGAAGTACGTTATAAAGATGGTTCAACTAACCGTTTACAACCAAGTGAAGTAATTACATATGAACCAATTCGAGCAGACCAATATGCTGACGGCAGTAATATGAAACAAGCTACGATTATGATAGCTAAAGGCCAACATTTTGATATTGGCGATATTAAACAATATTTCACATTAAATGATGGTTCACGTTTACCAAATAATGCTTATATCAGCTTTACGGCACGTGATCATATTCCGACGCCAGATGAAGTATCTCGATTAGATGCAGGAAGTTATATTTATCATATTAATGTTGCTAATGCCTATCACAAAGCGACTGAAGAAATGCTAATCAAACTTGCAGTTTATGATATTCAACAGCCAAGTGGTGATCAAAGAGTATTCCGTACATCACCATTTAAATTAACAGATGATGAAGTCAATAGAGTGAAAGAAGCATTTATCAATGCTAATAGAGGTGTATTAGCATTGACACCTGATCAAATCACTGTTAATAATCCTGAAGATACGAGTCATGTAAGTACTGTGACTGTATCTATTCATAAAAATAGTATAGACAAAGCATTTACTTCTGACTTTGATCACATGAATTTCTTACGCTGGGTTGATTTCCCACATGATTATCAAGTGACATGGACAAGTCAACATGTGCCGAATCGAACTACGGATATCGGCTTTGAATGGGGACCAGATCATAAATCATTACTTTATCGTTATGATGCGACAACAGGTCGACAACTTAATCTCAACGATGTATTACGTATCATTACAGCAACAACTTCACAAGCAGGCTTACGCAATAATATATCTGGTAGTGATAAATTAGATGCTGAAAATGCTAGACGAGGACAAGCAGGAAATGGTTTCTCTATGACGAATGATTCCAATATTAGCTTGCGTCAATATACATTGAACGGACAAGTTACTCAAGTTCTAGACTTAGTACAAGGTAGTAATGGCGTAGGTGGCGTGAATGTACCATATTCTAATGTACGTTCTGATTTCCGTAATTCTTCATTAGTTAATGCACCAATTGCAGCTCAAAATGGTGTGCCTGCATTTACTTTAGAACATATCATTAAACCAAATAATGTTCGTAATGTAGCAGATACGATATTTAAAGCGCAATTATACTTAGTACCGTCATGGCCAAGTACATATTTAAATCGTTTAAATCAAACCTTTGATAATACAACAGATGTTATTAACGTTTATTTTGTACCTAGTGATACGATTAAACCTACATTAAGACTTGATGATTATACAAATAGAGTTGTCTATTCAGGTGAATCATATCGTAACCAAGCAGTAGCTACAGATAACTATCAATTAAAAAGTGTTACTGTAGATCAACGTTCACATGCAAATGCTACGATTAATGTTGCCAATAATTTGATTACAGTCGTTGCTGAAAACGTCACTGCACCTAAGACACAAACAGTGAATGTCATAGCAACAGATACAAGTAACAATGAAACACAACATTCATTTACAGCAACAATTAAACCGTTAAATGATAAATATCGTTTATCAACATCTTCAAGTGAACAAAATCCTGTTAGAATTGCGAATATTCATAATAATGCAACGGTGTCAGATGCTGATAAACAATTGATTTTAAATAGTATTACAGCAACTGAAAAAATACCAAATCGTAGTTATGTGACAGCACCAACTAATGAAATTACTGCTAAAGAAGTAAGTAATGTTAGTCGTAACGGTAATCACGCACAAGTGACAGTAACATATCGTTATGCAGATGGTACAACTTCTCAAATTGATGTACTTGTTAAACATGCATTATATGAAGTGATTGCAGATCCTAAATATACAGTTTATGGACAAAATTTCCCAGCTGGTAAAGGTTCAGGTGCTGCCAACTTCTTTAAATTAGCAGATGGTAGAGCAGTTCCTGATGCTACAATCACATGGGTTGCAGGTAATGAACCAAATATTAATAGTACAGACTATGGTCGTGATATTACGGTTAGAGCTAATATCTTATACGATGGAGAAACAACACCGATAGTTAAAGAATCATCTTATATGGTTGCACGAAGTGTACCGAAAGAAATATTCATTACTTCTAGAGGTAGAAAATTTAATGGTATTAATAATGGATACTGGCCGGGAGAATATTTGAAACCAGTTAATAATTCATGGCCTGGTGGCGCAGGTGCGATGAACTTTAATTTCCCTAATGGTGATGGACCAAACTGGACAGTTGTAGGTCTACAATCTAAAACTGCACGTGTCACATATCCTAACGGTCAAGTAGAAGAAGTTAAAATCTTGGCTAAAGTTCGACCAGACCCACCACGAGTAGATGGTAATTCTGTGACATATAAAGCGGGATTAACGAACCAACAAATTACTGTTAATAATGTTTTAACAAATTCACCATTAGAAATATTTAAAGCAGATGGTACAAAATTAACAGTTAGCAATGTAACATACGGTAGTAATAACTCATCAGTAGCTACGGTAACTGAGGCATTGCCTGAAGGTGAAATTTATGCGCGTTCTTTCATAACTGATCCAAATATGACTTATGACACTTTAAATAGTGCTGGTCAAGCAGTACGTCTAACACAAGCAGAATCTATTGAGTCACTTGATAGTAACCATGTGCGTGTTACAGCACAATTACATGCGACCAATCCAGGTGTAGTCATTTTACAAGGTGGTACAAATCTCAATAATGATGCTGCGCATTATATAGATCATTTACCAAGAAGAGCGACGGCGCAATGGAATGAAGCACCAGATACATGGAAAGATACGGTAGGCAACTTTACTAAGACAATTACAGTCACATTACCTAATGGACAGGGTACTAGAGAAGTAAATGTACCAGTAAAAGTCTATGCCAAACCAACTGCAGCACCTGTGTATGACAAAAAAGGTAATCAACCTGGTAAAGGTACAGATCCAATGCATTATTTAGACTTCCCTAGAAATACAGATATGACAGGTATTACTGCACAATGGGATCATAATACTGCGCCAAACGCACAACAAGCAGGTGTACAGCATTTAGCAATAAATGTATCCTATGATGGCATTTCAACACCTTATAGAGTGCCAGTAGATTACTATGTTTACAATTTCGACTTTGCACAACCTGAATATGTTACTACAGTTGGACAAACGCTAGCATCAGGAATAGATGTAAACAGCTATGTTCATTTAGAAAACGGTAATGGCGTACCAACAAACTTATGGCATTACACATGGAATAATACTGCCACTGGAAGTAGTAATGCTACACGGACAGCAATGAATCGTCCTAATATTGCTAAAGTATATAATGCTCAATACAACATTTATGATAGTTCTAACCATTTATGGATGACGTCACAACCAGCTAAATTCATTGTTAAACATGTACAACCGAATAAAGCAACAATCTCAGAGACTGTTAATGGTACGATTACGATCACACCAGGTCTAGATAAATCAGTTGCAACACATGCAGGCAATGTTACTGAATACGCAGATCACTTAGAAATTAAGAAAAATGGTCAAACATTAACAACGTTTGTTAGAGCAAATAATAGAAGTGCATGGTCTAAAGAACCTGCAGCTACTTCAGTAACTGGTATAAATGGTAGTGCTTCTGGTATTACAATTAACGCTGGTGTACTACAACCGGGAGATAATATTGTTGTTGTAGCTACACAAGGTACCGGTGAAATTGCCAGCGATAGTATAGCAAGCGATAACTTTGTCGTTGTAGCAGCCGAACCAAATCAAGCACGTTCAAAAGAATGGCAAAATGGTACGTTAGACATTACACCTAACAATCCAGTTAACACTACAAATCCAACTGATGCTCTAGACATTGCTTATATTGAAAAGTTAGCTAACGGTAGAGAGCAACAAAAAACGATAACTGTAACAAAAGGAAGCAATGGTCAATGGTCAATGACCAATAAACCTGCTTATGTCACAGTGGACAGTGCAACGGGCAAAGTAACATTTAACGCTAATACGATCAAACCAACTTCATCAATAACAGTTACAGCGAAAGCTAGTAGTGGTGCAACAGGTCGTACAAAAGTGAGTACAATTACAGCACCAGCTGCACATAATGTGACAATCAACCAAATCAATAAAGATTATGGAAGTAACGTTACAGCCAATGAAATTAATAACGCAGTTCAAGTAGCAAATAAACGTAATGCTACTATTAAACATGGTACTGTAATGCCTACTAACTTAGCTGGTGGAAGTACAACACCAATTCCAGTTACTATCACATATAACGATAATAGTACTGAAGAAGTTACTGAAAATATTTATACACGTGCCGATAAACGTCAATTGATCACTGAAAGACATCAATTAGACAATGCGATAAATACTAATGGTAAAACACCAGCAAGTATTACAGCATATAACAACAAAATGTCAGCTGCACATTCACAAATCCAAGCAGCTAAAACAGAAGCAGATCAAGTTATTGCTAACCAAACTGCAACACCACAACAAGTATCTGCAGCATTATCAAAAGTCCAAGCAGCACAAACTAAAATCAATGAAGCGAAAGCCTTATTACAAAATCGTGCTGATAACTCTGCGTTAGTACATGCAAAAAATCAATTACAACAAGCACTGACACCAGCCGCTTCAACGGTAGGTATGACTGCACAAACAACTCAAGCATATAATGATAAACGTCGTGAAGCAGAGCAAGCAATTCACGCAGCTGAAGCAGTTATCAACAATGGTGATGCCACAGCTCAACAAATTAGTGCTGAAACAACAAAAGTTGATCAAGCGTTACAAGCATATAATACTGCTAAAGATGGTTTAAGAGCTGATAAAACAGCATTACAAACAGCATATGACAAATTGAATGAACATGTAGATACAGCAGACAAACGTCCAGCAAGCGTCATAAAATATAATCAAGCTATGCAAGCGATTCAACATGAAGTAGATGCTGCTAAACAAGAAGGACATCAAATCTTACAAGATGCCAATCCATCAGTTGCCCAAGTAACGGCTGCCTTAAACAAAATAAAAGCAGTTCAAACTAAAGTAGACGCTGCGAAAGCGAAGTTAGTGCCAAAAGCAGATAACAGTGCATTACAACAAGCAAAAGCTCAATTAGAACAAGCGATTGCTCAAGTACCATCAACAGCTGGTATGACACAAGCGAGTATTAATAATTACAATACTAATAAACAACAAGCTCAAGCAGCAGTTACAGCAGCACAACATGTCATCAATAATGGTGATGCCACAGAGCAACAAATCGCAGCAGAAAAGACAGCAGTCGATAATGCGTTAACTGCTTTAAATCAAGCTAAGCATGATTTAACAGCTGATGTTACAGCATTACAAAGTGCAGTTAATAATTTAAATCGAGTTGGAGATAAAACAGGTAAAAAACCAGCAAGTATAGCTGATTATGATCATGCATATCAAGCTCTAACACCTGAAATTAACCAAGCACGTCGAGCAGCTGAAACTATTATTCATAAACCAATTAGAACAGTACAAGAAGTAGAACAAGCTCAAAGACAAGTTGATAATGTTAATGCGAAATTAACTACTGTTATAGCTAAACTGCATCCAGTTGAAAATAATAGTGCACTCGTCCAAGCTAAACAAAATCTTGAACATGCTATTGCTACACCTGCCGATACTACTGGTATGACGGCTGATACAACTCGTAACTATAACGACAAGTTAGCAGCCGCTCGCCAAGCAATTACGAATGCTAATGCAGTAATTAACAATGGCGATGCCACAGCGCAACAAATTAGTGATGAAACAACAAAAGTTAATCAAGCATTGCAAGCATATAACACTGCTAAAGATGGATTAAGAGCAGATAAAACAGCGTTACAACAAGCATTGCAACAATTAAATAGTTCAGTGACAACTGCCGATAAACGTCCAGCAAGTGTCACAGCATATCAAAATGCAATGCGTCAAATTCAAAACGAAATTAATACTGCGAAAAATGAAGCGACTAGTGTAATTGCAAATAATAATCCAACAGTAGCTCAAGTTAATGATGCCTTGGCTAAAATTCATGCTGTACAACCTAAAGTCGACGCAGCGAAAGCAAAATTAGTACCAAAAGCTGACAATAGTACGTTAAAACAAGCTAAAGCACAATTAGAACAAGCAATTGCGACGCCAGCTAGTACTGATGGTATGACAGCGCAAACAGCACAACTATACAATGAAAAATTGACTGCTGCTCGTCAAGCAATGACAGCTGCACAACGTGTTATTGATAATGGAGATGCGACAGATCAAGATATTGCGCATGAAAAAGCACAAGTAGAGCAAGCATTACAAGCCTATAATGCAGCTAAAGATGGTTTAAGAGCAGATAAAACAGCATTACAAGCAGCATACGATAAATTGAATGAACATGTAGATACAGCGGACAAACGCCCAGCCAGTGTTACAAAATACAATCAAGCAATGCATGCGATTCAACATGAAGTAGATGCTGCCAAAGCTGAAGCAAAAGGTGTCATTGATAATGCTAATCCTTCTGTACAATCAGTAAGAGATGCCTTAGCAAAAGTTCAAGCCGTTCAAACTAAAGTTACAGCTGCCATTAATCAATTAGTGCCAAAAGCTGATAATAGTCAATTAGTACATGCCAAAGATCAATTACAAGCATCTATTAATCAAGTACCATCAACGACTGGTATGACGAGCCAAAGTGTTAATGACTATCAAGCTAAACAACGCGAGGCACAAGCAGCTGTTACAGCAGCAAATAATGTCATCAATAATGGTGATGCTACAGAGCAACAAATTGCCGATGAAAAGACAAAAGTTGAACAAGCATTATCAGCATTAAATGATGCTAAAGCACACTTAACAGCTGATGTTACTGCTTTACAAACTGCAGTAGCTAAATTGGATCGTGTTGGTACAACAACAGGTATGAAACCAGCGAGTGTCACAGCTTATAACAAAGCTTATAACGCTATTAGAAATGACATTACTCATGCCAAAAATCAAGCTAACACAGTGATTAACAAACCAATTCGTACAGTTAGTGAAGTGGAACATGCGTTGCAAGAAGTAAATCGCGTCAATAACGAACTCACAAATGCTATTAATCAATTGCATCCAAAAGAAGATAACAGTGCATTACAAGCTGCCAAAGCTAAATTACAGCAAGAACTTGCCAAAGCAGTTTCAACTGATGGTATGACACAACAATCAATTGCTGCTTACAATACAGCACGTCAACAAGCTGAAGCGGAAATTACTCAAGCTGATTCTGTGATTAACAATGGTGACGCGACAGCACAACAAATCGCCACTGAGACTTCTAATGTTGATGCAAAAAATAGTAGTTACAAACAAGCAGTTGCTAACTTAACACCAGACAAAGCACCGTTAACTACAGCACAAAATGCTTTAGAAGCTAGCATCAATACACCAACTGACACAGTCGGTATGACACAAAGTTCGTTAGATGTTTATAATGCAAAACTTACAGCAGCCCGCCAAGCATTAAATGAAGGTAAAGCTTTATTAGCAGGTCATCCAACAGTTGCTGACATTCGTCAAGCGGTGACAAAAGATGACAATGCTAAAAATGAACTAGAACAAGCACGTCAACAATTAACACTTGATCGTCAACCATACATTTCTGCGATTAATGGCATGACAAGCTTAAATGATGGTCAAAAAGCACAATATTTAAATCAAGTGAATCAAGCACCAAATCATGCACAACTAGAAAGTATTAAGACTAATGCAACAGATTTAAACGGTGCAATGAAAGCATTACGTGATAGTATTGCCAATCAACAAGATATTAAAGCTAGTGGTAATTTCTTAAATGAAGATTCAGCAGAGCAAACAGCATATACAGCTGCTGTAACTCAAGCACAGCACGATATCAATCAAAATAACAATCCAATTATGGATAAGACTTCAATCGAACAAGTAACACAACGAGTTAATGATGCCATAACAGGATTACATGGTGATCAAAAATTACAAGCAGATAAAACCAAAGATCTAGCAATTATTAATCAATTATCAGCGTTAAACCAAGCACAACAAACGAAAGAACAACAATTAATTAATGCTGCTCATTTAAGAAGCCAATTACCAACAATTGTTAGTGATGCCCAAAATCTTAATAATGCTATGCAACAATTACGACAAAGTGTAGCAGATGATGCAACAGTTAAAGGTGAAAGCAAATATATTAATGCTGACGATAATTTGAAACACAATTATGATCAAGCTGTAACAGACGCTAATACTTTAATTGCACAAACAGCTAATCCAACAATGTCAGCTACAGATGTGCAAGCAAAAACGACTGCTGTGACAAATGCTAAAGCAGCATTAAATGGTGTTCAACGGTTACAAGAAGCTAAGACAGCGGCAATTAATCATATCAATGCGTTAAGTCATTTAAACCAAGCACAAAAAGATGAAGAAGTAAATTTAGTTAATGCTAAAACAACTAAAACAGACGTAGCAACTCAACAACAACATGTTGATGACTTGAATACAGCAATGGGTCAATTAGAAAATGCCATTGCTAATAATTCACAAATAGTAACTGGTACAAACTATGTCAATGCCGAAACATCAAAACAAGGTGCTTATAATGACGCAGTACGTGTAGCAAAAGCAACAATCGCACAAACAACAAATCCAACAATGGATAAAACAGCGATTATTAGTCAAGCTCAAAATGTTAGTCGTGCACAACAAGCATTAGATGGTGATACACGCTTGGCACAAGCGAAACAAGTGGCTATGCAAGCAATCAATGGTTATCATGCCTTAAACAAACCACAAAGTGATAAGTTTAAAGCAGATATCACTAGTGCTAATACAATTACGTCAGTAGACCAACTTAAAGCTGACGCTAATACATTAAATAATGCTATGCAATCACTGCGCGATAGTATTGCTAATAAAACGGCTACAAAAGCAGCGATTAAATATGTTAACGCAGATAGTGCTAATCAAACAGCTTATGATCAAGCAGTGGCAGCAGCTGAAGCTATTATTGGAGAGCAAAATAATCCAACAATGACACCTGCTACAGTAACGCAAAAAGCCAATGATGTTACAACTGCATACCAAGCGTTAAATGGTGAACAACGTTTAAGAGAAGCTAAACAAAACGCAGTCAACGAAATTACAGCATTACATGGTTTAAATAATGCTCAAAAAGACAAAGAAAAAGAATTAGTTAATGCTAAAAATACGATTACAGATGTCAATAGCCAGTTAACTGATGCTAAATCAATTGATGGTGCCATGACAGCATTACGTCAAAGTGTGGCAGATAATCAAAATGTCTTAAACAGTAGTAAATATATTAATGCTGATCAAGATAAGCAACATGCATATAATGATGCAGTAACAGCTGCCAATGCCATCATTAATCAAACAGCAAACCCAACATTAACGAAAGCTGACATTGAACAACAAACGACTGCAGTTAATAATGCTAACAATCAATTAAATGGTGTTGAAAGACTTGCACAAAGTAAAACAGCAGCTAAACAAGCCATTGATGCGATGACATCATTAACACCAGCGCAAAAAACTGCTGAAAAGGCATTAGTAGATGACAAACAAACAATTCCAGAAGTGACTAGCCAACAACAAACAGCAAGTGACTTAGACACTGCAATGCAAGCCTTAAAAGCACAAGTTGCCAAAGAACAACAAGTAACGAATAGTTCTAACTATTTCAATGAAGACGCACAACAACAAAATGCTTACAATACGGCTATCCAAGCAGCGAAAGCAATTATCAATAAAGCTGCAAATCCAGATTTAGATAAAGCAACAATTGAACGTGCAACGCAAGCTATCGAACAAGCTACAAATCAATTGCATGGTGAAGATAAATTACATCAAGCACAAATTGAAGCTAAAGCTGCAATCGCACAAATGCATGACTTAAATAATGCACAACGACAAGCATTGAATAACCAAGTTGACCAAGCACAACGTCGTCAACAAGTCACAGATGTTAAAACATTAGCAACTGATTTGAATAATGCGATGACAGCATTAAAAGCAAGTATTGCTGATCAAACAACGATCAAAGGTGATAGCAAATATATCAATGCGGATCAACAGCACAAAGATGCTTACGATCAAGCATTACGCAACGCTGAACAAGCTATAGCACAAACGTCAAATCCAACAATGACGAAAGCACAGATTGAAGCACTAACGAATGCCGTGACAACTGCTAAAAGTGCTTTGAATGGTATTGGTCAATTAGCGGATGCTAAACGTGATGCCATTGCTAATTTAGGTCATATGCAATATTTAACAACTGCTCAACGTACTGAAGAGGAAACTCGTATTAATGCAGCTACAACAATTTCAGCTGTTAACAATCAAGTGCAACATGCGACAGAGTTAAATAATGCAATGAAAGCATTACGTGACAGTATTCAAAATGTTGCTACTGTGAAAAAATCTAGCAACTATATTAATGAAGACAGTCAACAACAAACAGCATACGATAATGCCGTTTCAACAGCTGAAGATACTATCAGTGCGAACGCTAATCCACAAATGGATAAAGCAGTCATTGAGCAACAAACATCAGCTGTGACTACTGCTTTTGGTAATTTACACGGTCAACAAAAACTTGAAAAAGACCAACAAGCTGCTAATACAGTAATTGGTGCATTAAATAATCTCAATACACCACAACGTAATGCTGAAATTACAGCAGTCAATGCTGCTCAAACACGTCAAAAAGTAGCTGAAATCAAAGCACAAGCAGAAGCATTAAATACAGCAATGGGTCAATTACGTACAAGCATTCAACATGATGCAACAACACGTACACAAAGTAAATATGTCAACGCAGACATAGATAAGCAACAAGCTTACAATACAGCAGTAACTAATGCTCAAACGATTATTAATGAAACTACTACTCCAACATTGGATAAAGATGCTATTAGTGCAAAAGCAACAGCAGTGACACAAGCAGATAATGATTTAAATGGTGTTCAACGTTTACAAGAAGCGAAAGATGCAGCTAATCATGATATAGATCAACAAAGTGCTTTAAATCAACCACAAAAAGATAAAGAAAAAGCATTAATAAATGCCTTAGATACTAAAACAGCAGTGGCACAACAGTTAGCTACGGCTAAAGAATTGAATACTGCTATGGCAGCATTAAAACAAGCAGTTGCTGACAATGCTACAGTGAAACAACAAGGCAACTACACGAATGCAGATGCAGATAAACAACAAGCATACAATCAAGCAGTAGATCAAGCTAATGACATTATTAATGAAACAACAACTGCTACAATTTCTAAACAGGACATTGATCAAAAAGCACAAGCTGTTAACCAAGCTAAACAAGCATTAAATGGAGATCAACGTTTACGTGATGCACAAGCACATGCTAATAACTTGATTGATGGTTTGACTTCACTCAACCAAGGTCAAATCAATCATGAGAAAGCATCTGTTGCTACTGCGACATCATTACAACAAGTAACAGCTGCTGAAAATCATGCCATAGCATTAAATTCAGCAATGCAAGCACTTAAACAAAGCATTCAAGATGTGCATACAGTTAAAGCAAGCAGTAATTACTTTAATGAAGATACGCAACAACAACAGGCATATGATCAAGCAGTGACTGCTGCTCAAAACATCATTAATGATACTAATAATCCACAAATGGATAAAGCTGAAATTGCTAAAGCAACTGAAGCGGTTAATAATGCTAAAGCTGCATTACAAGGTGAGCACAAATTGCAACAAGCGAAACAGCAAGCTAACCAAGCCATTGGGCAATTACAGTATTTAACTGATGCTCAACGTAACGCAGAAATTGCAGCAATTAATCAAGCAGGAACTAGAACATTAGTAGCTCAAAAACAAACTGAAGCAGAGGCATTAAATACAGCAATGCAAGGATTACGTCAAGCAATCGCTGATAAAGATGCTCTAAAACGTAAGAGTGAATATGTCAATGCTGATCCTACTAAACAAGCTGATTACGATACAGCTGTGCAAAGTGCAGAATCAATTATCAATGCACAACAAGGACCAGAATTGAATAAAGATGTTATCACAAGTAAGACAACTGCTGTCACTACTGCTAAAAATGCTTTAGATGGTGTACAACAATTGCAACAAGCGAAGACTCAAGCTGAACACACTATCGACGGTTTATCATCATTAACTGATGCACAAAAAGCTAAAGAAAAAGAATTAGTCAACGCTAAAACGTTACGTACAGAAGTTACAACACAAGTACAACAAGCACAAAACTTAAATACAGCAATGCATGATTTACGTGACAAAGTTGGCCAACAACATAATGTAGAAACTAGCAGTAATTACATCAATGAAGATCAAGCTGAACAACAGGCCTATAACAATGCCATAACAGCTGCGAATAATATTATTAATAAAACGCAAAATCCTGACATAGACGAATCAACAATTAATCAAGCAACACAAACAATCACTAATGCTGTTGATGCCTTACACGGTGCGGATAAATTACAAACAGACAAGACTAAAGCCAATACAGAAATTACAAATTTACCAAATTTAAATGCACCACAAAAAGCGCAAGAACAACAATTAGTCAATGCCCAAGATACACGTACAAAAGTTGCTGAACAATTAGCACATGCTAAAGCTTTGGATGCAGCAATGGGACAATTGAAACAAAGTGTTCAAGATAACGCCCAAGTAAAAGTTGAGAGCAAATATATAAACGCTGATAATGATAAACAAAATGCTTATAACGATGCCGTTACAGCAGCTAACGATATTATTAATGAAACAACGAACGCTACTATGGATAAAGATGCCATAACTGCGAAAGCAACTGCCGTTAATCAAGCTAAACAAGCATTAAACGGTGTTGAACGTTTACGACAAGCAAAAGCTGATGCTGCAAACACTATTAATGGTTTAGATGCCTTAACACCATTACAAAAAGATAAAGCTAAAGAAAATGTTAACAATGCTCAAACATTGCCAGCTGTACAAAGTGCGTTAAATGATGCCCAACAATTAAATACAGCAATGCAAGCATTACGACAAGCTATTAATGATGTACAAGCAACTAAAGCTGATAGTAAATACTTTAATGAAGATCCTAATGAACAACATGCCTATAATCAAGCTGTGGCTAATGCCCAAGCAATCATTAATGCAACAGCTAATCCACAAATGGATAAAGCTCAAATTGAACAATTAACTAATGCTGTTACTGCAGCTAAAGCTAATTTACATGGTGATCAAAAATTAGCTACTGCTAAGCAAAATGCAGTTAATGCAATCAAACAATTAGGAGATTTAAATAAAGCACAACGTGATGCTGAAATTGCAGCAGTCAATAATGCAACTAGACGTACAGAAGTGACAACAATTGAAAATAATGCTACTGCGTTAAATGGTGCTATGACAGCATTAAAAGCATCTATTGCCGATGTCAACACCACAAAAGCAGATGGTAACTATATCAATGCTGATCAAGCTAAGAAACAAGCCTATGATCAAGCAGTTGCTGCAGCTCAAGCGACTGAAGGTCAACAAACGCAACCAACATTAGATAAAGCAGCGATAGAAGCACAAACAGCTCAAGTGATTGCAACAAAACAAGCGTTAGATGGTAATAGTCAATTAACCAATGCTAAACAAGCAGCTATAGCTGATATTGATGGTTTAACATCTTTAACAGATGCTCAAAAAAATGAAGAGAAACGTTTAATTAATGCAGCCGATACAACAATTAAAGTAACAGATCAAGTATCACAAGCGACTGCGTTAAATGGTGCGATGAAGAGTTTACGCGATAACATCAAAGATAACCAAACTATTATCGCTGGTGGAAACTTTGTAAACGAAGACCAAGGTCCAAAACATAATTATACAAATGCAGTGAACGCAGCGAATACAATCATTAATGAGCAACATAATCCTGAAATGTCTGAACAAGCAGTTCAAAATGCAGCGAATGCCGTAACTACAGCCAAAGATGCGTTAGACGGTGATGGTAAATTACATCAACAACAATCAACAACAAATAATGATATTGATCATTTACCTAACTTAACAGCAGCTCAAAAAGATGCATTAAAAGCACAAGTCAATGCCGCAACATTAAGAACACAAGTTTCTGCTATTGAGCAACAAGCTAACGAACTTAATGGCGCAATGGGTACACTAAACCAATTAGTCAATAATAAAAATACGGTTAAAGCAAGCAGTAATTATGTCAATGAAGATCATAATGAGCAACAAGCATATGATGCAGCAATACAACATGCCGAAGATATCATTGCTAAAACGCAAAATCCAGAATTGACAAAAGCTAATATTGATACTGCTGTACAAGCAATCGAACAAGCTATTGCAGGTTTACATGGTGAAACTAAACTACAACAAGCGAAAGATGCAGCGAAAGCAAATGTTAATAACTTACATGCCTTAAATACACCACAGCGCGATGCTGAAATTGCAGCTATTAACAACGCTAAGACAAGAACAGAAGTTTCAACTACAGAACAAACAGCTAATAATTTAAATACTGCAATGCAAGCTTTACGCAATAGTGTAGCTAATGTTAATACAATTAAAGGTCAAGGTAATTACATTAATGCTGATACTACTAAACAAACTGCCTATACGGATGCAGTGAACGCAGCGAATGCTATCATCAATGAAAATGGTCAACCGACATTAGATCAAACAGCAATTGAGCATAAGACCCAAGCAGTTACTGATGCTGAACAAGCTTTAGATGGCGATCGTCGTTTACAACAAGCAAAAGCAGATGCAATTCAAACAATTGATGGCTTACAAGGTTTAAATACAGCACAACAAATAGCTGAAAAAGCAAATGTTAACCAAGCTACAATGTTACCTGACGTAGCTAGTCAATTAGCACAAGCTAAAGAATTGAACACAGCTATGGAAGCATTACGTGCTGAACTAAATAAAGTTAACGCCACTAAATCTAGTAGTGATTACATTAACGAAGATGCACAACCGAAAGCAAATTATGATAATACAGTACAAGCTGGACAAAATATTGTTAATGCTTCTCCGCAAGCAACAATGACGAAAGCACAAGTTGAACAAGCACTTAATACAATTATTCAAGCTAAAAATGCTTTACAAGGTGCACAAAAACTAGCTAAAGCTAAGCATGATGCCAATGCTGATGTCAATGGATTACCGAACTTGACACAAGCTCAAAAAGATAGCATTAATCTTAGTATTAATGGCAAAGCTACAAGAACTGAAGTAGCACAAGTATTACAACAAGCGCAAGATTTGAATACGTCAATGGGTACGTTAAAAGGTTTAGTTGCTGATAGTACACAAGTAAAACAACAAAGTAACTATATTAACGAAGACCCTCAACCAAAAGCGAATTATGATAATGCTGTCCAACAAGCAGAACAAATCATTGCTAAAACAACTGATCCAGTAGTAGATAACGCTACAGTTCAACAAGCAATCACAGCTATTAATACTGCTAAAAACGCGTTAGATGGTGCAGCTAAACTACAACAAGATAAAACAACAACGAAAGCGACAATAGGTAACTTACAATACTTAACACCAGCTCAAATAACAAAAGCTCAACAATTAGTAGATGCTCAGGACACTAGAGCAAATGTTGCTAACGAGTTACAACATGCACAAGACTTAAATAACGCGACGAAAGCATTACGTGATAGTATCGCTAATGACAATACTGTGAAACAAAGTAGTGACTTTATTAACGAAGATCAACCTGAACAAACAGCTTATACAAATGCAGTACAAGCAGCTAACGATATTATTAATGCGACATCAAATCCAGAGATGAATGCACAAACAGTTACGCAACGTGCTAATGAAGTGACAACTGCACTTGGTAATTTACATGGTCAAACTAAATTAGAACATGATCAACAACAAGCCAATGCTGCAATTGATCAAATGACTAATTTAAATGGACCACAACGAGATGCTGAAAAAGCACGAGTGAACCAAGCACAAACACGTACTAAAGTTCAAGATATTAGAACAGAAGCTAATGATTTGAATACATCAATGGGTAATTTACGTCAAAGTATTGCTGATTATAATCAAGTGATAACTGAATCGAAATATGTCAATGCAGATGCTGATAAACAACGTGCTTATACTGATGCAGTAAATGCTGCCAATAACACCATTAATCAAGCAGCACCAGCAACATTAAATAAAACAGAAATTGACAATCAAACAACAGCTGTTACTACAGCGAATAATGATTTAAATGGTGTTGCTAAACTAGCTGAAGCCAAAGCTAATGCTAATCAAACAATTGATGGTTTAACAGCGTTAAATGATCCACAAAAAGCAGCTGAAAAACAAGCAGTAAATAATGCAACAACATTAGGTCAAGTTCAACAACAAGTGACGCATGCTGAAGAATTGAATACAGCAATGCAAGCTTTACGAGATGGCGTTAAAGATGTGGCTAAAGTCAAAGCTAGTAGCAATTACTTTAATGAAAATGCACCTAAACAACAGGCGTATGATCATGCTGTAGATGCTGCCAATGCAATCATTAATGCAACTACCAATCCACAACTTAATAAAGATGCTGTAACACAAGCTTTAACTGCAGTTAATCAAGCTAAAGCTGATTTACACGGTGAAGATATCCTTCATCAAGAACAACAAGCAGCCAATCAAACAATTGATGGTTTAACACATTTAACTAATGCACAACGTCAAGCTGAAAAAGATTTAATTAATGCTGCTACACATCGTCCTGAAGTTGCTCAACAATTACAACAAGCTCAAAACTTAGATACAGCAATGGGTGCATTACAAGCATTAGTTGATGCTGAACATGATGTTTTAGCAAGCAGTAATTATATTAATGAGGATCCAGATAAGCAACGCGCTTATACAACTGCGATTCAAGCAGCTAAAGATGCAATAGCTAAAACAAATCAACCAGTATTACAAGCTGCTGATATTAATCAATTGGCTCAAGCGATTACACAAGCTAAAGATGCATTACAAGGTGAACAAAAATTACAACATACTAAACAAGATGCCTTAGCACAAATTGCCAAACTTGCAGACTTGAATCCAGCTCAACGCCATGACATTGAAGCACAAATCAATGGTGCAACAACGCGTACTGATGTAACGCAACATGTCAATGACGCAACAGCAATTAATAATACAATGACAGCATTGAAACAATCGATAGCTGATGAGCAACAAACAAAACAAAGCAGTGATTACATTAATGAAAATCCAGACGCCAAAACTGCATACGATAATGCTGTTCAAGCAGCAAAAGATCTGTTGAATCAACAAGCTAATGCCACAATGCAACCGACTCAAATTGAACAAGTGATGCATAATGTTGAACAAGCGAAACACAACTTGCATGGTGCTGATAAATTAGCTAATGATAAAGCAGCAGCAAAAGCACACATTAATGGTTTAGCCGATTTAAATGCACCGCAACGTCAAGCATTAATCGATGCAATTGTTAACGCGCCAACAAGACAAATCGTTGCTGATAAACAAACACTCGCCGATGATTTGAATACGGCAATGGGTGCATTAAAAGGAAGTATTGCAGATGCAGCACAAACAAAACAATCTGGTGCCTTTGTCAATGCAGATCCTAACAAACAACAAGCTTATGAAGCTGCAGTGCAAGCAGCACAAGATTTGATTAACCAATCAACTGGTACACCTGTACTTGATAAAACAGCAATCGAAGCTAAAACTACGACTGTGATGGATACAAAGACTGCCTTGAATGGTAATCAAAACTTAATAGATGCTAAAAATAATGCGAATCGTACGATTGATGGCTTAACATATTTAACACCAACACAAATAGATAAAGAAAAAGAATTAGTTAATCAAGCCACTACCAATACGGCTGTCGCACAACAAGTTCAAAGTGCCACTGCATTAAATGACGCAATGAAAGCATTACGTGAAAAAGTGAATGCACAAAATCAAGTTCACGCTACAAGTAATTATTTCAATGAAGACCAAGGACCTAAACAAACTTATGATCAAGCAATAGCAGCTGGTCAACAAATTATTGATAATACAACAAATCCAACATTAAATAGTCACGATGTTGATCAAGTAGTTAATACGATTGAAAATGCCATTCAAGCTTTACATGGTGAGCAAAAACTGCATGATGCTCAACAACAAGCGAAACAAACAGTTGGACAATTATCTAACTTAAATAGTGGACAACAACAAAGTGCCGATCATGACATTGATGCAGCACCAACACGTAGTGATGTTCAAAGTCGATTACAACAAGCACAAGCACTGAATAACGCTATGGGCGATTTAAGAAACTTAGTCAGTGCGAAAGATCAAGTTCATGCGACAAGTGATTATATAAATGAGGATCATGCTGAACAAGCAGCATATGACAATGCAATTGCCAAAGCACAAGCAATTATTGATAATACGCAACAGCCAGTTAATAACAAAGCGGAAATTGATCAAGCAATCCAACAAATTAATGACGCTAAAAATAATTTACATGGCTCAACTAAGTTAGCAAATGATAAGACGACAGCAACAGCAGAATTAGCGAAACTTTCAGCATTAAATCCAGCACAACGTCAAACAATTGAACAACAAATTACTGGTGCTGATACAAGAACTGCTGTAACACAATATTTGGATGCAGCAAAAGTATTAAACAATGCAATGCAAACGTTAAGAGATAAAGTTGCTAATAAAGATCAGGTGAAACAAAGTAGCGATTACATTAATGAAAATCAACCTGAACAACAAGCTTATGATACAGCTGTAACTAATGCTCAAAACACAATTGATCAAACGACAACACCTACGATGGATCCAGCTCAAGTAAATCAATTAGCAACAAATGTTACAACTGCATTCGACAATTTGCATGGTTCACAAAAATTAGCGGCTGACCAAGCGGCAGCAGTTCAAGCCATTAACGATTTAACAGATTTAAATGCACCACAAAGACAAGCATTGATTTCAGCAGTCAACAATGCCAATACACGCACAAACGTTGCTACTGAAAAAGATAAAGCACAACAATTGAATACAGCTATGCATGCTTTACGTCAAAGTATCGTTAATAAAGATCAAGTGAAACAACAAAGTAAATATGTTAATGCTGATACACCAGAACAACAAGCATACGATACAGCTGTCACAGATGCTGAAGCAATTATTAATCAAACAACTTCACCTACACTAGACAAGGCAGAAGTAGAAGCGAAGACGGCAGCAGTAACATCTGCAGAGCAACATTTGGATGGTGACGCTAAGTTAGCACAAGCTAAAACTGATGCGAATAATACGATTGATCAGTTAACTGCATTAACAGATGAACAAAAGGCTAAAGAAAAAGAATTAGTGAATGCAGCACCAACGCGTACGGACGTCACATCACAAACAAATCAAGCAACTGCTTTAAATGGTGCGATGGAAGCATTACGTCATAGCATTCAAGATAATCAAGCAACAACAGCAAGTAGTAATTACATCAACGAAGATCCACCAGTTCAACAAGCGTATGATCAAGCAGTACAACATGCCAAAGACATTATAGCTAATAGTCCTAATGTCATCATTGATCAACAACAAGTTGAACAAGCAACACAAAGTGTTGATACAACAAAAGCCAACTTGCACGGTGAACAAAAATTAGCTCATGATAAACAACAAGCTGACAATACAATTGATACGTTAAATCATTTAACTGCAGCTCAACAAACAGCTGAAAAAGCCAAAGTGGATGCTAAACAAACAAGGGACGAAGTTAAAGCACAATTACAACAAGCGCAAGCACTTAACACTGCGATGGAAACATTACACAACTTAGTTAATGCCAAAGACCAAGTTCACAATGACAGTAATTACATTAATGAAGATCAAGGTCCTAAAGATAACTATGATAATGCGGTTAAAGCTGCTGAAGCTATTATTGCTAAAACAACTAATCCTGATACTGATGTTGATGTTATTAATCAAGCAGCTCAAAATATCACAACAGCTAAAGATGCATTACAAGGTGCTAGTAAATTACAAAAAGATCAAACACAAGCAACGACTACGGTTGATGGATTAACAGCTTTAAGTGATGCACAACGTCATGCTATAAAAGATCAAATTACAGCGGCAACAACTAGAGACAAAGTTGCCGAAGTAGTGACAAATGCGCAACATTTAAATGCAGCGATGCAAGCACTACGTGACGAAGTAGCGAAAATAGATCCAACAAAAGCAACAGGTAATTACATCAATGCTTCACAAAATAGCCAAGATGCTGTTAATCAAGCACAACAAGCAGCAAATCAACTTATCAATGAAGCGAACAATCCAGTGTTAACACCAAGTCAAGTGACATCCGTGAAAGATCAAATTGTTAACGCGATTAAAGCACTTGATGGTAATAGTAATTTAGCAAATGATAAATTAGCTGCTGAACAAGCTATAGACGCTATGCCTGGTTTAACTAATGCTCAAAAAGCGAAAGAAAAAGAATTAGTGAATGCAGCAACAACACGTGGCGAAGTGAATCAAGTTAAAGCCCAATCTGCTGAATTGGATAACACAATGCAAGCACTGAAACAAGCTGTTGCAGAACAACAACATGTTAGAAATGGCAGCAATTATTTCAATGAAGATCAAGGTCCAAAAGATGCTTATGATCAAGCTATCCGTGATGCAGAAGCATTAATTAATAAACAGAATGACCCAGTCATTGACAAAAATGCTGTAATCAGCGCTTTAAGTCAAATCAATAATGCTAAAGATGCATTACATGGAGACGATAAATTAGCACACGATAAACAAGATGCATTAACTCAACTAGCTGGTTTACAAGATTTAAATCAAGCGCAACGTCAACAACTAGCCAATGATATTAATCAAGCACCAACTAGAACAGAAGTGGCAACTAAATTAGCACAAGCTCAAGCATTGAACAGTGCCATGACAAATTTACGTAACGGTATCAAAGATCATGCACAAGTTGAAGCGGATTCCAAATTCATTAATGAAGATCCAACTCAACAACAAGCATATACTGATGCAGTTGCACATGCTCAAGGTTTAATTGGTGAAACATCAAACCCAACAATGTCTGTTGATACAATTAACAATGTGTTACAAGCTGTCAACCAAGCGAAAGATAATTTACATGGTGATACTAAATTACAAAATGCTAAAGATAGTGCGAACCATGACATTGGTCAATTATCATCTTTAACTACAGCACAACAACAAGCTGAACAACAACTTGTGACAAATGCAACAACACGCGATCAAGTTGCAGCACAACTTGCGAAAGCACAAGCTTTAAATAATGCGATGTCAGCATTACGTAATAGTATCCAAGATCAAAATACTATTAAACAAAGTAGTAATTATGTTAATGCAAATCAACCACAGCAACAAGCTTATACTGATGCTGTAGCTCATGCAGAACAAATTATTAATAATACTACTAACCCGACATTAGATAAAGATGTAGTTGATCAAGCTACTAATAATGTGACACAAGCAAAACAAAATCTTGATGGTCAAGCGCAACTAGCACATGATAAAACAACGGCTAATTCAACATTAGGTCAATTATCAAGCTTAACTGATTTACAACGTCAACATTTAGTAGACGAAGTCACAAATGCACCAACTAGAACAGATGTCGCTAATATAGTTAATAAAGCACAAGACTTAAATAATGCTATGGCGGCGATGAGACACAGTATCCAAGATGCCGACCAAGTGAAACAAAGTAGTAATTTCATTAATGAAGATCAACCTGAACAAGATGCTTATACTGATGCTATAACAGCGGCGAATGATATGATTAATGCAACTACAAATCCAACTATGGATAAAGCATTAGTTGACCAAGTGACACAACGTGTTACTCAAGCACAAGCTGCTTTAAATGGTGCTCATAAATTACAAGTGGATCAAACAACTGCGACACAAACGATTAATGGTTTATCTAACTTGAATCAAGGTCAAAAAGATGCATTGAATCATGACATTGATCAAGCATCAACAAGAGAACAAGTGAAACAACTTGTTGCTAAAGCACAAGATTTGGATAATGCCATGAATGCGTTACGCAGTGAAGTTGCTAAGAAAGATCAAATAAAACAAAGTAGTGACTACATCAACGAAGACCCTGCACAACAACAAGCATATGATGATGCAGTTAAGAAGGCAGAAGACATCATTAATGGTACAAATGTTACTGTTGATAAGACTACGATAGATCAAGCTATAGCAGATATTGAAGCGGCTAAACAAGCACTCCATGGTCAAGATAAACTTGATAGAGATAAAAATGATGCGAAAGATGTAGTAGCAAAACTTGATGCGTTAACAAATGCCCAAAAAGCAGCTATCAATCAAGTAATTGATCAAGCACCTGCGAGAACAGCTGTCAATAATATCGTTGCCAATGCAACACAATTAAATAACAGTATGAAAGATTTAAATGATTTAGTTAATAAATCACAACAAACAAAGACAACGCCTAATTATATTGATGCTACTTCAACTAATAAACAAGCCTTTGACCAAAGTTTGAATGAAGCGGAACAATTAATTAATAAAGTTACAGGTCCAGATACAAGTCAATCAGATGTTCAAACAGCGATTGACAAGTTAAAACAAGCCCTAAATCATTTAGATGGCGATGCACAAATTGCTAAATTCAAAGATCAAGCTAAAGCACACATTAATCAATTACCAGCCTTGAATGACAAACAAAAACAAGCGTTTAATAAAGCTGTTGATGCTGTACCAACAATCAATAAAGTAAATAATATTGTGAAATTAGCTGATAAAGTCAATGATGTTATGGCTAAATTAAAAGACTTAATAAATAAATATCCTGACATTACAACAAATAATAATTATACGCAAGCTGATGATGATAAACAGCAAGCTTATAATCAAGCTATCAATGATGGTCGACAATTAGCTAAAGATAATAGTCAATTACCAGCTAAGATTAAACAAGCTATTGGTAAAATTAAACAAGCAATAGACGCCTTAAATGGTAATGAAAAACTTGCTAATGCCAAAGCTAATGCACTACAAACGATTGATCATTTGAATGCTTTGAACGATGCACAAAAAGCACAAGCCAAAGCTAACATAAATCAAGCAAATGATATACCAACAGTGAATAAAGTAGTGAGTGATGCAACGTCATTAAATGAGGCTATGAAAGCTTTACAACAAAATGTTGATACAAATGAAAATGAAGTTAAAAATAGCATTTCATATCAAAATGCGGATAAAGATTTACAACAAGCCTTTGATCAAGTAATTAACATAGCTAAAAATGCGTTAAATCCTACAACAGGAAGTGCATTAGATAGTAATCAAGTGCATCAATTAGTACAAGCCATTGCTAATGCTAAACAAGCCTTAAACGGTGAGCAATGTTTAGCAGATAGTAAAGCTAAAGCTCTTGCACAACTTCAACATTTAGCTGAAGCACAAAAAGATGCAATCAATCATGCTAATGCTACTGAGCAATCTAAACAACAAGCAATTGCAGAAGTTGATCAAGCATTATCGCAAGCTATTGATAATTTAAACAATGCTCAATCTAATAATGATGTTGATCAAGTGATTGCGAATGCCAATAAAATAATTCCATCAATACATGCTGATGAATTACCAAAAGCTAAACTTGATGCTAAAGACGATGTAACACAATTAAGTGATTCTCTCATTAATGATATTAACAACAATAATCATCTAACTACGACTGAAAAAGAAAAACTTAAAGATTTAGTTAATCAGGCATTAGCACAAGCAAATAGTGCAATTAATGATGCAACAACTAAAGATGCAATCAATCAAGCTAAAGAGCAATTTAAAAATGCTTTACAATCTATTAAAGATTTAATTAATGCTAAAGAAGCTGCTAAACAAGCAGTTGAAGATTTAGTTAATAGAAAACGTCAAGAAATAGAACAAAATCCTGATTTAACTGATGCTCAACGTCAAAATGCCTTAAAAGCACTTGAAAATGCTCGTCAACAGGCATTATCAGATATTGAAAATGCTTTAACTAGTAATCAACTATCACATGACTTGAACAATGATTTGAATAATATAGCTAATGTTACAATTTGGGATACAGACCATAAAGCATTAGTACATGATCTTCCTGCATTATCAATTCAAGATGCTTTAGTTAAAGGTAAGATAACTGTTTATCGAGATGATAAAATTACTAAGCAACAGGTATTAGAACATTTAGATTTAAATGATGAAATTAAAGCAGATGTTATTTTAATACCACCAACTAACAAATTATCAGATTCGTTAAATGCAATTGTTGCTGTAACTTTAGCAGATGGTACAAATACAGTCGTAAAAGTACCAGTCGTGGTTGTCGAATCACCATTAAATATTGCAAAAGCTGAAGCTAAACAGCAGTTAACAACACAAAGTATTGTTAAGAAACAACAAATTCAACAACTGCCTAAGTTAACATCGGTTCAAAAAGATGCTATTAATAAAGTGATCGATCAAATTATTACGAAAGCACTGTCAGACATTAATAAAGCTACATCTGTGAACCAAGTTGAACAAATTAAGCATCGTGCACTTGATCAATTAACAAACTTAAATCCTAAAGAAGTGATTAAAGCTTTAAATAAATCTCAGGCACAAAATGTAGCGCAACAACAAATTAGAAAAGCTGCTGCTAATAAGATTCAAGAGATTATAGGTAATCCTTTTGTAACTGATTCAGATAAAGGTCAAATGATTAGTCATGTTAATCAAATTGAGCAAGATACTATTAAGGCCATTAATAATGCAAATACTATAGCAGATGTTTATAAAGCATTGAATATAGGTTTACAACAATTGGCCAATATCGTACTACCTAATGGTCCTCATTTCATTACAAGTGATGTCAATGCAGTTCATAAGATTGCAAACTTGGCTAATCGTTTTGAAGATTTACATGAGTCATATTTAAACGATCATTTAGTGTTAAATGGTGCTAACGGTGCAGATAAAGATAACAAAGATAAAGCACATAACTCTAAAGAACATCCAGTAGCAAATACGAATCACTTAATAGACAATATTATTAGTACGCTTGAAAAATCAATTGGCGCAGCTGCAATAGGTGGTATATTCACAAGCTTATGGTTAATTTTAGCTAAGAGAAGACGTAAAGAAGATGAAGAAGTAGTAGAAGATAGTAACGTCAATAAAGATAATGATTTAAAAGCTACTTTAAATCCAAGTGATCTATTAGTAGGAGCTAAACATAAAAAAGAAGAGCAATCATCTATAGATGCAGATGATTTAAATCCAGATCATTTATTAGTTGCTACTAAACAAAAGAAAGATTCACAAGACAAACAACAAACTAAAGTAAAACAAGTATCTTCTGAGACAAAAACGAAGAACATTGATAAACGTCAAACTAAACAACCAAAAGCAGCGTCAAAACCAACAAAACAAAGTACTAACAAACGGTCTAAACAAGCAACAACAAAGAGAAAAAATAACAAAGTAGTAGCAAAAAGAAAGAAAAAGAAAAGTAATAACAAGAAAAAATAACTTTTCAAATTAAATAGAGACGGTAGGAATAACTTGAATTCCTACCGTCTTTTTTTATTGTGCGCCCGGCATGGGTAATTACTAGACGGTGAAAGTCCGTTACAGGCTTGGTAGTAGGAACTGTTAGCGAAAGACAAGGGTGTCCATTGTGAAATGGAATCTGAAGGAAGTCGGACGCAAACACTCGCACTGACGAACAGAAATATCATACAAGGCTATGTGGAATGGATGAATCTGCAATACAAGATAAAGTCCGATACTACCCGAGTTCTATATAGTAAATGATGCAGTGGAATGAGTGGAAAGTGGTTACTCTTACCCGGGGAGGTCTCATCAGCGATAAAAAAATCGTAGTAATAACGAATGATGAGAAGTCAGCAGAGGTCATAGTAGGTAGAAATACTGAAGGACTGAACAATATTCATACAAAGTAAAGAATGGAGGTTAGAGATTTACAACGTACAGAATACAATTAATGATTGGCAACTCATAGAAAGGTAAGTAGTGGAACGAAAAAGGATATATGAGTGCGTACAGTAAATCTTAGGTGAAATGAAAGAAATGTATCGTGAGTCTCCATCTATGATGGAGCTTGTTGTAAGAGAGAATAATATACAAAAAGCAATTAAGAAAGTGAAGAAAAACAACGGTGCACCTGGCATCGATGGCATGCGAGTAAGTGAATTAACATCACATTTCGCAAAATACTTTCCACAAATTAAACAAAAACTGCTTGATGGCACGTATAAGCCACAAGCAGTAAGAAAGGTTGAAATACCTAAATCAAATGGGAAAAAGCGCGTGCTTGGAATCCCTGTCGCAAGAGACAGAGTTATCCAACAAGCCATTAAACAAGTCATTGAACCTAGTATCGACCGTACTTTCTCAAAACACAGTCATGGCTTTAGACCGAATCGTAGTACAGGAACTGCACTTAAAGAATGTGCAACATACTATGAAGAAGGTTACTTAGTTGCAGTTGATTGTGATTTAAAACAGTGCTTTGATATGTTGAACCATGATAAATTAATGTATCTATTTGAACGACATGTTCAAGATAAAGCCATTTCTAAATTTATTCGTAGAAGCCTACAGGTTGGTGCAATCGACCTCAATGGTAATTATCGAAGTAGAGAAATAGGTGCACCGCAAGGTGGTGTTATTTCCCCGTTACTTTGTAATATTTATCTTCACGAATTAGATAATGAATTGGAGAAACGTGGTCATCGCTTTGTTCGTTATGCAGATGACTTCGTCATCTTTGTACGTACAAAACGAGCGGGTCAACGTGTCATGGAAAGTGTGACAAAGTTTATCGAAAAAGACCTTAAACTTATTGTAAATAGTGAAAAGAGCAAGGTAGGTTCTATCACACGTTTAAAGTTCTTGAGTTGTCTAATGACCAAAGTAAATGGCACTTATCGTTTCAGACCGACTATGGAAGCAAGAAGAAATTTAAAACGCACCTTAAGACGTCTAACGAAACGAAATAGACCAGGTACCTTTAAAGAGATTATATCAGAAATTAATCAAGTAACACGAGGGTGGATAAATTACTTTGGTAAAGGATTTATTACAGGTTTTGTAACGAAGTTACAATCATGGTTAAACCGACGCATTAGACAACTAATCCTCAAAAGATGGAAAAGAATAAAAACCAAATATAAGATGTTACGTAAGTATGGACTTGACCATAAGAGTGCAATGAAAATTGCCAATTCAAGAAAGAAATACTGGCGCTTATCATCAACGCATGAAGTTCATCGTGCACTTACAACAAAACGTCTCTACAAGTGGGGGTTAGAACCATTAACCCAACTCGCAGAGACGGCTTACGCAAGATATTGAACCGCCGAGTACGGAACCGTACGCTCGGTGGTGTGAGAGGACGGATAATCAAATAATGGTTATCCTCCTACTCGATTAAACTTATACCTATTTATTAAAAGCTATTTCGCTTTTAATAGCTGCTATTTTCAATATCATCACCATCATATCAATGAATATCATTTTTTAGTCATTTTATATAAAGCTTGTTTAGCATGGTGGTTTGCTTCTTTATTTTGATCACGTGGAATCCACTTGACAAACATCAAATCAAAACTTTGTTCTAATATAGACATTTGATCGAAATAAGGTTTGAATTTCGAATTTTTCGTAAAGCCTTTGTCAACACTATCAGCAATAACCTTCGAATCTGTATATAATAAGGCAGTCGTCACGTTTAATGATCTAGCATGTTCTAAAGCACGAATAAACGTTGCCCATTCAGCACTGTGATTATCCATAACGCCTAAATCATGAGTATAAACATACTTTTCTCCATTTTCATTGATGATAATGCCACATGCACTATGTCCAGGATTACCACTTGTTGCAGCATCAAAATAAATTTGCGCCATTGATTGTCATCCTCTTTATTAAATATTTGTAGTTATTGTATCAAACTGATGCCATCGTTGTTAATGAAATCATTTTAAAAGAAAATAACACCAACCAAGAACTTCTAATTCCTAGTTGGTGTTGTCATCTAAATGATTAATAACCTTCGTCTAATTTTTGTATTTTACCTTTACGATAAAATGATTTAGCAATATAGCCGAATGGCACGTTGAAGATTGTGGATACTAATTTAAGTATATATGTCGTAATAAAGATTTCGAAGACAGCTGCGTTTGGCAAACTACCTAAGAATGCTATCGTTACAAACAATGCAGTATCAATAATTGAACTTATAATCGTACTACCATATGCTCTAATAATAAATGTCTTATCTGAACTAAAGATCTTTTTAATAACACTAAAAATAAAGACATCTATATGTTGACCAATAATATAAGCGATAATTGAACCTAAGGCAATTCTTGGAACAATATTGAAAATTGTCTCCAGTCCTTGTTGAGCAACATCATCAGCTGATGGTATAAATTGTAAAGATACCTGCATGACGATAATCATTACTAATGTTGATGAGAATCCTAGCCATACAGCACGCTTAGCTACTTTTCTACCATAAATATCATTTAAAATATCTGTAGCTAAATAAATAGATGCAAACATGACGTTACCTAATGTTGCAGAAATACCAAATATTTCGACTGTTTTTATAACTTGAATATTAGCAATGATCGTACCTATGGCTACCCAAGCAATTAAACCTTGTTTACCAAATGCACGATACATTAAGACCATTAAAATAAAGGTGATAATAAAGGAACATAGTCCTAATAATTCATTATACATTGTTTAATTTCCTCCTAAATTTTGATAATGCGGGTGTTTAGAAACCGCTCAATAAACAACTTAATTATTCTACAGAAAATCATAGACATTAGCAATAGACAAATCATAAAATTAAAACATAAAATATCTACAATCGTATTATTCAAATCAATAAGCTAAAGATGTTATAATATCGTTATGCTAATTTAAATTAAGAAACACTCGTTAACAAGATTGCAATAACTTGTTATGTGTATATAAAGGAAGTGTTAGTCATTTTAACTTATTCTGAGCAAAATGCACTCGCAAAAATAGATGACTTAATGAATACTTATTGCAATCAATGCCCAATTAAAACGACTTTACGTAAAAATGAAGGCAAGACAAAAGCGCATCATTTTTGTATCAATGAGTGTTCAATAGGAAAACAAATTAAACAATTAGGAAATGAACTTCAATAGGAGGAAGTCAAATGCAAATATTATCAATTTCAGAAACACCCAATCATAATACTATGAAGATTACTTTAAACGAGTCGAGAGAAGGTATGACTTCTACTACTTATACTAAAGTGAGTGACGAACAACCACAATTTATCAATGATATTTTGAATATTGACGGAGTTAAATCAATTTTTCATGTTATGGATTTCATTTCTGTTGATAAAGAAAATGATGCAGATTGGGAGTCTCTTTTACCTAAAATTGAAGCTGTATTCAATTAAGGTCTAGTGTATTTAACGGGGGAATAAAAAATGGAAATAGTTCGTGTTGAACCAACGCCAAGTCCAAACACCATGAAAGTAGTACTGAATTTTAAACGACAAGATAATAAATCAGCTACGTATACATCAATTAATAATGAACAACCACAATATATTAACGATTTATTAGCTATTGATGATGTTAAGTCGATTTTTCATGTTATGGATTTTCTTGCGATTGATAAAATGCCTAGAGCAAATTGGGAAGACGTCTTACCGAAAATTACAGCTACAATAAATACGGAACAGGATATCGTCCAGTCAGAACCAACACCAGATTCTCATTATGGTGAAGTTAAAGCTGAAATCCTTGTCTTTAAAGGTATCCCATATCAAATTAAATTGACATCTAATAACGAAGAAAAACGTAAACAATTACCAGAAGTATATGTTGACAGCATGCTTGCAGCACAACAAGACCATGATAACGTTGTTTTTATGAGAAAGTGGCTGGATTTAGGTGTACGATATGGTGATATGGAAGAGGTTATGTCTGACATCATGGAAGAAGTTACAGCTATTTATCCAATTGAACAATTAGATGACATGGTTAAAGAAGCAATTGCTACATCTGTAACCGTCCCAGAACCAGTCTATAATAGAGTGACATTAACTGAATATCAACAAGCTAGCGACTGGAAAGAGAGACTTAGAATGTTAAATCAGTTCCCAACGCCAACATTCAACGATCTTCCTGTATTAGAGACAGCACTACAAGAAGACAAAGTTCCTCTCAGACGACAAGCTGTTGTCCTATTAGGTATGATTAATGATGAAGCTGTATTACCTTATATTTATCAGGGTTTACATGATAAGAGTCCTGCAGTCAGAAGAACTGCTGGTGATTGTATTAGTGATTTAGGATTTCAACAAGCTTTACCTGAGATGGAACAGTTGTTAGATGACCCTCAAAAAATTGTTAGATGGCGTGCAGCTATGTTTATCTTTGATGAAGGTAACGAACAACAATTAGCATCATTAAAAGCTCATGTCGATGACCCAGCATATGAAGTTAAATTGCAAATAGAAATGGCTATTTCTCGCATTGAGAATGGGGACGAAGCTTTAGGATCAGTTTGGAAACAAATTGCCAATAGAAATAAATAATATGGAGTGATAATAATGAATGCCTATGATGCATATATGAAAGAAATTGCGCAACAAATGCGCGATGAACTTACTCAAAATGGCTTTACTAGTCTAGAAAATGAAAACGATGTTAAAGATTATATGACTCAAGTGAATGACGACGATACAACATTTGTAGTCATTAATTCTACTTGTGGTTGTGCGGCTGGTTTAGCAAGACCTGCGGCAGTAGCTGTAGCAACGCAAAATGAATATAAACCAACGCATACTGTTACTGTATTTGCTGGTCAAGATAAAGAAGCAACATCAACAATGAGAGAATATATTGGTCAAGCACCATCAAGCCCTTCATTCGCTTTATTTAAAGGTCGAGATTTAGTACATTTTATGCCACGTGAACATATCGAAGGCAGAGATATCAATGATATTGCAATGGATTTAAAAGATGCCTTTGACGAAAATTGTCAATAATAACTATAAAAGGATAAGCATTCATTAAAGGTAATAGAATAAGGCATTAGTCAATGTAATATATAGGTGTGTTTGGTATATTAACTCAGTTAACTGAAAATGATAAATACCATAATCATCATTTATATTATTACTTACTACGGCGTAATTCTGTACAAATATTAATGAACTGTTTTATCCTTTTTTTATTGTAATTAAATAACAATATCATGAAATATCCATATTTAAGTAAAGTTATACACATTTATGAGAGATATGACATAAATTTTTCTTTCATTAACTATGACATTTCACTTAAAATTAATCTAATAAAACATTTGAATAAAGTAACTGCATCGACTAATAATTGAATGAAATATAAACTTATAAATTGAGGTGTTTAATATATGCTAAATTCATTTGATAAAGCATATCATGATTTGTGTGAAGAAATTTTAGAAATAGGAAATAAACGAGATGACCGTACTCATACAGGTACAATTTCGAAATTTGGACATCAATTACGTTTTGATTTGTCTCAAGGATTTCCACTATTAACTACCAAAAAGGTATCGTTCAAATTAGTTGCTACTGAATTACTATGGTTCATTAAGGGCGATACTAATATTCAATACTTGTTAAAATATAACAATAACATTTGGAATGAATGGGCTTTTGAAAATTACA
This sequence comes from Staphylococcus simiae, assembly GCF_017357005.1. Classification (NCBI taxonomy): domain Bacteria; kingdom Bacillati; phylum Bacillota; class Bacilli; order Caryophanales; family Staphylococcaceae; genus Staphylococcus; species Staphylococcus simiae. Next base: position 1,258,119 of record NZ_CP071589.1, on the reverse strand, counting down.
TTCAATCAGATGATTATCATGGTCCAGACATGACGAATTTTGGTCACAGAGCATTAGAAAATCAAGATTTTAATGAGCAATATAAAGACCAAATGAAAAAGTTTAAAACACGTATCCTTGAAGATGATGATTTTGCTCGTAAATATGGCGATTTAGGTAATGTGTATGGTAAACAATGGCGAGATTGGGAAGATAAAGGGGGAAATCATTTTGACCAATTAGCAACTGTTATTGATCAAATAAAACATAATCCAAATTCAAGACGACATATTGTGTCAGCATGGAATCCAACTGAAATCGATACTATGGCGTTACCTCCATGTCATACAATGTTCCAATTTTATGTGCAAGATGGAAAATTAAGTTGTCAATTATATCAAAGAAGTGCAGATATCTTTTTAGGTGTACCATTTAATATAGCAAGTTATGCATTATTAACACATTTAATTGCAAAAGAATGTGGTTTAGAAGTAGGCGAATTTGTCCATACATTTGGAGATGCACACATTTATTCAAATCATATCGATGCGATTGAAACACAACTGGCAAGAGATAGCTTTAATCCTCCTACATTAAAGATTAATTCGGATAAATCTATATTCGACATTAACTATGAAGACTTAGAAATAGTTAATTATGAATCTCATCCAGCAATTAAAGCACCAATTGCTGTTTAAAAGTATTACAAATTGTCAATTATATATAAATGTAACTAGAAATATTATAGTCATTGACATGTTTTTGTTAAACGGTTTCAATTTTTATTAAAAATTAATCGTACACGCATACGTCAATAAGTAAATTATGTTAAATTATAGATAACTTATATTAACAGACAAGCAACAGAGAACAGGAGGAAACAAATGACATTATCCATATTGGTTGCACATGATATGCAACGTGTTATTGGCTTTGAAAATCAATTACCTTGGCATTTACCTAATGATTTAAAACATGTCAAACAACTTTCTACAGGTCATACTTTAGTTATGGGAAGAAAAACATTTGATTCAATAGGTAAACCTTTGCCAAATCGTCGCAATGTTGTATTAACATCTAACCCTAACTTTAACGTTGAGGGTGTTGATGTGATACATTCATTGGATGAAATTAAGGATTTACCAGGGCATGTTTTTGTCTTCGGAGGTCAAACATTATTTGAAGAAATGATTGATGAAGTGGATGATATGTATATTACTGTTATTGAAGGCAAATTCCGAGGCGATACATTCTTTCCACCATATACATTTGAAGATTGGGAAGTGGAATCATCTATTGAAGGTCAACTTGATGACAAAAATACTATTCCACATACCTTTTTACATTTAGTTCGTAAAAAATAAAGGGGAGAAATTTTATGTCTAAACAAATTATTGTTACAGATTCAACATCGGATTTGTCTAAAGAATTTTTAGACCAACATGATATTCATGTCATTCCATTAAGTTTAACGATTGATGGCCAATCTTTTATTGACCAAGTAGACGTTACATCTGCTGAGGTAATAGACCGTATCGAAGCAGATGAAGATGTTAAAACAAGTCAGCCACCAATTGGAGAATTTATTTCAACTTATGAAGAATTAGGTAAAGATGGAGCAGAAATTATTAGTATACACATGTCATCAGGTTTAAGTGGCACGTTTAATACTGCATATCAAGCAAGCCAAATGGTTGATGCCAATGTTACAGTTATAGATTCAAAATCTATTTCCTACGGTTTAGGTTATCAAATTGAACATTTAGTTGAATTGGTTGACCAAGGTAATACAACTGAAGATATCGTCGCTGACTTAGAAGCGTTTCGACAAAATATTAAACTTTTTGTAGTTATTGGGCAATTAAATCAATTAATTAAAGGCGGCAGAATTAGTAAAACAAAAGGTTTAATAGGTAATATTATGAAAATTAAACCTATAGGTACGTTAGATGACGGTCGTCTTGAACTTGTGCATAATGCGAGAACACAAAATAGTAGTATTCAGTATTTGAAAAAAGAAATAACTGAATTTTTAGGCAATCATCAAATTAAATCAATTGGTGTTGCTCATGCCAATGTTATTGAATTCGTAGATAAATTAAAGAAAGTATTTAATGATGCATTCCAAATTAATGAATACGATGTCAATGTGACAACACCAGTCATTTCTACACACACTGGTCAAGGTGCTATAGGTCTTGTAGTACTTAAGAACTAATTTAAGTTAAATCGATGTGAATTACTTTCAATTATAAAAGTTATAGACTACATTAATAAATAGATAGATGGGAGGTAATTCAAATGGCAACGGAATATGCAACACTTGCAGGTGGATGTTTTTGGTGTATGGTTAAACCATTTACTACATATCCAGGTATTAAAAGTGTAGTTTCTGGATATAGTGGTGGTCATGTTGAAAATCCAACATATGAACAAGTTTGTACCAATCAAACAGGACATGTTGAAGCTGTTCAAATTACTTTTGACCCTGACATTACATCATTTGAAGATATTTTAGCTATTTATTTTAAAACGTTTGACCCAACAGATGATAAGGGACAGTTTTTTGATAGAGGTGAAAGTTATGAGCCAGTTATTTTTTATCATGATGAACACCAAAAACAAGCAGCAGAATTTAAAAAGCAACAGTTAAATGAACAAGGTATTTTCAATAAGCCGGTGATTACACCTATTAGACCATATAAAAATTTCTATCCAGCAGAGGAATATCATCAAGATTACTACCGAAAGAACCCTATGCATTATAATCAATATCAACGTGGTTCAGGACGTAAAGCATTTATAGAATCACATTGGGGGAATCAACATGATTAAAAAAAATAAAAATGAATTAACAGATATGGAATATCTAGTTACTCAAGAAAATGGTACTGAACCACCATTTCAAAATGAATATTGGAACCATTTTGATAAAGGAATTTATGTAGACAAAATTTCTGGTAAACCATTATTTACTTCTGAAGAAAAGTTTCATTCAGATTGTGGTTGGCCTAGCTTTTCCAAAGCCTTAAATGATGAAGAAATTGTTGAGCTAGTAGATAAATCATTCGGTATGGTAAGAACAGAAGTTAGGGCTGATGACTCAAATAGTCATTTAGGTCATGTTTTTAATGATGGTCCTAGAGAAAGTGGTGGCTTACGTTATTGTATTAATTCAGCTGCTGTTCAATTTATACCATATGATAAGTTAGAAGAACTAGGTTATGGAGATTTAATTTCACATTTTGAAAAATAGGAGTGGATTGTTATGTTTAAAAAATTATTTGGTAAAGGTAAAGAAGTAAGTAAAGAAATAGAAATTTATGCACCATTAACTGGTGAATACGTTAAAATCGAAGATATTCCAGATCCTGTATTTGCCCAAAAAATGATGGGTGAAGGATTTGGTATTAATCCAACTGAAGGTGAAGTCGTTTCACCAATCTCTGGTAAAGTAGATAACGTTTTCCCAACTAAACATGCGATTGGTTTAAAAGCTGATAACGGTCTTGAATTACTTGTACACATTGGTTTAGATACTGTTCAATTAGATGGAGAAGGCTTTGAAGTGTTAGTTAATAGTGGTGATGAAGTAAATGTGGGAGACCCACTTATTCGCTTTAATTTAGAATTTATTAACAACAATGCTAAATCTGTCATTTCACCAATTATTATTACAAATTCAGATCAAGCAGCATCAATTAATATCGAAACTACAAATGCTTTAATTAAAGGTGAAACAAAAGTTGTAGATGTGACAATGAACTAATGAAGAATTATTCATTTTATCAATTTGCTATGACTGTACGTGGACGTCATGATGACAAAGGAAAATTAGCAGAAGAAATCTTTGAAGATTTAGCTTTTCCAAAATATGACACAGAATTCAATACGTTATCAGATTATATTGAGACACATGGTGACTTTACAGTATCTATGGCGGTATTTGATGACTTATATGAAGAATATACAGAATGGCTTAAATTTTAAACATTAGTTATATGATTTTTAAACTGTCGACAAATTAGAATTTTGTTGACAGTTTATTTGTTTTGTCATAATCAAGTCAAATGATTCTGGTTCTCTATTTTTCAGAACTTATAAAAAATGAATAATTATGTATCAGTCCAATTTGGGAGAGAACCATGATTCTCTGTTATTTACTTTTTCTATTATTTAGGGCTGATTGAATATCAATAAAATAAATGTCAATACTCATACTAATAAATTGATAGCAACTTTAAATTGTGTGTGTTTGAAATATTATAATACAATTATTATTAAAAATAGTGCGCTATAACTAAGATATTGATATGATAAACTACATAAATGTAAATTGTACATCTAAGGAAGTGAAACAATGGATAAAGATCAATCGTCGAAATATCAAAATCAGTCTCCAGACGAGACATCGAATAAGTCTAAAAAAAATAAGAATAAACGTTCGAAAATAATTAATTTGAAATTATGGCATTTTATAGTGTTACTCATTGCTATAGTACTTATTACTATTGCACTTACAATCGTGTCATACATATTTATCAATAATAAGATAAGTGGTTTGAATAAAACAGATCGAGCTAATTTACATAAAATTGAATATGTTTATAAAACGTTAAACAAAGATTATTATAAGAAACAAAACTCTGAAAAATTATCTCAAGCAGCAATTGATGGAATGATTAAAGAGCTAAAAGATCCATACTCTGAATATATGACTAAGGATCAAACAAAGTCATTTAATGAAGATGTCTCAGGTGATTTTGTGGGTATCGGTGCAGAAATGCAGAAGAAAAATGATACGATCATGGTAACTAGTCCTATGAAAGGTTCACCAGCTGAAAAAGCAGGTATTCAACCTAAGGATGTCTTAACGAAAGTTAATGGTAAGTCAGTTAAAGGACAATCATTAGATGAAGTAGTTAAAAAAGTACGAGGTAAAGAAAATACAAAAGTTACATTAACGATTAAACGTGGTAGCGAAGAAAAAGATATTGCGATTAAACGTGAAAAAATCCATGTAAAAAGTGTGGAATATACTAAAAAAGGTAATGTAGGCGTTATAACTATTAATAAATTTCAAAGTGATACCTCTGGTGAATTAAAATCAGCAGTATTAAAAGCGCATAAGCAAGGTTTAAATAATATTGTGTTAGATTTACGTAATAATCCAGGTGGATTACTGGATGAAGCAGTTAAAATGGCCAATATATTTATAGATAAAAATAAAACAGTCGTACAACTTGAAAAAGGCGATCATAAAGAAGCTGTTAAGACGGATAATGATGCTTTAAAAGAGGCTAAAGATATGCATATATCTATATTAGTTAATGAAGGATCAGCAAGTGCATCTGAAGTCTTTACTGGTGCAATGAAAGATTATCATAAAGCTAAAGTTTATGGTTCAAAAACATTTGGTAAAGGTATTGTTCAAACAACAAGAGAATTTAAAGATGGTTCTTTATTAAAATACACTGAAATGAAATGGTTAACACCAGACGGTCATTATATTCATGGTAAAGGTATTCAGCCTGATGTTAATATTGCTACGCCTAAGTACCAATCTTTAAGTGTCATTCCTAATGACAAGACGTTTAAGTTAGGTGATGATAATAAAAATATTAAGACTATAAAAATAGGATTATCTGCATTAGGTTATAAAGTAAATAATGAATCGACAACATTTGATAGTGAATTAGAAGATGCTATCAAAAAATTCCAACAAGATGAACACTTAACTGTCAATGGCGTCTTTGATAAAAAAACGAATAACAGATTTACAATGTTATTAGTTGAAAAAGCCAACAAAGATGATGATGTTCTTAAAAAATTATTACAACAATTGAAATGATAAAGTAAAACCTAGCAACAATGGACATAGGTCTATTCTATTGCTAGGTTTTATTTTTTATATTAGCTATGTAAGTGAGATCAGATATTATTTTTTAAAAATGGTCTTAACATAGCAAATTACTTTGCTAACTAGCTGCTATTTGTTACGATAAATGGCATCTTATTATAAGATGAACAAGTAAAATTTAAAAACAAAAGTACTTAAAAATGATAATAACAACAATAAATGAACAAATTAATTGTTTCAAATTGGCTTCAAAAGTGAAAGGTTATTTTATAGTTAAGCGATGAAATGGAGTGATGTTTATGATTAGATTAGGTAAGAAATCAGATTTAGATAATATCTTAAAGCTTGTAGAAGAAGCAAAAGGAATAATGAAAGAGCAAGATAATCATCAATGGGATGATCAATATCCACTTATAGAACATTTTGAAGAAGATATTGCTAAAGATTATTTATATGTCTTAGAAGAAAATGATCACATTTATGGGTTTATAGTTATCGACCAAAACCAAGCAGAATGGTATGATGACATTAACTGGCCTATAAATAGAGATAACGCTTATGTAATACATAGATTAACAGGATCTAAAGATTACAAAGGTGCTGCAACTGAACTATTTCAATATGTCATTGATTTAGTTAAAAATAGAGGCGTTAATATTATTTTAACTGACACTTTTGCATTAAATAAACCAGCTCAAGGATTATTTGCAAAGTTTGGTTTTCATAAAGTAGGCGAGCAAAAAATGGATTATGCACCATATGACAAAGGTGAACCATTTTATGCATATTATAAAAATTTAGATGAATAGAGGTAATTTAAATGACAAAGATAGCATTTACAGGTGGCGGTACTGTTGGACATGTATCTGTCAATCTGAGTTTAATTCCTACAGCATTATCTGAAGGACATGACGCGTTTTATATTGGTTCAAAAAACGGTATTGAAAAAGAAATGATAGAATCTCAATTACCAGACATTAAATATTATGCTATTTCAAGTGGTAAATTACGACGCTATATTTCTTTAGAAAATGCTAAAGATGTCTTTAAAGTGTTAAAAGGCATTTTAGATGCACGTAAAGTATTAAAAAAAGAGAAACCAGATTTATTATTTTCAAAAGGTGGTTTCGTGTCAGTACCAGTTGTTATTGCTGCTAAATCTTTAAAAATACCTACAATCATTCATGAATCTGATTTAACACCAGGATTAGCTAATAAAATTGCGTTAAAATTTGCTAAGAAAATATATACAACATTTGAAGAAACATTAAATTATTTACCTAAAGACAAAGCTGATTTTATCGGTGCCACTGTTAGAGAAGACTTGAAAAATGGTAGTAAAGAAAGAGGTTATAAATTAACTGGCTTTGCAAACCATAAAAAAGTCTTACTTATCATGGGAGGTAGTTTAGGTAGTAAAAAATTAAACGACACAATTCGCGAAAACTTAGATGCTTTATTACACAATTATCAAATTATTCATTTGACTGGTAAAGGTTTGAAAGATGAATCAATTCAGAAAAAAGGCTATGTACAGTATGAATTTGTTAAAGAAGATTTAACAGATTTACTTGCAATAACAGATACTGTAATAAGTAGAGCAGGTTCAAATGCGATATATGAATTCTTAACATTACGCATTCCTATGTTACTAATCCCATTAGGTTTGGATCAATCTCGAGGAGATCAAATTGATAATGCTAAACATTTTGAAGATAAAGGTTATGGTAAGACGATTCAAGAAGATCAACTTACATCACAATTATTGATGCAAGAATTAAATCAAATTGAAGATCAACGTCAACAAATAGTTGATCAAATGTCTAGTTACCAACAAAGTTATACTAAAGAAGACTTATTTAACAAAATGATTAAAGATGCATTAAACCAATAGGGGGTTATGATAATTGAGTAGATGGAAACGCATCTCGTTACTCATTGTATTTACACTAATATTTGGGATTATCGCCTTTTTTCATGAATCACGACTAGGAAAATGGATTGATAATGAAGTGTATGACTTTATTTATGCATCTGAAAGCTTTATTACTACTGCAATTATGCTTGGTGCAACCAAAGTAGGAGAAGTGTGTGCCATGCTGAGTCTATCGTTATTGTTAGTGGCTTACTTAAAGTTAAAGAAATACAAAATTGAAGCACTATTCTTTATGTTAACAATGGCTTTATCGGGCATATTAAACCCAGTTTTAAAAAATATCTTTGATCGTGAACGTCCAACATTATTAAGATTGATTGATATAAGTGGTTTCAGCTTTCCAAGTGGTCATGCCATGGGTTCCACAGCATATTTTGGCAGTGTAGCCTATATAATTAATCGAATAGATCATGGCTATTCACAAGGATTATTGATAGGATTATGTGCACTAATGATTTTATTAGTTTCAGTTTCACGTGTGTATTTAGGTGTACATTATCCAACTGATATTATCGCAGGTATCATAGGTGGCGCTTTTTGTATTGTACTTTCAACATTGTTATTGAAAAACAAATTATCTGTTAATGTATCGTAGTCATTATGGACATATGCTGATATGAAATGTATTGTTCAAATTTCAACATGATTGAAAGTGAAAGCAAAGTCAATATAAATTGATATGTAGCACACTTTGCACTATTAAAAGTGAAAACATAATCGACGTAGAATAATGCAACTAATTAAAAGATGATATTTAATCACCCCCCTCACTATAATGATTAAGTTGAGGGGGGTGAATTAAAGATTTTAATATTTGATGAATATGGTTTTATTATTTTAATATAACTATGATAAAACTTACTTGTACATTTCATTAAAATAACTAGCAGAAATATATACTGCAACTTGTGTTAAATTATTTTAAAATTTCTTCTTAATATAAATAGAACAATTATTAATATAAACACGATAGTGATAAAAATAAGTGGATATATATAAGTATTTATTTCAAAAAGTATGCCACCTAATATATATCCTAAGGGCATAGCTATTTGTGCTGCCATAGTTTCTAAACCAAAATATTTTCCTTTTAAATTATCTTGAATAACTGTTTGTTTAAAAATACTACTAGTAGCATTATATAATCCTAAACTTACTCCTATAACTAACATGATAAAAAATAATGTATATTTGCTTATTTCGACATTAGAATATATGAAATTTAAAGATAATATTAAATAAGATAACGACATCACACTGATAGACAATGTAAGATTTTTTTAATATTGAGGTCTTTTAATCCTATTAAAACTAAACTTATTAAAATTATACCAAGTGATAATGCTGAAACTATTAAACTATAAGTTAGTGAATCAAATTTAAAAACTTTTACGAGACCTGTTTGCAAGCCAATATTAGAAATTGAAAAGAAAAAATTCATTGCTAGTGATAAACATAATAATATCAATAATTCTTGAAATTCACTAATATACTTAAAAGTTTTGATATAGTCTTTGAAAAATCTTTTAATAGAAATAATATCTTTAGATTCACTCAAATTATTTCTAATTTCTGGAATTTTAATTAAAATAAGGATGAGAAGACTAATGGTTTCCGTACTAAATATTAGGTAGATAAATACTTTAATATCAAATATAGAAAATAATATCCCACCGATAATTGGAGAAAAAATTGTGATAATATTTAGCACTACCATATTTACTGTAATAAATTTTTGTAAATATTGTTCTCCTACAATATTTACCATTCCACTATTAAATACTATAGAAGAAAAACTATCCGACATAGCTAAAATTATTAAAAGAATAATTACAAATTTATAATTTTCTATTGAATCGGTATTTAAAGAAAAAATAGCTAAAACTAATACAGATAAAAATTGAGTAACTAACACTAGGTATTTTTTGTTTAATAAATCAGCGAAGTAGCCAGCTATTATTTTAAATACTATATTAGATAAAGTTGTAGTAGCTATAAGAATTGAGAATACAATAGCATTATTACTCTGCTTTAGAAAATAAAAAGAAACTATAAAAGCAAAAATGCTACTACCAAAATTACTAATTAAAGTAAAAATAATTAAAAAAATGAAGTTTCTTTTCACAATTATAAGACCTCCAGTAATTAAAGATAAATTGATCGGATATAACATTGTATAATATTTCGAAAATTCAAAATATTTAAGTGTATTATTACCTTATCGATAGTATATGTCAACTTAGTTTTTAAAGAAAAATATGTTATATTATTAAATCTTTAAGGAAATTATAAAGTGAATGATGTTGACGTTTCCGCGTTAGAAATGTAACAAAAAGCCGATTCTCAAGTTTTTACAAACTCTAATTTGGAAAACTAGAATCCAATAAAATTTTTAAATGTGCAAGATGGAAAAAGTATGAGCATTGCTAGGTTATCAAAATAGTAGTCCCAATTGTTAGAGAGCCTTTAATTAATAGTAATATAATCCAACTGTATCAACTAATAAAAGCAGTAAACCTAAAGTGTCATAAGGTTTACTGCTTTTATAAAAAACGTTGTTATAACGTATATAGTCTTTTACGGGCATATAAAAGGGGAATATCTGAAAATGACCAATCCAATTTTGAACGAAACGTATGTGGGGGGGAATGTTCTATTTGGTATTGATAATCATTTTCAAATAGTATTATACACTATTGAGAATCATTGTCAATTACTTCGGTAAAATTTTTAATAAAATTTTTTAGTTTATAATATCTTTTTAAATCTGCCTCATTAAAATAACTGTAACTTAGTCATTGTCTTCATTTTAAATAACAATTAACCATTAGATATGATGTAAAATCTTACATTAAAAGATTAAATAAATAACAATGGCGCTTAAGCATATACAATTTAAATATGAGAAAAATAATAACAACATTATTTTTTTATGCTAAAATTTATATAAGAAGTGAAAAGTACACAATAAGTTGAGAGTGGGACAGAATGCATTTTACACTTAAAATTAAGCATTTAGCAGTAACTGTCTGCTTTTCAAAATATTGAGAGATCAATGTTTAAAACCCTAGTCAGTCTTACCGGGGTGGGATTATGAAATAAATTTTATAAAAATTATTTCTATCCTACTCCCTTTTTTAAAATTGTATAGTAATAAGAGGTACAAATATGACACATATTTTGATTGTTGAAGATGAGCAAAATTTAGCAAGGTTTATAGAATTAGAATTGACACATGAGAATTATAAAGTAGATATAGAGTATGATGGACAACAAGGATTGAATCAGGCTTTAAATAATCAATATGATTTAATTATTCTAGATTTGATGCTTCCAAGTATTAATGGTCTTGAAATTTGTCGCAAGATTAGACAACAGCAAGAAACACCCATTATTATCATTACAGCGAAAAGTGATACATATGATAAAGTGGCAGGTTTAGATTATGGGGCAGATGATTATATCGTCAAGCCATTTGATATTGAAGAATTGTTAGCAAGAATAAGAGCAATATTACGTCGTCAACCACAAAAAGATATTATTGATGTACATGGCGTAACTATAGATAAAAATGCTTTTAAAGTGACATTTGAAGGTCATGAAATTGATTTAACGAAAACTGAATATGACTTATTATATGTTCTTGCCGAAAATCGTAATCATGTTTTACAGCGTGAACAAATTTTAAATCACGTTTGGGGATATAATAGTGAAGTTGAAACAAATGTTGTTGATGTCTATATCCGCTATTTACGTAATAAATTAAAACCATATAATCGGGATAAAATGATAGAAACCGTGCGTGGTGTAGGATATGTGATTAGATGAAAAAGAGAAAATTAAGACATAATTGGATACTTGTTACGACAATGATTACTTTCTTTACCATCTTATTATTTTGCCTAATTATTATTTTCTTTTTAAAAGATACTTTGCATAATAGTGAGCTAGATGATGCAGAACGAAGTTCCAGTGACATCAATAATTTATTTCATTCTAAAAGTGTTAAAAATATTTCGGCACTTGATTTAAATGCATCTTTAGGCAATTTTCAAGAAATAATCATTTATGACGATCATAATAATAAATTATTTGAAACATCAAATGATAATACCGTGCATGTTGTTCCTGATTTTGATTATGGACATACTGATAGAATAATGATGAAAAATTATCATGGGGTAGATTATCTCATTATTACCGAACCAATAGTAACCAAAGATTTCAAAGGTTATAGCTTATTAATCCACTCTCTAGAAAATTATGATAATATTGTTAAATCATTATACATCATTGCATTTGCATTCGGCGTTATTGCAACTATTATTACAGCGACGATTAGTTACGTATTTTCTTCACAAATCACCAAGCCATTAGTTACGTTATCTAATAAAATGATTAAAATTAGACGAGATGGTTTTCAAAATAAATTACAATTAAATACAAACTATGAAGAAATTGAAAATTTAGCAAGTACATTTAATGCCATGATGAGTCAAATTGAAGAATCATTCAATCAACAGCGACAATTTGTAGAAGATGCTTCTCATGAATTACGAACACCATTACAAATTATTCAAGGGCATTTAAATCTTATTCAACGTTGGGGAAAAAAAGATCCAGCCGTATTAGAAGAATCTTTAAATATTTCAATTGAAGAAATGAATCGCATTATTAAATTAGTAGAAGAATTATTGCAATTAACAAAAGGCGATGTGAATGATATTTCTTCTGACAAACAAGTTGTTAATATTAATGATGAGATTACCTCCCGCATACATTCATTAAAACAATTACATCCAGATTATCGTTTCGAGACAAATCTAACTTCAAAGACTTTAGAAATTAAAATGAAACCACATCAATTTGAACAGTTATTTTTAATCTTTATAGATAATGCTATAAAATATGATAATCAACACAAGCATATCGTGGTGAGTATGTTTTTGAAAAATAAGCAAAAAATTATTGAAATACGAGATCATGGTATGGGGATACCGAAAGAAGATCAAGAATTTATTTTCGATAGATTTTATCGAGTTGATAAATCTCGAGCTAGAAGCCAAGGTGGTAATGGACTTGGTTTATCCATTGCTCAAAAAATCATTCAAATGAATGGTGGTACAATACAAATTGACAGTGACATAAATGAAGGTACAACATTTAAAATTATCTTTTAAATAAAGTTGTATTTATGTAATAAATTGAATGCAACGTAATGCCGATAATAAGCACGAAAATATAGGAGAATCAACGGTTTTGTTGATTCTCTTTTTTATACAATAAATAGGTAAATCTACTTTAACAAATAGACAATAAGTGATATTATTACATTGTAAGCGTTTCAACATTTTTGTGGAGGGTGTAAAATGACTAACGAAAGAAAAGAAGTGACAGAGGCGCCTGTAAACTTTGGTGCAAATCTAGGCTTAATGCTAGATTTATATGATGATTTTCTGCAAGATCCATCATCTGTACCTGAAGATTTACAAGTCTTGTTTAATGCAATAAAAAATGATGATGCTACTGTTCCAACATCACATGGAGTAAGTAGTCAAAATAGTGATGGAACAATTAAACGTGTGATGCGCTTAATAGATAACATTAGACAATATGGGCATTTAAAAGCTGATATCTATCCTGTTAATCCTCCAAAGCGTAATCATGTTCCTAGATTAGAAATTGAAGAATTTGATTTAGACAAAGAGACTTTGGAAGAGATTTCTGCAGGTATTGTTTCCGATCATTTTTCAGAAATTTATGACAATGCATATGAAGCAATTTTAAGAATGGAAAAGCGTTATAAAGGACCAATTGCTTTTGAATATACACATATTAACAATAATACTGAACGTGGTTGGTTAAAACGACGCATTGAAACGCCATATAAAGTGACGCTAAATAATAGTGAGAAAAAAGATTTGTTTAAAAAATTAGCATATGTTGAAGGCTTTGAAAAATATTTACACAAAAACTTTGTAGGGGCCAAACGTTTTTCAATTGAAGGGGTAGATGCGTTAGTACCAATGTTACAACGCACAATTACATTAGCTGGTAAAGAAGGTATTAATAATATTCAAATTGGAATGGCTCACCGTGGACGTTTAAATGTCTTAACACATGTGTTAGAAAAACCATATGAAATGATGATTTCAGAATTTATGCATACAGATCCAATGAAATTCTTACCTAAAGATGGTAGTTTAGAGCTAACTGCTGGTTGGACAGGTGATGTTAAATATCACTTAGGTGGTATTAAGACGACTGATTCATACGGAACGACACAACGAATTGCTTTAGCCAATAACCCAAGTCACCTAGAAATCGTTGCGCCTGTTGTAGAAGGTAGAACAAGAGCAGCTCAAGACGATACACATCGTGCTGGTGCACCAACGACAGATCATCATAAAGCTATGCCAATTATTATACATGGTGATGCAGCATATCCAGGTCAAGGTATTAACTTTGAGACGATGAACTTAGGTAATCTTAAAGGATATACAACTGGTGGTTCATTGCATATTATCACAAACAACAGAATTGGTTTTACAACAGAACCCATTGACGGTCGCTCAACAACTTATTCAACTGATGTTGCTAAAGGTTACGATGTTCCAATTTTCCATGTTAATGCTGATGATGTGGAAGCAACAATCGAAGCCATTGATATTGCTATGGAATTTAGAAAAGAATTTCATAAAGACGTTGTTATAGATTTAGTAGGTTATCGTCGTTATGGACATAATGAAATGGATGAACCATCTATTACCAACCCACTACCGTATCAAAATATTCGTAAACACGATTCAGTAGAATATGTCTTTGGTAACAAGCTTGTTGAAGAAGGTGTCATGACTGAAGAAGAAATGAATTCAGTTATTGATAATGTTCAAAAAGAATTAAGACAAGCACATGATAAAATTGATAAAGCTGATAAAATGGATAACCCAGATATGGAAAAACCTGAAGATTTAGCATTACCACTACAAGCTGATGAACAAAGTTTCAGTTATGATCATTTAAAAGAAATTAATGATGCCATGCTTACTTATCCAGAAGGATTCCATATTTTAAAAAAATTAAATAAAGTACTTGAAAAACGTCATGAACCATTTAATAAAGAAGATGGTTTAGTGGATTGGGCTCAAGCAGAACAATTAGCCTTTGCTACAATTCTTCAAGATGGTACACCAATTCGATTAACTGGACAAGATAGTGAACGTGGTACTTTTAGTCATCGTCATGCAGTATTACATGATGAAGAAACTGGAGAAACATATACACCTTTACATCACGTGCCACACCAAAAAGCAACATTTGATATTCATAACTCACCATTGTCTGAAGCTGCTGTGGTTGGATTTGAATATGGTTACAACGTTGAAAATAAAGAAAGTTTCAATATTTGGGAAGCTCAATATGGTGATTTTGCTAACATGGCACAAATGATATTTGATAACTTCTTATTCAGTTCACGAGCTAAATGGGGAGAACGCTCAGGTTTAACATTATTCCTACCTCATTCATACGAAGGTCAAGGGCCTGAACACTCATCAGCAAGATTAGAACGTTTCTTACAACTGGCAGCTGAAAATAATAGTACAGTGGTCAACTTATCCAGCTCAAGTAACTACTTCCATTTATTACGTGCTCAAGCAGCAAGTTTAGGTACAGAACAAATGCGTCCGTTAGTTGTTATGTCACCGAAAAGTTTATTACGTAATAAAACAGTCGCAAAACCAATTGATGAATTCACAAGTGGTGGTTTCCAACCTATCTTAGTTGAAGAACATCAACAAGATAAAGTAACAAAAGTAATTTTAGCAACTGGTAAAATGTTTATTGATTTAAAAGAACAACTTGCAAAAAATCCTGATGATTCTGTCTTACTTGTAGCAGTTGAAAGACTGTATCCATTCCCACAAGAGGAAATTGATGCACTATTATCACAATTACCTAATTTAACAGAAGTATCATGGGTACAAGAAGAGCCTAAGAATCAAGGAGCATGGTTATTTGTATATCCATATATCAAAGCATTAGTTGCAGATAAATATGATTTAAGTTATCATGGCAGAATTCAAAGAGCTGCTCCAGCAGAAGGCGATGGGGAAATCCATAAGTTGGTGCAAAGTAAAATCATTGAATATGCATTAAAAAATAACTAGGGGGAAAATAAAGTTATGTCAGAAGTAAAAGTTCCAGAATTAGCAGAGTCTATTACAGAAGGTACCATTGCAGAGTGGTTAAAAAATGAAGGCGATCAAGTCGATAAAGGTGAAGCTATCCTTGAATTAGAAACTGATAAAGTCAACGTTGAAGTTGTTTCTGAAGAGGCAGGGGTATTATCACAACAATTAGCAAAAGAAGGCGACACAGTTGAAGTTGGCCAAGCAATTGCAGTTATTGGTGAAGGTAGTGGTAATGCTTCAAATGAAACAGCAAGCAACGATACTCCACAAAAAGAAGAAACTACTCAATCAGAAGTTACTGAACAAACTTCTAATGCTAGTGAAGAAAGTAAACAAACTGATGATAACAACCAAAGAGTGAATGCTACACCATCAGCAAGACGTTATGCTAGAGAAAATGGTGTGAATTTAGCAGAAGTAAGTGCTAAAAATAATGATGTTGTCAGAAAAGAAGATATTGATAATAAACAACAAGCACCAGCTAAACAACAAACTAAAGCACCTGAAAAAGCACCAAAAGCAACTAATCAAAATCCATCTAAACCAGTTATCAGAGAAAAAATGTCTCGTAGAAAGAAAACTGCAGCTAAAAAATTACTAGAAGTTTCTAATAATACAGCTATGTTAACAACATTTAACGAAGTTGATATGACGAATGTGATGGAATTACGCAAACGTAAAAAAGAACAATTTATGAAAGATCATGATGGCACTAAATTAGGATTTATGTCATTCTTCACTAAGGCAGCTGTTGCAGCACTGAAAAAATACCCAGAAGTTAATGCAGAAATTGATGGCGATGACATGATTACTAAACAATATTATGATATTGGTGTAGCAGTTTCTACTGATGACGGATTATTAGTACCATTTGTCAGAGACTGTGATAAGAAGAACTTTGCTGAAATCGAAGCTGAAATTGCAAACTTGGCAGTTAAAGCTAGAGATAAAAAACTTGGTTTAGACGATATGGTCAATGGATCATTTACAATTACGAATGGTGGTATCTTTGGTTCAATGATGAGTACGCCAATTATTAATGGTAGTCAAGCTGCTATTTTAGGTATGCATTCAATTATTACTAGACCAATTGCTATTGATCAAGATACAATTGAAAATCGTCCAATGATGTATATTGCATTAAGCTATGACCATAGAATTATTGATGGTAAAGAAGCTGTTGGATTCTTAAAAACAATTAAAGAATTAATTGAAAATCCAGAAGACTTATTATTAGAATCATAATATAGACCAAAATATAGTAACAAACTTTGATACAACGGCGTATATCGTCGTTGTATTTTTTTACTTAATTAACATCAATTATTAAGTATTAGTACAAAGGCTAGGGAATAGTTAATATCCGTTGCAATTATAACTTTAGTATGATGTGGCAATATCTTTGTTATGTTAAATTAAGGTTATGTCAAAAATAAGGAGCCTAATGCGATGTCATCTTATGCAGTTGAATTTCAACATGTTTCTAAACGTCTTAATCATCAAGATATATTAGATAATATTAGCTTTAAGATACCTAAACATAGCATTACATTATTAGAAGGGAAAAATGGTTCTGGTAAAAGTATAACTATAAAATTATTATGTAAACTAATAAAGCCAAATCAAGGTTATATTATGTCAACGAATGATGTCAGTTATGCACCTGAATATTTTCCTGATAATTTAAATATAACTATCAGAGATTATTTTAAATATATTAAACAAGTAAATCGTACTGCATTTCAACAACCTATCTTTGATTTATTTATTTCTCAACTACACATACATCCATTTTTAACTACTAAATTAAAGGATTGCTCTTTGGGTACTAGACAAAAGGTAAATCTAATTCAATGTTTAGTTGTTAATAAAGATTTATATGTCTTGGACGAACCATTTAATGCTTTAGATAAAAAATCAGTAGCATTTATTAAAAGGTATTTATTACAGCTTAAAGACAGACATACAGTGATCTTGACATGTCATGATCAAGACGTACAACAATTAATTAGTCATAAAGTTCTGATACATAATGGAGGTTTAATAGAGGATACATCGATAAATACATTGCGGTCGCAATTTACTTATAAATATGTGATCATTAATTTTAATAATATAAAGTTACTTAACAATTATTTGATAGATATGTGGCACCATATTGAAATCTTTGATCGTGAATTACATATTATGATCAAGCGTGATGATTTAAATCGTTTGCTGGTCACTTTAATTCATCATGACATAGAAATAAAAGAAGTAGGTGATTATAATTATGATTAGAGCCTTTATCACATTGCAATGTAAAAAGATTTGGTCGAATTATTCATTTATACCTCCTTACTTAATTTTTATCTTTTGGATTTTATTGTTATATTTTTATCGAGGTCAACACATAGTTTCAAGTTATTTATTGTCAGTCTTTGTATTGTTTGTTATCACGATATGGCTAACTAAAATCATCTTACATTCTGATTCCAACGTTGAAAGACATCTTTTTTATGTACATCTTAAACATAGAAGAGTTTATCTCTATTTGAAAATGCTTGTTTGTTTGATAGTTTTATTACCACTTATTATTTTTTCACTAGTCTATCCAATCGTCTTTAATCTTTTCGATACAGCAATTACTGTCAGAGAATTAATTTTAGCAATTGTATTACATATTGCTATTGTATTATTAGCGATATTAATGACTACATTTGTGTTAACTATATGTCATCATGTCAAAAAATTACAATGGCCAATATTATGTTTACTAACTTTTTTAGTCATTTCAGAAGACATCATCAGTCAACAATCGATATATTTCAAATGGCTTAAATGGGTCTTACCGCCAGTATCTCGATTAACATCAGTGATGTCCTTGGAAGATAGTGTCTCCTTATTTTATTTATTTTGTCATGTAATGGTTTATATGATTATATTACTCGTATGTATTAATATTGCTGACGATAAAATAGAAGTCATTTAATCGTCGACGTATAGTTATACTTTTCTAAAGATAGATAATCTGTCACTGCTATAAAATCTTGTTAAAATAAGTTATAATGGTACTGAAAGATAAAGATTGAGGTGTCTAGCATGTGTGGTTTAACTAGTGTTACATTAGGAACTACCAACTTACAACAAACTAAACATTTTATGGTTGATATATTAGGTTTAACTTTTGATAAGCACATTGACCAAGGCATGCGCTTTGGTGATGCTGATTTAAATCCAGGTACTAGAATACATTTTATAGAAGTCCCGGGAGATGAACTTGAAACATCGCATATTGAAAGTATTGGTTTGCGTACACCTTCAGATTTAGGATTAACAGAATATCAAGAAATATTAGATAACCATGGTATTGCTCATACGACGTTGAAAGAATTAAATGGCAATCAGTACTTTAGTTTTGAAGATTATAATAATCATGTCATTTCGATTTATTCCAATGAAAATAACTCTGGAGTAGGTCTTGGCATGCCATCTATCAATAGCACTGTTAATCCTTTACATCAAGTTCAAGGACTGGGTCCTGTTATTTTAAAAGTTAATGATGTGACTACAACGAGTCAAATTTTAAGTCGTATTTTTGGCTTAGAGTTATTTGCAGAGTACATGCCTTATGAAGATGCTAATTATTATGTGCAAGTATTTAATATCGGTACAGGCGGACTCGGTGGTGAAATACATTTATGTCAAGCTAATCCAACCATACAGTTACCTGATTATGGCGTCGTCGATCAAATAGAATTTTCAACGCAAGATCAGGCACAATTTAATGAAGTTATGTCAAAATTAAACCAAATAGAATTACCATATGAAACGTTACAACAAGATGATTTTGAATCGATACGAATTACTGAGAATAGTGGTCTATCGTTTATATATACATTACAATATTAATTATAATTAGGGAGACAGATAGTATGTTACACGAAACATGGAAAGACAAGGAACCAATTAAAAAAGTAGAAGTTACCAATACAGATGCTAAAAAATTTACAGTATCTGATATGCTAACAGTTGGTAAACAATATGATGTCATTAATGAAACAGAAGAGTATTATCAAATTATAGATAATTCTGGACTTGTTGGTGGCTACTATAAGGACTACTTTAAAGAAGTTTAATATCATATTAAACATTTATAAATAAGAATAGAATAGTTAAACTAAGGCAATTGACGTCATTCAATGTCTTAGTTTTTTAATTTAGGTGAAGGAGATAGGACTAATGGCAATAAAACAATATCAAAATTCAGATCAAACAGTATTTAATGATGCCAAAGCGTTATTTGATTTAAATAAAAATATACTATTAAAAGGGCCCACTGGGTCTGGTAAGACTAAACTTGCTGAAACTTTAAGTGATGTAGTTAATATTCCTATGCATCAAGTTAACTGTTCAGTAGATTTAGATACCGAAAGTTTACTAGGCTTTAAAACAATTAAGACTAACTCGCAAGGTCAACAAGAAATTGTCTTTGTAGATGGCCCTGTCATTAAGGCAATGAAAGAAGGGCATATTCTTTATATTGATGAAATTAATATGGCTAAACCAGAAACTTTGCCAGTACTTAATGGTGTGTTAGACTATCGTCGACAAATTACAAACCCATATACTGGTGAAGTAATAAAAGCCGTACCTGGTTTTAATGTGATTGCTGCTATTAATGAAGGTTATGTTGGTACCTTACCTATGAATGAAGCACTTAAAAACCGCTTTGTAGTAATTCATGTAGATTATATAGATGGTGACATTTTAAAAGAAGTCATTAAAGAACAAAGTTTATTGCAAGATGATACTAAAATAGAACAAATTATCAAATTTAATGAAGATTTACGCACTATGTCACAGCAAGGACAAATTTCTGAAGAAGCAGCTAGTATTCGTGCACTACTTGATTTATGTGACTTGTTAACAGTTATGCCAGTGGAACGTGCAATAAAACGTACGATTATTGATAAATTAGAAGATGAACGTGAGCAACAAGCAATTATTAATGCAGTTGAATTAAACTTTTAAAGAGGGATAAATGATGAGTGATCGTTTCATAAAATTTAATGACGAACAACTTGATGCTAAGCAAGTGATGATGTTACAAGATTTAGCACGCTTACTTTTAAAAAATGAACAAACGCAAGTGAAGATTCAAAAATTCCCTTTTTATAATCCACTTCAAAATGTACTCATTACAAGTTGGTTTTGGTCACATCGACCTAAGCATATAGAGCAAGCAGGCTTAAAAACTGATGTTATGCTAGCTGCTTATGGCTATCAATTAATGGATGTTGATATTGTGAATGAAGTTGTTCATGACAGACAATTTGAACATACGAAGTTTTATCAACAACTTTTTAAACTATTAGAGGACATGAGAGTCTTTAATAAGATTAAAAGTCAACGTCCCAATACAGCTAAATATATAGACTTACGTTTAAACACACGAATTGCATATACTGAATCGCAAATAAAAGTTTATCAAACTAAAACGCAGTATACTGATTTATTATTTTTATATTTGGAAAAAGCTTTTTTAAGTCAGAATTTCTTTGATATACCTACCATTCATCCTAAACTAGATGACATTTTAGTTAATATGTATTTATACTTACCTAATTTTTTCTACAATGAGAATTCTGAAGACAACATGTATTTAGCACAACGTGTCATGTTCCAAATTGATCATATATTACAAGAAGATATGTTGAATGAATATTATTATTTACCAAGAACAGTCTATGAACAAATTGCAGAGCAACAATTTGAAGATTTAACAAGAACGGATGCGAGTCAAGTCGATGGCAAGGATGCTTCTTCTGAAGATGATGAGATTGAAAGTGAACATGCTGAAACTAAATCAGCAGATAGTGAATCACAAGGTGGAGCATATCTTGAAATGGAGCTACATGAAGGTGAAAATAGTGAAACATTAGGTAATGATGAAGCAAGAGAAGGCGATTCAACTGATGATATGACTGATATGATGACTAAAAAGGGTAAAGGCTCTCAAAATGATATACTAGATGATAAAGAAGGTGGCGCTACAGGACAAAATAGTGCCTTTCAATTAGATGGTATTAACAAAAATGTTGCTATTGAGTGGCAAATTCCACAAATTGAACCACAATACATTAGTGAATATCAAGACGTACGCAGTGAAGTGCAATTTGAGATTAAAGATTTAATTCAAATTATTAAAAAAACCATTGAACGCGAACATCAAGATGCTCGATATAATCTATCAAAGGGTCGTTTGCAAAAAGATTTAATTAATTGGTTTATTGATGACCAATATAAACTATTCTACAAAGAGCAAGATTTAAGTAAGTCCTTTGATGCTACCTTTACATTATTAATTGATGCTTCTGCTAGTATGCATGATAAAATGACTGAAACGATTAAAGGTGTTGTTTTATTCCATGAGACATTGAAATCATTAAATATTAAGCATGAAATATTAGCCTTTAGTGAAGATGCCTTTGATGCGGATGAAAACGTGCAACCCAATATAATGAGTGAAATTATTAACTATGATTACTCAATACTAGATAAAGATGGTCCTAGAATAATGGCATTAGAGCCACAAGATGATAATCGTGATGGTGTAGCAATACGAATAGCTAGTGAACGTTTAATTCGACGACATCATCATCAACGATTTTTAATTGTCTTTTCCGATGGGGAACCATCAGCCTTTAATTATAGTCAAGATGGTATTATTGATACGTATGAAGCAGTAGAAATGGCACGCAAATTTGGCATAGAAGTATTTAATGTCTTTTTAAGTCAAGAACCGATAACTGAAGACATAGAGCAAACGATTCATAATATATATGGACAATATGCTCTTTTTGTTGAAGGTGTTGAAAATTTACCTGCACATTTATCACCATTATTGAAAAAGCTATTACTAAAATCTTTATAGTTTAATGAAGATGGTCAGGTAGTACTTTATACCTATTAAGAATGTTAATTAAATATAAAATATTAAAAAAATCGAGATGATCACAACTAAAAAGTGAAAATCTCGATTTTTTATGAAGTTTTTTTCAACATTTAAATTGTAATATTGATGTGATTATTCTCGTTTCATAGTTATCAAATGTTGCTTTAAGTCGTTTTCTAAATGTTGTAGTTCTTGCTCAGCTTGTTGGCGATTTTCTCGACCTTGTTGCTGAATTTGTAATGTCTGTTCAATCGTATCAATAATATCTTGTTGTGTTGTTTTTAAAGTTTCTATATCAACAATGCCACGTTCATTTTCAGTGGCTGTTTCCAGCGCATTTTGTTTTAACATAGCAGCATTTGTTGTAAGTAAGTCATTCGTTGTATCAGTAACAGCACGCTGTGCCGCAACAGCATTTCGTTGTCTCATGAGTGTTAAAGCGATAGCCATTTGATTTTTCCACAGAGGAATACTTGTTAAAATAGAACTTTGAATCTTTTCGGCTAATGCTTGATCAACATTTTGAATCATTCTAATTTGTGGTGCTGTTTGAATCGCAATTTGTCGAGATAGCTGTAAATCATAAATACGTTTATCTAAGCGATCAATAAACTGTTCCATATCAGCAAGTCGTTGCACTTCCATTTGATTTGAGGTTTGTTGTATGTCAGCTTGTAGTTTTGGTAGATCTTGTTGAAGTAACTGATTCTTTTTTTGCTGTGCAGCAATGATATACAATGTTAAATCATCAAAATAAACTTTATTCTTATCATATAGTTGATTTAACAATTCTATATCTTTACTTAAATGATCTTGATGTTGTTGTAATTGAATCGTTATTCGATCTATTTGTGCGCTTACTGATTGCATTCTTGAAAAGATTTCATTTACAGACGCTTTGGCTCTAGTAAATAATTTTTTGAATTTTGATTGCTTATCCGGATTTAAATCATTAGGATTTACAGTTTTTAATTTAGCCATTAAGTGACTTAAAGTATCACCGACAGGACCAACATTTTTAGTTTGAACATCGTCTAGCATTTGATGAGAAAAATGCGACATATGTTGTTGTAATTGTGCACCAT
Source organism: Staphylococcus simiae (assembly GCF_017357005.1). Classification (NCBI taxonomy): domain Bacteria; kingdom Bacillati; phylum Bacillota; class Bacilli; order Caryophanales; family Staphylococcaceae; genus Staphylococcus; species Staphylococcus simiae. The sequence goes on along the minus strand of NZ_CP071589.1, from coordinate 1,234,130 downwards.
AAGATAATAAACTATCATGGTCTAAAGTTTCAATTTGTTGACTCAATTGATCAACTTTTTGTTGTTCTTCAATAGACAGTTGTTGTTTATCATAACTATCTGTTGTTAATTGCTGTTGGTTATTGTTGAGCAAATCATCAAGAGGATGCGTCTTTGTATGCTTGTCATTATTTAACATCATTAATCCTCCATATTTTATTTATTGTCTTTATGTTGTTGTTGTCTTAATCTGTTTAATTCAATTTCTACATCTAATCTTTGAAAGTCGTCTTCGTTTAATCTTCTTAGATCTGCTAGCAAAGTTCGCTTAACTTCATCAAGTGTAATTCTCGTTTGTTCTAATTTTTGTTTGTCGATTTTTGTTTTACGTGGCATTTTAGCTAGACGTGTATATGATTCAACTAAATTTAATGCATTATCTAAATGGGAATAGAAGAACCCTTCAACAATAAAGAACATAGACGGTCTTTGCTTAACAGAAGTATAGATAGAACGAGATATTTGATAAATATCATGTATTTGTTTGAAATCTTTAATTGAGCGTATATTGACATAACTTTTTAAGATACCTCTCAATTTTTGATGTGTTTGATTTAGTTGACTACGTATATAGCGATAATCTTTTCTAGTTAATCCGACTTCATTCAAATATTTACGTGATGTCAGCTTTTGTATAGGTAAATAGCTTGCAATAAAACCTAGCACACCAATGCTTATATCAATTAAAAAAGTAACATCTAGAGCAACTGCACCTATAATCCATGTGATGATGGCGATAGGTATACCTACTAATACACCCAATATATGAGAAATTGTATATCTCATTGTCATCTTCCTTTATATAGCGTTTTATATCGTTCTGAAATCATTTAATGAACTATCTATTTCTAACTCATCAATTTCGTGATGAGTTACATGTGATGCTGGCGAAGCACCTTCAATAACGCTATTTATAAATTGATTTAAATTATCTTTCTTACCTTGAGCATATATTTCTACATAATCATTTACATTTTGTACTGTTCCTACAATATTATATTTAAATGCAAGTCTTTGAGTATAGAATCGGAATCCGACTCCTTGTACTGTTCCAAATACTTTAACATGTTTACGTTCCATAAAATCACCCCATACTGTTATTATACGTAGTTTTCAGCTAAAAAACTAATAATTACTATGCGAAAAACAAGTACTATATCAAGACACTTGGCTTGATTTTCAATAGTAAAATATATGACAATAAAGATATAGTTTTATGTGTCGAAAGGGGTCTTTGGTATGTGGACAGTTGCTAAGATTAGAGCCGATTATGAGGGATGGTGGTTGTTCAGTGACTGGCCAGATAATATAGTTGAACAATTTGATTATCAAACATTCGATGAAATGATTGAAAATTATCAACAATTAATTAATAAATGTAAAGTGGATTTTGATAATTATATTACAGGTAAATATAATATTTATGCATTTTATAATAATTGTGATTTAAATTTTTGTGAAGATTGTGAAGAAGACTTACAAATATTTTATAGTTTTATAGTATTACAAGATAATGAAGTTTATTATAAACTTCCAATAGTTGATTAAGTGCTAATTTTTGATTATTATATTGCAATTTAGCAGTAAATCATCTATAATAATAGTTAAGCAGATGTTTTATTCCATATTGCAAAGAATATTTGATATATATTACATGTATTTTTTGTAATATGCGAATAAGCATATTGAATGAATTTTAGTCTTGGAGGTTTCAGAATATGAAACAAGGTACAGTTAAATGGTTTAACGCTGAAAAAGGATTCGGCTTTATCGAAGTTGAAGGAGAAAATGATGTATTCGTACATTTTTCAGCAATTAACCAAGATGGTTACAAATCATTAGAAGAAGGTCAGGCAGTTGAGTTTGAAGTAGTTGAAGGCGATCGCGGTCCTCAAGCTGCAAACGTTGTAAAACTTTAATCTTTTGATATATAATCATTGATTAACTAACACCTTACCAAGATGTAAGGTGTTTTTAATATGCTTATTTTATGAGTAACATAGAAGAGCCTCTCAATTGTGAGAGGCTCTTTTTGTGCTTGAAATAATTATAATATAGTACTTATAATATAATTATAAAATAGAGTGTGCTTGGAATTATGAGGTGATTACTATTGATATATATTCTTATTAGTCTAGTTCTTAATTTAATATTTTATGGTATTTTATCGGTAGTTGGTTTGAAATTAAATGTGTTGTTAATATTCATATTTATTTTAACGATACCTATTTTAATAGCAGCTTACTTTTACTTTAAAACTACTAACAATAAATTGTATATTTTTACTAATATTATGTTTCTAGATTTATACTATTATATGTTTAATCTTCATCTCATAGACACACCACAATACCACAAGCACTTTAATGATACATTAAATCATTTAAAAGATGATAATATTACATTAAGCCAATATAATTTTAATTTTAATGATGTTGTTTTTTTAACTATTTATATGATAATTATCTTTATCATTCTGTCTTACTATAAAAAGCATAAAATTAAAAAGTGACATTGTAACTAGCAGGGGAGTTTTAAAGATGTATTAGGAGAAACATTTATAATTATATATAAATAATATATAATTGAGTAAAGGCATTTAAAAGAAAGGCGCGTCAACCATGGAAAGTATTTTTAAATTGTTACATCTTCAAATACGACGCTTTTATTTTGGCTGGCGTGGTAAACGAATCAAATGGTAAAATCCATTTTGATTTCTAAAACTAAAGTATTAATTTTAATTCTTTTAGATTTTGAAATCTCTATTAATGAAAATATGAAAGAACAATCACAGCTAATTTTTATTGCACTATTTAATTTTGCTATTCTATCTATTGTAGCAATTATTAAGAAAAGGGAATTATATATATGTTAAAGTTACAGAATATTTCGAAAAAATACCACCAAAATCAAACTCTCATTTTAAATAATATCAATTTAGAATTGAATAAAGGGGACATTGTTGGCCTAATTGGTAAAAATGGGGCAGGTAAAACAACTTTAATGAAAATCATTGCGAAATGTCAAAAGCCAACCACAGGTGAAATTTATTATGATAATACTAATATTAATGACGAAGATAATTTGTTAACTGAATTTGGTTTTATGATTAATCAAATTTATTATCCAAATTTTACTTCTCGGCAAAATTTACTATTTTATTTAACAGTAAATAACTTAAATAAGTTTATCCCGAAAATAACTGAGATTTTGAAATTTGTTGGATTAGCTGATGACAATAAAAAAGTTAAGCATTTTTCTTTTGGTATGAAACAACGTCTATGCTTAGCTATAGCTTTAATTACTGAACCTAAAATTGCTGTTTTAGATGAACCATTCATTGGACTAGATCCTAAAGGAATCGAACAACTTATTAAATTATTGCAAGACTATGCATCTAAATATGCGGCCACTTTTTTGATTTCTAGTCATCAACTAAATGAATTAAGCCAAATATGTAATCGTTTAGTATTATTAGAAAATGGTGAAATAAAAGAATTAACAAAATATGACTATTTAGATAGACTGCGTATAATATATTTACAACAAATTGACAATAGAGAAGAACTAATGAGTAAGTTTAATTTTATTATAGCTATTAATCATAATTCTATTGAAATAATAAATGAAAATAATAATTTTCAACTCATAAATCAAGAAATTTCTCCTCATAATACTTTAATTACAGTAGAAAATATTGATAATCAATTATCTTCTTATTTCCAATAAAGTGGTGAGCAAATGTTTAAACAAATCTTAAATTATACTTTTAAATTAAAGACTACTTTCTTTTTAATTGTTATTAGTTTTTATCCATTACTTATATTTATAAGCGATTTATTAGGAAGTAATTTTATAGCTTTAGAATCAGATCAACCTTCAAGTGTCAATTTTTTGGAATTATTATTGGCTGTCTATGATACACAATTAAAAATGGTTTTACCACTTTTATTATTTGGGATGATAACGTGTCAACTATATTATGATGAGATATCCTCGGGACGTTTATTATTTTTTAAAGACCAAAATAGAGCTAAAATTTTCAACCAAAAACTTTGTTCTATAGTACTAACTTTTGTATTGACGTTAATTGGAATCTCTATAGCTACTACGATTGTTTATTTATTCTATGCGAATAAACATTCATACTCTTCGCATTCTATATTACTAGGTGATAAACTATACGATTCATTGACGATTTTACAATTAGTAGCAACTATACTAACAGTATTGATTCTTGTGTTTTTAGGTGTTATGGTATCCACCAAATTTAATAATAGTATAACAATTGTTGTTATTATTTTAGCATTTGTTTTTGATAGAGTGACAAGTGCAACTAATAAATTTCACTTTTTACCGTCTCATTTCACAAAGATAGATAGCGTTGCTGATTTCAACCATCAACTGTTATTAATGATTATTCTGACTATAGTATATATAGCTGTATTTTATACAGTTGCTTTAATATCGTTTAAAAGAACACAATATTAAAATAAAAATAAAGCCATACCTTACTACAATAAGCTTTAAACTTTGACTTATAGTAATAAGATATGGTTTTTTTATTTATAAGTGGCTAAGTTGATTATAAAATCCACCACTAATTAAAATGGGAGTGCTAATTGTAAAAATTAAAAGGTTAAAATTAAAGATTATTTATCGCAAATTATTTTACTTTTAAAATGAATGTGAAATATATTTCTACAACACTTATTTAGTATCATTAATAATGAGCTGTCTTAACGATTGGCGTTTTATGACTTCACGTGCTTTGCCATCTTTTAAGAAGAAAACTGAAGGTTTCTGCATTTGATTATAATTTGAAGCCATAGAATAGTGATATGCTCCTGTAGATAATATAGCTAAATAATCGCCACGTTTAACAGAAGAAGGTAATTTAGCATCTTTAATAATAATATCCCCAGATTCGCACAACTTACCAGCAATAGTTACTGTATCGTTGGCTTCTTCATGTCGATTAACAAGTAATGCTTCATATTGTGCGCCATATAAGGCTGTTCTGATATGATCACTCATGCCACCATCTATAGAAACATATTTATTAACATTTGGAATATCCTTGATCGTACCTACTTCATATAAAGTAACACCAGCTTCACCAACAATTGAACGACCTGGTTCTATGCCAATTTCAGGTAGGGGGTAACTTAATTCATGTGCTATAGTTTTAATTGCTGTAGTAATTTCTGCGATACCCTCTTCGATTGGAAAGCTTTGATCACCATCAACATATTTGATGCCGAAACCACCACCAAGATTTAAAAGCTCCACTTCAATTTGTTGTTCTTTTAACCAGTTTAAGACAATTTTAGCTGTTTCAATCATTGCTTCTGTGCCTTCAATTTGTGAACCAATATGGAAATGAATTCCTTTTAAATAGAGATGATTACTTTGTGTAATCTTGTCAATAGCTTGATCAGCTAAACCATATCGAATAGATAAACCGAATTTACTATCTTCTTGTCCAGTTTGAATAAATTCATGGGTATGTGCTTCAACACCTGGATTAACACGTAGAACGACATTTACTGTGTCGTTGGCATATTTATCGATTAAGTCAATTTCTTCAAGTGAGTCAATAACAAAGTAGCCAATACCACTTTCCAACGCATATCTAATTTCTTGTTTAGACTTGTTGTTACCATGAAAGTGAATTTTTTTAGCGTCGAATCCAGCTTCTAAAGCTGTATATAGTTCTCCTTCTGACACAACATCCAATTGCAAATCTTCTTCTGCAACAAGTTTAACCATCTGTAGACATGTAAATGCCTTGGAAGCATAGGAAATGTTATATGCTAAGCCACTTTCCTTAAAAGCACGATGGTAACGTCGCATTTGCTCTCTAATTTGATTTTCATCATATACAATTGTAGGTGTACCAAAACTTTGAGCAATTGTTTTTAGACTCATGTCATTCATCGTTAGTTCGCCTGAAGCGTTATATTTTACAGTCATTAGAAATACTCCTTTTGTAAAGAATCATGATTCATTGCACTTAATTGTTCTGAATTTGCACCAACACCCTTAAAGGTAAACTCATCGATGCGCATATCATTATTATATAATATTACTTCATCTTGTGCTTGCACTGAGTCATCAACTTCAACAAACATATGACTCATCATCAATGCTCGAATAGGAAAGCGTTGATTATTTATTATCACTTCATGTTGAGCACGACTTCTTAAAATACCATCCCCATAACCTATATCAACTACAGCAAGTTTTGTATGGTTTCTAGTTGCTTCAAAGGCAAAACTATACCCACAATAATCACCTTGTTGTACTTCGCGTACTTGGATAACATTTGCTTTTACTGTTAAAGATTGGATAATATCATTGTTGTTTAAGGAACTATATGGTCTAGAACCATATAAAGCAATACCCACTCTTGCATGTGTATGATAGGGCAGTACTACTTGACCTTCACGATAAAAACTAGCACTATTTTGAGCGTGGATCATATCGAAATGATGACCTTCGTCTAATAAAGTATTTAAGACATTAAGCCATTGTTTACGCTCAATGTCATAATCAGGTACATCAAATTCGTCAGCATAGCCAAAATGAGTCCAAATACCACTAATAATCATTTTCGGCTCATTATTGTTACTATGATCTGTCAAGACTTCTTTAATTTCTGCCAGAGTTTTAAAACCAGAACGATGTAGTAAATTTTCAAATTCTAAATGTACACGTATACCTGCCAAATGATGTTTATTCTCATAGTAATAGCTTAGAGAAGGTAACGTCATCTGAATGTCATTATCTCTAATAGCATCGAAGTCATAAACAGCATTCATTAAAAAAATAGTGGCATCTGGTGCAAGTTGACGAATTTGTATTGCTTCCGGTAATGATGTTGTGCTAAATGTTGTAATACCAGCTTGCAAAAATTGATCTACAGCAAATGCTAAACCATAATGGTAAGCATTATTTTTTACAACTGCCATAATGGGTTGATTATTTTTAACTTTTACAGCATTTTGTTGAAATATATCTGTATTAACTGACCATGTTGCTGTCAAAACATTACACCTCTTTATAATTTTTCAAAATATTTTCATAGTAATTCGCCACATCAATTAACACGTGTTCATCAAAATTCAAATGAGATGTGTGCAAACCTGTGACAAACCCTTTATCTTTGTTACGTGTTCCCATAAAAACAAAGTAAGCAGGGGCTAATTGTTGGCCATAAAAGCTAAAATCTTCCCCGAATAAAAATGGTGTTGGTTTGTCGATAACCTTTAAATCGGCCTCTATTAAAGCTTGTTCAACTTGTGCACGCAATTTAGGACTATTCATTGTTGGAGGATAACCTTCAGCAAATTTCACTTCACAATCAACATTAAATAATAATTTAACACTTTTAGCTATTTTTATCATTTGTTGCTTAACAGTTGTTAAATCATCAATATCATAGGTGCGAATAGTACCTTCTAAATAACCATTACTAGGAACTGTATTAATTGCTTCACCAGCTTCAAAATGACCAATATGAACAATGTTACGCTTTAAGCCATTAAGATGAAATTGTTGTATTTGAGATATTTGTACGAGTGCATGTTGTAGTGCTTCACCACATGAATGACCTTGTTCTTTATCTGCAACATGGCTAGATAAACCATTAAAATAAAAACGATACTCTGTGGCGCTTGCAGTAATTTCTTCATCCCTAATTACAGCACCACCTTCATCAGCGAAAGGATTAACGTGTATACCGAAGACAGCTTCAATAGGGTGTTTATCAAAGGCACCAGCTTTGATTAGACGATTAGCACCACCGCCAGTTTCTTCAGCAGGTTGGAAAATAAACACCACATTTTGAGGAAGTTTACCGTTATCAGCTAAATCTTTACAGCGTTTTACGAACAACATTAATGCTGTTGTGTGACCATCATGTCCACACGCATGCATAACATTGTCTGTTTGACTTCGGTAGGGTACGTCGTTTTCTTCAAAAATAGGAAGGGCATCAATATCAGCTCTAAAAGCTAAAGTATGAGATCCATTACCTTCAAGATAAGCTATCACACCTGTTTCAAGTGGACAGTCATATGTAATATTGAGGTCATCTAAAAATTGCTTAATATATGTTGTTGTTTCAAATTCATGCAAACTTAACTCTGGATGTTGGTGAAGATGGCGTCTGTGCTGTGTTACAAATTCTATTTCATTCATATTTATCAGCCCTTTGTTCATAAAATATTATATTATTAGTGCAGTATGGTTACATCGTCAAACAAATAGTAAACACTTAATTGTTTAGTTATTATAACTAAGTTGTTACTGTGTCAGTTATTGATATAAAGAAAGGAGTGGGAGAGAAATAATCGATTCAAAATAAATTATTTCGTAGATGCCCGTCTTACACATTTAGAGCTACTTAGATTTTTAATCTTTAGTAGCTCTTATGCAATTGTTGCGCTAGCAATCAATTGTAATCATTTATTATAGATTTTAATCTTTAGTAGCTCTTGCCCAGCTTGCATTGCTTGTAGAAACTGTGAAACAGTTTCTCTATGTTGGGTCCCTTGCCCAGCTTGCACATTTAAAGCTACTTAGATTTACAATCTTTAGTAGCTTTTATACAGTTGAACATATAGTGCAACTGTAATCCTTTTAAAATTTTTCTTTGTTGGGTCCCAATGCAGTTGCACGAATAGTGTCAACTGTAATCCTTAAACTTTTCTAGACGGGTCACTCCCACTCCGGCAAGACTGACTAGTATTATAAATAATTAGTTAATCAATATTTTATAATACAGACAGTTACTGCCAATAGTAACCAATTCTTTATATTCTTTTTTTATGTCATACTCTATTGGAAATGAATGATTTAAACCATATGCTCATTTCGAAATATTAAAAACTAGCAATCAACTTTGACTATGATTTAATCATTTAGTTTTCTTAAAGCTGAAACGATTTCACGTTTTGAATCTTCAACTTCAGAAGTTTGTTTAATTACTTTCGCTGGTGTACCTGCAACTACTGCACCAGCAGGTACATCTTGTGTAACAATAGCACCAGCAGCAACGATGGCACCTTCGCCAACTCTGACACCTTCAAGAATAACAGCATTGGCACCGATAAGAACATTATCTTCAATAACAACTGGTGATGCACTTGGTGGTTCAATAACACCTGCTAATACAGCACCTGCACCTACATGTACATTTTTACCTGTAGTAGCACGACCTCCTAACGTAGCATTCATATCAATCATCGTACCTTCACCAACGACAGCGCCAATATTAATTGTTGCTCCCATCATCACGACAGCACCATCTTCAATAATTGCTTGCTCTCTAATAAAAGCACCTGGTTCAATACGCGCATTCGTATTTGTTAAATCTTTTAATGGAATAGCAGAATTACGACGATCCATTTCAATTTCTACATCTTCAAATTGTTCTTTGTAGTTAGCGTAAAACGGTTTCCATTCATCCGCTTCACAGAATATAATTTTTGAATTTTCAGATCCAAACACTTTAAAAGTCTTAGGGAAGTCGACATGATCAAATTGACCATTGACATAAACTTTTAAAGGTGTTGATTTTTTAGCATCACTTATATATTGAATAATCTCTTCCGCTGTTAAATGTTGTACCATATTGTTAAAGTCTCCTTAATATAAAATTATAAATTATCGAATGTATAAAATCCGTTTGGTTTATTAATCAAGCGTTCGGCAGCTTGAATTGCGCCATTGGCAAAGATATCTTTTGATTGTGCACGATGAGTAATTTGAATTGTTTCATCTGTACCTGCAAATAATACTTCATGTTCACCAACAATAGTACCTCCACGTAGGGAATGAATACCAATATCTTGTGGTTGTCGTTTGTCGTTAATTTCATGTCTATCATATACAGGGTTTGTTTGTTCGCGTAATGACTCGATTACATCATACAGTTTAACTAAAGTGCCACTAGGTGCATCTACTTTTTTGTTATGATGTGCTTCAGTTAATTCAATATCAAAATCTTGTAGTAGAGGTACAGCAGCTTCTAATATTTTAGTTAAAGCATGAACACCATAACTCATATTTGCACTGAAAAATACAGGCATACGTGTTGCTAATTGTTCTAACTTAGTAATGATCTGTTCTTTTTCACCAGTTGTTGCGACAACTAAAGGTAGCGTGAAGTCTTCATCTAATAATGGTAGTAATAAATTGGGATTTGAAAAATCAATCGCTACATCTGCATCAGTAACCTCTGATATATGTTGATAAGTCTTGTAAGGTAAGTCGTTATTATTTTCAGGTGTAATCACACCAACAATTTCATGACCTTTGTCTTCAGCCAAACGTGCAACGCGTTTATTCATCGTTCCATAACCAATTAATAAAATTTTCATTATTGTTCACCTGCTTTAAACGTATCATAAGCTTGTTGTAAGACTGTAGTTTCTGCTTGTTCTAATGGAATCAGAGGTAAGCGTAATTCATAATTACCAAAACCTAGATAGCTAGTTAATGCTTTAATTGGAATTGGATTGACATCCACTGCTAGCGCATTTAATAGTTCATTGATAGGTTCAAATGAAGTTTCGATATTTTGACCATTTTGATGTGCGTCATATAATTTTTGAAATTCTTGTGGAATAACATTTGCAATAACTGAAATAACGCCATTTCCACCTTGTTGATAATATTTAACTACATTATCATCATTGCCACTATATAATGCAAAGTCATCTTGATTAATACGTTGTTGTACTTCATTTAAATAGTCAAAGTCATTCGTTGCATCTTTTAAGGCAACAATATAAGGATTGTGACTTAACGTTTCTACCGTTTCAGGATCTATTGTCATATTCGTTCTAGATGGAACGTTGTACAAGACAACTGGTAATTCTACTGCATTGGCAATCGTTTCAAAATGTTGAATTAAACCACGTTGATTAGTTTTATTATAGTATGGTGTGATTAGCATAATTGCATCAGCACCTAATTGACGTGCACGTACAGAAGATTTAATAGATTTCTCAGTGTCATTTGTTCCAGTTCCAGCTATAACAGGTACTTGTCCATCTACTAAATTTACAACTGTTTCTAATATATGGTCTTTTTCATCATCAGTTAGAGTTGGGCTTTCAGCAGTTGTACCATTAAAGATTATCGCTTTAACATTATTCTCTAATAAAAATGAAACATGTTGTCTTAAATCATCATAATTCACTTCATTATTTGTGAATGGGGTAGCTAATGCTACACCAACGCCCTCGAATAAATGTGTCATATTATTTCTCTCCTTTTAGACTCATTACTTGCTCTAGTACTTGTACTGCATTTAATGCAGCACCTTTTAATAAATTATCTGATGTACACCAAACATGGAAGGTATTATCTAATGAATCATCACGACGAATACGTCCTACAAATACTTCGTCTTTATTAGTAGAATTTATTGCCATAGGATATTCATTATTAGCAGGATTATCGACTAATACTACACGACTATCTTTATCAAACAATGCTTTAATATCTTCGGCAGTTGTTTCTTTGGCAAGCGTAACATCCATTTCAACACTATGGCTATCTTGCACAGGTACACGCGCACATGTTGCAGTTACTTTTAAGTCAGGTTGTTTTAAAATTTTACGTGTTTCATCGATCATTTTTTGTTCTTCTTTGGTATAACCATTGTCAAGAAATACATCAATATGTGGTAATACATTATTATAAATTGGATGTGGATATGCTTCAGGTTCTTTACCATTGGCACCTTCAGTTAAATCTCTCTTACCTTTAATTCCAGATCCAGATACAGCTTGATAAGTAGTATAAGCTACTCGAGTTAAGCCATAAGCTTCTTGTAATACTTTTAATGGTACAACAGATTGAATAGTAGAACAGTTAGGGTTAGCAATAATACCTCTACTAAATGTTGGTTCATTCACTTCTGGTACAATTAAATCTACATCTTCAGTCATACGCCATTGACTAGAATTATCAATTACAATAGCACCGGCTTGTTCAAAAAGGGGAGCAAAATGTTCACTTGTACCACCACCGGCACTCATTAAGACATAATCAAAATGTTCTTGTGCACGATCTTCATTTAATTCTTGAACAACATACGTTTTACCTTGAAAAGAAACTTCTTTACCAGCTGAACGTGGTGATGAAAATAATACTAACTCATCAAATGGAATATTTTTACGATCTAAAGTTTCTAACATTTTAGTTCCTACTAATCCAGTTGCTCCAACTACAGCTAATTTTGTCATAATACAGTCACTCCAATTTGTAATAATAAAAATTTTTAGAATATTTTAATAATAATTTTAACATTAAATATCAAATGCGTCATAAAGTTTTTCTACAGCTATTTCTCCATTTTCAGAATCAATAACGTAAGAAATACTAATTTCTGATGTTGTAGTTTGATAAAATGCGATATTATTGTTTATTAAAGTCATAAACGCTTTTGACGCAACACCTGACATATCTCTCATGCCAGAACCAATTAATGAAATTTTGACGTAATGCTCGTTTATTTTATAGTCTAATGCTTCAAATTGATGTCTCAGATTTTCAAAAATAGTAGAAATTTGATATACATCATTGTCTTTTATCGTAAATGAAAGTTGTAACCCATCATGATTAACGATTTGAGAAATCATATCGACATTAACAGAGCCTTGCTCAAGTTCTGTAAATAATTGAGTTAATAAACGATTATCTGGCAGTGGATAAGTAATCGTTACATGCATCATATGTTTGTCTAACGCTACACCGGTTACTGCTTTCTTTTCTAATAATTCTTTGTTTGACATAATCCAAGTTCCTTTCACATTTGATAAAGTTCTTCCTAAATAAAGGGGGATATTGTAATTTTTCGCTAATTCCACACTACGAGTTTCTAGAACACCTGCACCAAGGGCACTCATTTCCATCATTTCTTCGTATGATACATAAGATAAGCGTTTAGCCTTAGGTAAAATTCTAGGATCTGTAGCATATACACCATCGACGTCGGTATAAATTTCACAAGGGATATCGTTACTTACTGCAATGGCAACTGCGGTCGTATCTGAACCTCCACGGCCAAGTGTTGTAAGTTCGAAATCATCATTAATACCTTGAAATCCAGCTACAACTAAAACATCGTATTGTTCAAATGCATTGTCAAATGTTTGAGGATTAATTTCAGCAATTTTACTTTTAAGATGATGTCCAACTGTTTTAATACCAGCTTGATATCCAGTCATAGCTTTAGCTCCTACACCAATGTCATTTAAGACCATTGATAAATAGGATACAGTTTGTTGTTCACCAGTAGATAAAAGTAGTGCTAATTCTTGATCTTTTGGAGTAGATGTTAATGTTGAAACATTTTCCATTAACAGGTCTGTTGTTTTTCCCATTGCACTAACTACAACTATGAGCTGTTCATTATTTTCAACACGTGTTTTTAGCATTTCAGCTATATTTTTTATTTTGGTAAAATCACTGACGGAAGATCCGCCAAATTTTAAAACACTTCTTGACACTTTTTTGTCCTCCCATTTTTAGAAGAGGGCACACAATAATAAAAAAGAACAAGTTCGGAATGCGAACTTGTTCTAAATTTATATACAAGTGATGCACTCCATTATTTTTGAATAATGACAAACTCTTAGCTCTTAACCAAAAAGTCCAACAAATTATAACTGCTATTATAATCGTTTCGGCATCGCACCCTTTCAGTATTAGCTGTTAGCAGACAGTAATCTAATACTTACTCTTGATTGATGCGCCTCATCAAAATATTATTAAGTTGATATGCATTCATTATACATATGACAATTATGTATGTAAACCGATAATTTAGATTTTTTTAAATAAACAGAAAATTTAGAGCCACTTAGTCACTACGAAGTAGGGGCTTAGTGGCTCTTATGCATTTGATGTAATCAAATGTAAACAAAAAAACAGTCACTACGAAGTAGGGGCTTAGTGGCTCTTATGCATTTGATGCAATCAAATGTAAACAATAAAACAGTCACTACGAAGTAGGGGCTTAGTGGCTCTTATGCATTTGATGTAATCAAATGTAAACAATAAAACAGTCACTACGAAGTAGGGGCTTAGTGGCTCTTATGCATTTGATGTAATCAAATGTAAACAAAAAACAGTCACTACGAAGTAGGGGCTTAGTGGCTCTTATGCATTTGATGCAATCAAATGTAAACAATAAAACAGTCACTACGAAGTAGAGGCTTAGTGGCTCTTATGCATTTGATGCAATCAAATGTAAACAATAAAACAGTCACTACGAAGTAGGGGCTTAGTGGCTCTTATGCATTTGATGTAATCAAATGTAAACAAAAAAACCGTCTGATTTGTAAAATGCTGATCAATCAACGTTTTACAAATCTAGACAGTCTTGCTGGGGATAGGATTACGAAATGAATTTTATTTAAAATTTATTTCTGTCCCAATACCACATAACCAGTCAATTTGACACGGAAGGAGGTTGTTTACCATGTCAATGGTAATTATTAACGTTTTAGGCACGATTATTTCAGGTTGTGCCATTGCTTTTTTCACATATTGGCTTAATGAAAAAAGTAAAAAATAGCAGGTGCTAAAGCCACACAGTTAAATCCCCTCACTACCACCATAGTGAGGGGATTTGTGTTTGCCATGTCAATGGTTATAATGTTATTTTACACCATAATTCTTGATTGTGCAATTTATAAATATAATAATTTTAAAATATTATTTTAAAACGCCAATTTCTTGTAAGTATTCTTCATATGGAACTTCTTTAGATACACTACCTGGTTTATTTAAATCAATGACTCTATTAGCTATTGTATTAATAAATTCAAAGTCATATGAAGTAAATATAATTGATCCTTTGAAAGATTTTAAGCCATCATTAACAGCTGTAATACTTTCTAAATCTAAGTGATTTGTTGGTTCATCTAAAAGTAAAACATTGGCACTAGAAAGCATCATTTTACTTAACATACAACGAACTTTTTCTCCACCAGATAAGACACTTGCTTTTTTCTTAACTTCTTCGCCACTAAATAGCATACGTCCTAAGAAACCGCGTAAGAAAGTTTCAGTTTGTTCATCTTCAGGCGCATATTGTCTTAACCAATCAACTAAGTTCATATCGACACCTTCAAAGAATTCAGAGTTGTCTTTAGGGAAGTAACTTAATGATGTTGTTACACCCCATTTATATGATCCTTCATCGGGTTCCATTTCTCCAGCTAAAATTTTGAGTAAAGTTGTTTTAGCGATTTCACTGTCTCCAACCAAAATAGCTTTATCATTTGGATTCATAGTAAATGAAATATTATCTAAAACTTTTTCACCGTCAATTGTTTTAGATAAATTTTGTACAGTTAATAAATCATTACCAATTTCACGCTCAGGTGTAAATTTAACGTACGGATATCTTCTAGAAGATGGCTGAATATCATCTAATTCTATTTTTTCTAATTGTTTTTTACGGCTTGTTGCTTGTTTAGATTTAGAAGCATTGGCAGAGAAACGAGCGATAAAGTCTTGTAACTCTTTCATTTTCTCTTCTTTTTTCTTATTTTGTTCTTGAGCCATTTTTTGTGCTAATTGACTTGATTGATACCAGAAATCATAGTTACCCACGTATACTTTGATTTTACCAAAATCAAGGTCAGCAATATGTGTACATACATTGTTTAAAAAGTGACGGTCATGGGATACAACAATAACTGTATTATCAAAATTAATTAAGAAGTCTTCTAACCAACTTATTGCAGGAATATCCAAACCGTTTGTCGGTTCATCAAGTAGTAATACGTCTGGATCGCCAAATAAACTTTGTGCTAAAAGAACTTTAATTTTTTGGTTGTTTTCTAATTCAGACATTTTTTTATCATGTAATGATGGATCGATACCAAGACCTGAAAGTAGGTTGGCTGCATCAGCTTCAGCATTCCATCCGTTCATTTCAGCAAATTCGCCTTCAAGTTCAGCAGCACGAATACCATCCTCATCACTGAAATCAGGTTTCATATAAATTTCATCTTTTTCTTTCATGACTTGGTATAATCGTTCATGGCCTTTAATCACGACATCTAATACACGTTCATCTTCATATGCGAAATGATCCTGTTTTAAAACAGCTAAACGTTCATCTTTACCAAGTGATACGTGGCCAGTTTGTGAATCTAATTCTCCAGATAGGATTTTTAAAAATGTAGATTTACCTGCACCATTAGCACCAATTAATCCATAACAATTACCTTCTGTAAATTTAATATTTACATCTTCAAACAGTTTACGATCACCAAAGCGTAAACTAACATCAGTTACTTGTAACATGCATTTTCTCCTTTTTACTATCGATATTCTAACGGATGAATTATATCATAAATTCGCAATAGTTTCGACCTCATATAAGTTGTAATGATAGATTGTCTCAGTCATGTTATAATTATAAAGAATATAAGACCAGAAGGAGAATAACATGGCATTAGATAAAGATATAGTAGGCTCAATTGAGTTTTTAGAAGTCACTGGTTTGCAAGGTTCAACCTATCTATTAAAAGGACCAAATGGCGAACAAGTGAAATTAAATCAATCTGAAATAAATGACGACGATGAATTAGAAGTAGGTGAAGAATATAGTTTCTTCATTTACCCTAACCGTTCAGGTGAATTATTTGCGACACAAAATATGCCTGAGATTACTAAAGATAAATATGATTTTGCTAAAGTATTAAAAACTGATCGTGATGGTGCACGTATTGATGTAGGGTTACCACGTGAAGTATTAGTACCATGGGAAGATTTACCTAAAGTTAAATCATTATGGCCTGTCGCTGGTGATCAAATATTAGTAACACTAAGAATAGATCGTGAAAATCAAATGTTTGGTCGATTAGCGAGTGAATCAATTGTTGATAAAATGTATTCACCAGTACATGATGATCATTTACAAAATGAAATAATAGAAGCTAGACCATATCGTGTATTAAGAATTGGTAGTTTCTTATTAAGTAATGATGGCCATAAAATATTTGTTCATGAATCAGAACGTAAAGCTGAACCTCGTCTAGGTGAACTGGTATCTGTTCGTATTATAGGACATAATGACAAAGGTGAATTAAATGGTTCATTCTTGCCATTAGCACATGAACGTTTAGACGATGATGGTCAGGTAGTTTTTGATTTATTAGTAGAATATGATGGTGAATTACCATTTTGGGATAAATCGAGTCCTGAAGCCATTAAAGAAGTCTTTAACATGAGTAAAGGCTCATTTAAACGAGCAATTGGTCATCTTTATAAACAGAAAATGATTAATATTGAAACTGGTAAAATCACTTTAACTAAAAAAGGTTGGAGTCACGTAGACTCTGAAGAACAATAACAGTTCTTTCAAAATTTAATAATTAAATAACTTAAGACTCTCATTGATTTTAGTGAGGGTCTTTTTTGTATTTCTTCTATTATAAACAATATTTTTAACTATCATAGATGACTTATTAATAGTCATTCATCTTTTTACAAAGTCTTAACAATCCTTTGCTGAATTTTTACATTATCTCAAAACGTAGTTAACATTTGTCGGTTATCATGAAATTGTAAGCAAAACATAGTTATTATTTGAGTTACATAACAGGAGGATTTTTCAATGAAAAAATGGCAAATGGTTGGCTCAACAGTTATCGGAGCTACACTTTTACTTGGCGCATGCGGAGGAGGAAATAGTAATAAAAGTGACCTTCAAGGACAAGCAAAAGGTGACGGATCATCAACTGTTGCTCCCATAGTTGAAAAATTGAATGAAAAATGGGCACAACAAAATCCACAAGCAAAAATTTCAGCAGGACAAGCAGGTACTGGTGCAGGTTTCCAAAAAATCATATCAGGAGATATTGACTTTGCAGATGCTTCAAGACCGATCAAGGATGAAGAGAAACAAAAATTAGCAGCAAAAAATATCAAATATAAAGAATTTAAGGTAGCACAAGATGGTGTAACAGTAGCAGTAAATAAAGACAATGATTTTGTTAATGAACTTGATAAGAAACAATTAAAAGAAATTTACTCAGGTAAAGCTAAAACATGGAAAGATGTAGATAGTAAATGGCCGGATAAGAAAATTAACGCGGTATCTCCAAACTCCAGCCATGGTACGTATGATTTCTTTGAAGATGAAGTAATGAATAAAGAAGATATTAAAGCAGAGAAAAATGCAGATACCAATGCGATTGTATCATCAGTAACAAAAAACAAAGAAGGTATTGGATACTTCGGCTATAATTTCTACGAACAAAATAAAGATAAATTAAAAGAAGTTAAAATTAAAGATGCAAAAGGACAAACGACTGAACCAACAAAAAAATCAATACAAGATAGTAGTTATGTCTTAAGTAGACCACTATATATTTATGTAAATGAAAAAGCATTAAAAGATAATAAAGTAATGTCAAACTTCATGAAATTTATTCTAGAAGATAAAGGTAAGTCAGCTGAAGAAGCAGGATATGTAGCTGCTCCAAGCAAAGATTACCAAACACAATTAGACGATTTGAAAGAGTTGTTAGATAAAGAACAAGCTTCAAAAGATAAAAAATAATATTTTATAGCGCATTATTCAAAATAAAATGATGAAACGTTATCGAGTTTCGATAACTCATAATTAAAAGGTATTGTTGTAATTGGACTTTTAAATGTGAGTATTAAATAATGATTCATCTTTATTATTATATTTATTCAATTGGGAGCTAGAGAAAGAGGTTTGAATATGACTTCATCTACAAATATTAAAACTTTAATTAATGAACATAATAACAAAAAGGGAAAGTATAGCGATAAAATTGTACCTATTATTTTAGCTTTGATTTCAGGAGTTTCAATATTAACGACATTAGGAATTTTATTTACGTTATTAACTGAAACCATTACGTTCTTCACAAGAGTACCTATCAGTGAGTTTTTATTTTCTACAACTTGGAATCCTACTGGCTCTAATCCTCAATTTGGTATTTGGGCACTAATCATTGGAACATTAAAAATTACTTTAGTTGCCACTATTTTCGCTGTACCCATTGGACTTGGTGCTGCAATTTATTTAAGTGAATATGCTAGTGATAAAGCGAGACGTATTATAAAACCCATTTTAGAAATATTGGCAGGTATACCAACTATTGTCTTTGGTTTCTTTGCCTTAACATTTGTAACGCCTATATTAAGAACAATAATTCCAAGTTTAGGTGAATTCAACGCACTAAGTCCTGGATTAGTTGTGGGTGTTATGATAATTCCATTAATTACAAGTCTCAGTGAAGATGCTATGGCATCCGTCCCTAATAAAATTCGTGAAGGTGCGTATGGCTTAGGTGCAACTAAATTTGAAGTTGCTACAAAAGTTGTCTTACCAGCAGCAACATCTGGCATCGTCGCTTCTATTGTTTTAGCCATTTCGAGAGCTATTGGTGAAACTATGATTGTGTCATTAGCAGCAGGTAGTTCGCCAACTTCATCATTAAGTCTAACAACTTCTATACAAACAATGACAGGCTATATCGTTGAAATTGCTACAGGTGACGCAACATTTGGTTCAGATATTTATTACAGTATTTATGCTGTTGGATTCACATTGTTTATTTTTACTTTAGTGATGAATTTACTTTCTCAATGGATAGCGAAACGTTTCAGAGAGGAGTACTAATATGGAATTAACAAATAATGAGCATAAGCATTTAGTAGATCAACAAATGGTTCATCGTCAGATGACAAAACGAACGATAATTAACACTATTTTTAAATATATTTCTTTAGCATGTACGTTACTAGGCTTAGTAGTATTAATAGCATTACTTACACAAACTATTATGAAAGGTGCAGGGCATTTATCGATAGAATTTTTTACAAATTTTTCGTCTTCTACACCATCAATGGCTGGCATTAAAGGCGCATTAATCGGTTCATTATGGTTAATGTTAAGCATTATTCCATTATCAATTATTTTAGGAATTGGAACTGCTATCTATTTAGAAGAATATGCCACTCATAATAAATTCACGCAATTTATAAAAATAAGTATTTCAAATTTAGCAGGTGTCCCTTCTGTTGTCTTTGGTTTACTAGGCTATACATTGTTTGTAGGTGGGGCAGGAATTGAAGGTTTAAAAATGGGTAACAGTATTTTGGCAGCAGCTTTAACGATGACGTTACTTATTTTGCCTATTATTATTGTTTCAAGCCAAGAAGCTATAAGAGCAGTACCTAATTCAGTTAGACAAGCGTCATATGGCTTAGGTGCTAATAAATGGCAAACGATTCGTCGTATCGTCTTACCGGCTGCTTTACCAAGTATATTAACCGGATTTATTTTATCATTATCCCGAGCATTAGGAGAAACAGCTCCACTTGTATTAATCGGTATACCAACGATACTTCTTGTCCTACCACATAGTATTTTAGATGAATTCTCAGCATTACCAATCCAAATATTTACATGGGCTAAAATGCCTCAAGAAGAATTCCAAAATGTTGCATCGGCAGGCATTATTGTATTGTTAGTCATTTTAGTATTAATGAATGGTATAGCTATCTTATTACGTAACAAATTTAGTAAAAAATTCTAATAAAACTAGATTTTTACATTATTGATTAGTAAAAAGGAGAGAATAATATGACTCAAACATTAGCTCAAGCAAAAAACATTTCTCAACTAAATAAAAATGTTGAATTTCAAAGCCATCAAAAGATTAAAGATGATAATAAAAAGAAGGTCATTTATTCTACACAACATCTTGATTTATGGTACGGTAACAATCATGCCTTGCAAAATATTAATTTAGACATTTTAGAAAATCAAATCACAGCAATTATCGGACCATCTGGTTGCGGTAAATCAACATATATCAAAACATTAAATCGTATGGTTGAGCTTGTACCATCTGTCAAAACTGCAGGCAAAATATTATATAGAGACCAAGATATTTTTGACTCAACATATTCAAAAGAACAATTAAGAACAAATGTGGGTATGGTCTTCCAACAGCCTAATCCTTTTCCAAAGTCAATTTATGACAATATTACTTATGGACCAAAAATTCATGGTATTAAAAATAAAAAAATACTAGACGACATTGTTGAAAAATCATTACGTGGTGCTGCAATTTGGGATGAATTAAAAGATAGACTGCATACAAATGCTTACAGTTTATCTGGTGGTCAACAACAACGTGTGTGTATTGCCAGATGCTTAGCGATTGAACCAGAAGTTATCTTAATGGATGAACCTACATCAGCACTTGATCCAATATCTACATTACGTGTTGAAGAATTGGTACAAGAGTTGAAAGAACACTATACCATTGTTATGGTCACTCATAATATGCAACAAGCTGCTCGTGTCTCTGATAAAACAGCATTTTTCTTAAATGGTTACGTCAATGAATACGATGATACTGACAAAATTTTCTCAAATCCCGCTGATAAACAGACTGAAGATTACATTTCTGGAAGGTTTGGTTAATAATGATGACTATTATTAGACAACGTTATCAAGATCAGTTAGACAGTTTGATAAAAGATATACAAAGATTAGGTACCCATGTGTATTTTAGTATAGATAACGCTTTAATGTCATTAAGTATTGATGATCGTCAATTCGCACGACAAACGGTTAATAACGATAAAAAAATTAATGCACAAAATTACGATATTAATGAAAAGGTGATTATGTTAATTACTAAGCAACAACCAATGGCTAAAGATTTAAGGATGATGATGTCTTCTTTGAAAATTGCTTCTGATCTAGAACGAATAGGAGATAATGCTGCGAGTATCGCAAAAATCAGATTGCGTACTAAAATTACAGATGATTATGTCTTAACAAGATTAGTAACGATGGGGAAATTGGCTATGTTAATGTTGAAAGATTTAGACCATGCTTTTAAAAATAACGATATCATTTTATTAAAAGAAATAATTCAACGTGATGAAGATATTGATGATTTGTATAGTCATATTATTAATACAACATACTTAATAGATAATGACCCATTTGTTGCAGGACAAGCACACCTAGCTGCTAGACATTTAGAACGAATAGGGGATCATATCATTAATATTGCTGAGAGTGTTTATTTTTATTTAACAGGTTCACATTATGAACAATAACAAAACCAAGGATATGGAGTTCCATCATCATAATAATGGTAAAACTTCATAACCTTGGTATTTTTTATAACTGTTGCTCGATTTGATTTGTTAAGGATTCAACTTCATCCACTAAATTTGAAATATGATGTATTGTTGCTTTTAACGGTTCATCAGTTGTAATATCGACACCAGCAGTTTTAGCCAATTCAATTGGACTAGCACTTCCACCTTTTTTAAGTGTTTCTAACCATGCTGCTACTGCAGATTGACCTTCATTGTTTATCTTATTAGCGACAACTGTACCGATTGTTAATCCGGCAGAATAGGTATAAGAATATAACCCCATATAATAATGTGATTGTCTCATCCAAGTTAATTCTGCTCCATCAGTGAATTCAACTGTGTTACCAAAGAACTGTTGGTAAACAGTTAACATAATATGATTTAATTTATTAGCAGTTAAAGATTCGCCGTTATCTACAAGTCTATAAACTTCGCGTTGATAAGCTGCTTCTAGTAAATGTGTTACCATATTATGATAATATGTTCGAGATAAAATAGATGCGACAACCCAACGTTTAAATCGTAAATCTTTACTATTGGATAACAAATAATTTGCCATTAACATTTCATTCATCGTTGATGGTGCTTCAACAAAGTACATAGATGCTTCTGATTCTAAAAATGGTTGGTGTTGCTGCGCTAAGTTAAAATGACCTGCATGTCCAAGCTCATGTGCTAAGACAAATGTTTCAGCCATTTTGCCCGTCCATGAAATAAAGACGAAGGAATGTGTAGCATAGGGACTTGCACAATAAGCACCTGTTTCTTTGCCTTTATTTTGTGCAAAATCAATCCATCGTTGATCATACGCCTGATGTAACATGTCGACATAGTCATCTCCAAGCACACTAAGCGCGCCAAATATATACTCTTTAGATGATTCAATTGTAATATCAGGCTCATAATTAGGATCTATAGAGATTTTCAAATCTTCAAATCGCATTTTTTCTAATCCATGAACACGTTGTAATAATTTAACATATTTTTGCATAACGGGTGCTAAGTCACTCATAATGACGTCAATTTGACGATCAAACATATCGCGTGTAACTTCTTGGCCGTGTAATAAGTAGTCAATGACAGAGTCATAGCCCCGTAAATCTGCCTCAATTTTTTCTTGCTGTACTTGCATATTATAAGTAGCTGCTGTAGTATGTTGATATTTTTTAAGAGCATTACTAAAGTTTTGAAATGCTTGATGTCTAAATTCTGCATCTGCATTATCTTCATATTCATTTTCTAATGTGGCATAGTCCATTGGGTAGATTGTACCTTGATGTTCGAAAGATTCGAAAGTGATATCTAACATTTTAGTAGTGCCATATAAATCATATGGACTATTCAATGTTGGTGATAGACTTGCTAATACCTGTTCGACATCTGAAGATAATTGATGTGGCTTTTGCTGAATAAGTTGTTCAATATAATGTGTAAATTTTGTATATTCTGCTAATGTAGTTAGTTCATTTTGAGACAACGCTAATATTTCTGATTCTACAAATGATAACTGACTGACAATTTTGCCATAAGTCGTTGATAGTTTAGCACTGACCGTTTGGGCTGAATCATCTTGCGTATCAACACTTAAACGCAGTTCTGCATAATTTGCTAAGCTATCTAATGAAATCAAAATATTCTCATAGTCATGTAAAGCTTGTTCAATTATCTTATGATTTGTTAATTGTCCCTTAAATTGTTGATTAAAAGCTTGAGCTTGTTTAAGTAATTGATTAATAGTTTCATAATATTGTTCATCGTTATTAAATAAATCAGTGATATCCCATTTTTCAGTTGTAGGAATATTACTTCTTAATGGTAAACCTTGAGACATATAATCGCTCCATTCTTTTGAATATACTCTATATTCATGATAACAGAAATTGTAGTTAAATGATGATAAGATAACGTAAAGATACTAAGATTAGTTGTGAGAAACTTTATGACGATAGATTTTCTCACAGCTATTTTTATATTTGGAGAGCCTACTAGGACAAAACATTACACACTTAAATTCAAGTATTTGGTAGTAACTGTCTGGTTTGTAAAATGTTGCAAAAGCAAAGTTTTACAAAACTAGTCAGTCTTTCAGGGGTGGAACAGAAACAAATTTTAATCACTTTACCTTCTAAAAAAAGCTATGATATTTGTTCAGCATAATCGTACTATTGATTTGGTAGATTGACTTAGTTTCTATTTGACTCTTTATGTTATAAAATAGAAACAAGAATTTATTTAAGGAGAAAAATTATGACATTATTTGATATGCCTAATTATTTATGGATAACAACATTATTAATGATATTATTAACAGTATTTTGTTGTTTAGTGTTAAATAAATGGTTTGTCTCTGCTGTAATAACTTTTGTTATTTTAGGAGTATTAGCTTTTTTCATCCCAAATTTTGAGCAAATCAAATATCAACCGTTATTAGGTTATGCGGCTTTTCTAGCTATTATGAGTTTATTATTAAGCTTTTTAATATGGTATTTCACTAGAAATTGGCGTAAAGAACGTAAAAGTCGTAAATTACAAAAGCAAATTGAAAAATATGGCGCTGATGGCGTAGAATTACGTCGTAAAGACAGAAAGTAATGATATTGTAAGCATTAATGTCACATCAATCATGTGATATTGATGCTTTTTTATGTGGGTATAAAAAATTTTATTTGCAAATACTTTATTGAAACAATTTTAATATTTAACAACATTTTTCATTATATATATCTACTAATTTTCTAGGTAACTTTCTGACAATTTTCTATATAAAGCAAACGGCTATTATTTTGTTGTTATTAATACTATAATATTTTGTACTGTGCTTTTTTCATAAAAATTAAATATATAATTAAAATTACAATAGTATTTAATAAAAAGAGGAGGTCACTTCATGACACTTATCAAAGCATTAATAAAAAGGTTGCTTCAAATGATAGTGGTATTATTTATCATTTCATTGCTGACCTTTACCTTAATGAAATTATCACCAGGTAATCCTGTTGATAAAATATTACATTTAGACGTTGCTCAAGTATCTTCAGAACAAATTAAAGCTACTGAAGATAAACTCGGTTTGAATGATTCAATATTTTCTCAATGGTGGCATTGGTTTAATCAAATATTGCATTTGGATTTAGGTACAAGTTATGAAACAAATGAACCTGTTACAGATGCAATCGTTAATTACGCACCGCCAACATTATTGATATCATTGTTAACATTGGTATTGTCATTAATCATTTCAATACCTTTAGGGGTCATTGCTGCGAAGACATATCATGGTAAAATTGATAAAATCATTCGTATTTTGACATCTTTATCAGTTAGTTTGCCATCATTTTTTATTGGTATTATGTTAATTTACATATTTAACCGTCTATTACATATTGATAATGGTTTATTTACTCAATATATTTTACCAATATTCACCTTGTCTCTCGGTATGTGCGCTTATATGATACGTCTTATACGTTCGAATTTATTAGACTTGTATCAAAGTCCAGTTGTAGAAGCATCTAGATTACGAGGTATGACTGAACGTTACATATTATTGCACGATTTACTTAAACCAACATTACTTCCAATTATTCCATTATTAGCTATATCATTAGGTAGTTTAATTGGTGGTACTGTAGTCATTGAAAATTTATTTGATATACCTGGTCTTGGTTATTTATTAATGGATAGTATTAAATCAAGAGATTACCCAGTTATTCAAGGATGTGTATTGTTTATTGGATTTTTTGTGGTACTCATTAATACATTAGGTGATATAGTGACGATTATTGTTGACCCTAAACAACGACTATTACAACGACAAGTATCTAAAACAAAGTCATCTTTAATGGAAAGTGGGGATCAAAGTGCACTTTAATATAAAAAAACAACATATCATATATTATTTATTTGCTTTCTATATATTACTTTTCATCATTTTGCAATTTGTTGTTAATAGTGATGATGCAGTAAAAGTTAATTTAGCTCAGACTTTTGAACCTATAAGTTGGCATCATTTACTTGGTACAGATGATTATGGTCGCGATTTATTTACCAGAGTAGTTGTAGGAGCAAGAACGACTTTATTTGTCACTATTCTTACACTCATTGCTACGGTAATTATTGGAGTACCATTGGGTTTAATTGCTGGTTATAAAAAAGGATGGATTGAAAGTATAATATTAAGATTAATAGATATTGGGCTAAGTATTCCAGAATTTGTCATTATGATTGCGTTAGCTAGTTTCTTTCAACCAAGTATATGGAATTTAGTATTAGCAATAACAGTAATTAAATGGATGAATTATACACGCGTTACTCGTAGTATTGTTAGTAGTGAAGTTAGTAAATCATATATCCAAATGGCTCAACTATTTAAAGTTCCAACAATAGTTATTTTGCTAAAACATTTAGTCCCTAAAATCGTACCTTCAATTATTGTCTTAATGATTGTCGATTTTGGCAAAATTATATTATATATAAGTTCACTATCATTTTTAGGGTTAGGTGCTCAACCACCTTCACCAGAATGGGGGGCAATGCTACAATTGGGTCGAGATTTCATTGCATCTCATCCTGTAATGATTATTGCACCTGCTACAGTTATTGCTATAACCATTTTATTGTTTAACTTAACAGGAGATGCACTACGAGATAGTTTATTAACTAGAAGAGGTGATGATCATGGGTCTCATTGATATACAAAATCTACGCATTACAAGCCAAGATGGTCAAAATATTATTGATGGTATCGACTTGACTATTTATCCACATAAGATTAACGCGTTGATAGGTGAAAGTGGGGCAGGTAAGAGTTTAACAGCTAAAGCATTATTAGACTTTTTACCTTCAAATATTAGCTGTCATTATGATCAGTATTTATTTGAAAGTCACCCAATAAAAGATATTCATAGTTATTTCGGTCGTAAAATAGGCTATATTTCACAAAATTATGCTCAAAGCTTTAATGATCATACTAAATTAGGGAAGCAATTAATAGCGATTTATCGTACGCATTTCAATGTGTCAAAGAAAGCTGCGTTAGCTAAAGTAACTGAGGCATTAACATGGGTAAATTTAAAGGATACTTCATTATTAGATAGATATAGTTTTCAGCTTTCAGGAGGTCAATTAGAGCGAATCTACATCGCTAGTGTACTCATGTTGGACCCACAATTAATCATTGCTGATGAACCTGTAGCATCGTTAGATATTTTAAATGGTTATAAAGTGATGGAATTGTTAGAACATGTCGTTCGTGATCATCATAATACATTATTAATTATTACACATAATATGAGTCACGTATTGAGATATAGTGATTATATCAATGTGTTAAAAGATGGTCATATCATAGATCAAGGCTCTATAGAACACTTTAATAGTAATCACTTAAACATATATACTCAACAACTTATTAATTATCGAACTAAATTAAAGAGGGATTCATATGATTGACATTAAACACTTATCATTTAGTTATAATAAAAAGCAACCTATTTTAAAAGATATAAATTTAACAATTCATGATTTTGAAAAAGTAGGTATTTTAGGTGAAAGTGGTTCTGGTAAAAGTACTTTAGCTAATCTAATTTTGGGATTATTACAACCCGTTCAAGGTCAACTAACATGCAATAGTTCTAATATTTTACCAATATTTCAACATGCTTATGATAGTTTTAATCCAGATTGGACTATTTATGAATCATTACAGGAAGCTTTAAAATACTATAACAATATGAAGAACGACCATGATATAGAGCAAAGCATCAATCATTATATTTCAAAATTAAACTTAGATGCTCAATTATTACAGCAATTACCTTTCACGTTGAGCGGTGGGCAATTACAACGTTTTAATGTTATGAGAACTTTATTAGCACAGCCAGACATTTTAATTTGTGATGAAATCACATCTAATTTAGATGTCATAGCAGAACAAAATGTTATTGACATATTAAAACAACAAGATGTAATGAATGTAGTTAACCTCATTATTATTTCGCATGATTTATCTGTATTACAGCGCACAGTAGAACGTATCATAGTATTGAAAGATGGCGTTATTGTTGATGATTTTACAACGGCTCAATTATTTAACAGCAATCGACATCCATACACTAAAGAATTAATCGCTACATTTAATTAACATAACCGAAAGATTAGAGAACTATGATTTGCTCCATTTAGATAGAATTTAATACACTGGTAAATTAGCACGAATGGTATGCATGTCGCATGCTTTTCGTGCTACATTTTTATTGACTAGTGTATTTTAACGAAGTATGTATGTTAATGTATATTTGACAAGTTTTTATATCACTAAAGTAACTAACTATTAAACTATAATTGATTAAAGCAAAGGTGAGATATATATGGGGATTTTAGATGTGGCAAGCTATCGTTCAGTGGTAAGAGGTTTTAATTATTTTAACGAAGACTGTGTTATTACGCTCAAAAGACTAGCTGATTATCAATTCGATGCTGATGTCAAAGGTAGTCATAATAAAATTTATCGAATTCATTTAGATGCTGATCATCCCAGAAAATCAAATTGCAATTGTCCGCACGCTAATGGTAGACGCGTTGTTTGTAAACATATTGTCGCAACATTTTTTAGTTCCTTTCCAAGTGAAGCTCAAGCTTACCAGCAGAAAATAGATGCAGAAATTGAGGATTACGAAGAAAGGGAAGATCTATGGATTAATGATTTGAAAGAACAAGTCAATAATATGTCGGAACAAGAAGTTAGACAAGCATATTTAACTTCATTAATTGAACAACGAGAAATGGCACATTTATATGGATTAGAGGAAGAATTTGATGATTTTTAGTAGAGGAACATTTACCCTTCTATAAATCGAAATAATAACGATTTAAACAAGGGTAAATGTCTAATTCGGTTAATAGCGCATTATCAAATTCGCTGAATGATATGCCTTTGAGATTAAAATTTTATATAAAACTAAGTATTTTATTAGCAAGTTCCTTACTATTATTATTAAGATGTTGAATTGTTGACATATCTATAATCATCGATGTTTCGTGTGGTGTTGAGTCTACAATAAAACCTTGGCTAGCATGTTGTAGCATTACTATATCATTGTGGTCATTACCAAATGCAATATATTCAACATCACGACCATAAATATATTGCAAAGCAGTGTATTTATTAATATCTTTAGCAGTAATATCAATGTTAAATTCATTACTATGGTTAATGATTTCTAGATGATTTTGATATGGAGTTAATTCTTTTTGAATTGCGGTGATTGCTGTTGGTTCTATATTTAATAAAATCACTTTAATTGGTGCTGATATTTGAGACATTGAGATACAATGAGCCAGCTTATGTGGATCTAAACGCTCATAAATCGCATTGTCAGCGTCTATATGTGCTGCATAATTCCAGTCATCATCAATAATATAATCTAAGTTATATTTAGTAATGATATCTATAATATGTTGATATATTTGATTGCTTATTGGTCTGATAACTTGAATGTGTTGTTGTTGTGAATACATAGCGCCATTAGCGCCAATCAATGTATGATTATGAAATTCAGCTGGTAAAACTGGTAACAAATCACGTATGGGTCTAGCAGATGCAAATATAAGTTCATGACCATGTTGTTGCAATTGTTTTAAACTGGTAATAATTGGTGCATCAATACATTGACCATTGAAACATAACGTTCCATCGATATCAAAAACAAATTTCATCAAATCACTCCAAAATAAAATTGAATTTGATTATACCATAACTTAATAGGTAAGCGTATATAATAAGAGGAAGCAACAAATGGCTCTTTTTTAGCTAAATATATAACTTCCTATAATATATATTATGTAAACTAAATATTGAAAACCAATTATACTAATAGATAGTCATTATATTTATAGATCTGTTCATAATATCCATTTAAATTTCTATAGTCACATAATTTGAAAATCTAATTACCTAAGATAGAATTTATATCTAAGTTGTTATTTCTAATTTTTATATTGCTATCATTGAATTAGCTCACTATAGCTTTAGTTGAATATGTTTATTTTAACAATAATATAATTGTATAGAAGATGCGTACTTTAAATGCAACTTATCTAAATTTAATTCATGTTTTGAAAATGACAATTTATAATAATTAAATTAAAAATTTCTCATGATTGATTTATTGTGAAATGTTTAACATATGCTAATATATGTTGTGTAAGATGCAATATGAATTAATAATAGTATCAACTTTGTTAATTTTGAAACAAAAAGCACTTACGGCATATTAACCACAAGTGCTTAAAATCGTAAATTATTTTTTCAATTTTTGACGAAGGCGGTTTAAAGTCGTGAACAACCAATATTTAACTTTATGAATAGGTTTATAGAAGTCCCCTATTAATTCTTCAATTTGAACATTGAATCCACGTTTAAAGCGATAAACTCCATAATCTTCACTATTCTCCGTGAAATCTCCAGATAAACCATAAAAATTGTAGCGATCATAACCATTGTCAAAGCAATAATTTATCATGAACCAATGCATCATATAAGGACCCATATATTGATTGTATTTTTCTGAAGAACCACCTGAGAAGTAATTTACTTCATAGGCATTAGCAAAATAGACGCCAGAAGCAAGATTTAAAATTGGTCCGTCAGTTTTTCTGAGTTCACTGGCATGCAATAGTTCTTTTTTATCATGATCTATTTGCTTATCTAATTCTGAGATTTTTTTAATTTGCTTATCCGTTTTGTTTTCTTTAGCCATCATATCATCTCGACGAGTTTCTTTGTCATTTAAATCAGTTTGTAATTGTAAGACATAGTCGTCTAAATCAATATAAGCTAATGGCACTAAGATTTTATCACCGTAAGTATCGACAAAATTATAGAAATAATCATCAGTTTTTGACACGAAGCCAGTACGTTCTTCAGTTTCACGATATAAGTCTAAGAAGATATTAAATTCATCTCTTGCTAAAAATCTTACTTTCACTCCGTAGTTTATCGCTTTATTTATATTTCTTTTACGTTGACTATCAAATTCTTTCTTCAATGTAGCAGGTGTTTTACCTTCTAAATTTAATACGCCCATCCATCTAACCTGACTAGAAGTATCATAGGTAGTTGTAAATCCATGATGTTCATAGCCATGAGACTTAAATAAGTTTACTAAAGCATCATTTTTTTCGCTATCAGGGAAAGGAACAACATCTTTATCAT
Source organism: Staphylococcus simiae (assembly GCF_017357005.1). Taxonomy (NCBI): domain Bacteria; kingdom Bacillati; phylum Bacillota; class Bacilli; order Caryophanales; family Staphylococcaceae; genus Staphylococcus; species Staphylococcus simiae. The sequence continues at coordinate 1,202,671 of NZ_CP071589.1, read as the reverse complement.
ATAGTTGATAAATCCAATAAGGATCCATTTTGACATATAAACATTGATGTTGATGTAAATATTTTTCTAATTCTTTTAAATAAAAGTCTACTAAACCTAAATCAGAATAGTCCATGACAGGTCCACGATTTGAATAATAAACATAACTTCCCATTGTAGGAATTTTAGAGAAAAGGCTCGCTGCGATTACTTTGTTATTATCATCTTTAATACCTAATAATACGACCTCAAAGCCATCATTTTCACGAGTTGCAATATTTTCTTTCACTTGAAAATAGTGACTTTCTAATGATGGATTTTGAACAAAGTTGTCAAATTCAGTAACAGTTAACTCTGTAAATTTCATTTTAGTTAATTCCTCTCCTATAAAATTCTATCTTTAATTTTTTTAAGTCCATTATATAAAGCATACATAGGTTTGTTTATTGGTTTAATAAAATCACCGACATATTCAATAATTTCAGCATTGTAACCTTTTTTAAATTTAACTACCCCTGCGTCTTCAGCATCTTCAGTAAAACGACCACTTACACCATAGAAGTTATAGCGATCAATACCATGGTTTAAGGCGTAATTTATCATTTCCCATTGTACTGCATAACTTCCTGCAAAATGTCTAAATTCATTGGCAGTACCACCAGCATAATAAACAACTTCAAATGGATTGATAATGAAGAAACCAGCTGAAATTGGTAATTCATTTCCATGTTCTTGCTGTAATTGTTTAGCTTCATCGATTTTTTGTTGGTTAGCATCTAATTGCTGTTGCAAGTTATCTCTTTTATTATAAGCTTTTTTATTATCTGGATGTTTGTCTATATCTTTTAACGCTTTATTAATATCCTTAGTTAATATTTCACGTTCATTGTTAAGTTCAATGAGGTATTCATTAAAATCAATATATGCTAATGGCACTAATGCGCGACCTTTATAATACTTAAGACGATTATAATAGAATGAATCAGCTCTATCAGCAAAGTCTTTAGTTTCCGATGTATCTTCCATAAACGATCTGAAAATAGGTAATTCGTCTTCAGTTAAGAATCTAACTTTTACCCCGTTCTTTTTAACCTTTTTAGTATTTCTCTTTCTTAAACTATCCATGCCTTTCAAAACATCATTAGCCGTTTTGTCTGTTAAATCAAGTACTGAATGATATCTAATCTGTAAGACATCATCAAATCCTTTATGAAAACCTGTATGGTTGAAACCTAATTGATGCATTTTATCAAAGAACCAATCATTTCCTGCATTAGCAATCAGTTCACCATCATGATTTAAGAATTGATACGGTAAGTAAGGATCAACATGTAAATATAAAGCATGATGATTTTTAACGTATTTTGATAATTCATTAAAAAAGAAATGTACTAATTCTTTATTATCAAAATCAATAACTGGTCCGCGATTGGAATAAAAATATTTAAATATTTTTAATACTGGTACAGCAGTAAGCATGCATGCTGCAATAACTTCATTGTTGTTGTTTTTAATACCTACTAAATGTGTTTCTTTACCTTCAGCTACCTTTAATTCATAATTTTCTACCATTTGGGTAAAGTGACTATAAGGCATACTATCAGTAAAATCGCCGAATTCTTTAGCAGTCAAATTTGTAAACTTCATATTCATTACTCCTATATTTATCTCGCATAATTTATATTCATTTCCACTCAAAAATATATCTATTTCTTATTTAAAAAATAACTTAGATGATAATATATCTAATCTAAATTATTATACAATAGAAATAGTCAAAACTAAAATATTTGCTCACATAAGAACATATATTTTATCAGTTATATCAAACCATTTTGAATGCTAACGACAAAAAGTAATATAGGCAATTAATTCACCCATATTACTTGAATAATACATTTATATTTAACCATTTTAAAACGTATTAAAACTAATTATTATTTAATACATTAGAAATATCGTTTAAATAATTGATGATGTCTTGCTGTGATTGTTCCTCAAATCTTTTAACAATCTCACTACCGATGACTACACCGTCTGCCACATCTATAATATCTTGGACATGTTCCACAGTTTTGATTCCAAATCCGGCCACTACAGGAACTTTAGCTTGTTCTTTGATGTTATTAATTTTTTGTTTTAGTTTTGGATGGAATTTACCATCAGAACCAGTTGTGGCATTCATTGTCACTGTGTATATAAATCCTTCAGCTTTATTAATAATGTTAGTCATACGTTCTTTATCAGTAGTCATTGCGACTAATGATATGATTTTGATATTTAAATCACTATAATGTTGTCGTAATTGTTCTGTTAATTCAAATGGTAGATCAGGAATGATAAGTCCATAAACACCAGCTTGTTGACATTGTTGCATAAATGCAGCTTCGCCATAATTACAAATAATATTATAATATGTCATTAAAACGTATTTAGCTGAAATATCTTTTTTATGTTGCTCTAATTCTTCAAAGATATAATTTATTGTGACACCTTCTTTTATTGCTCGTTGACCAGCCTCCATAATAATTGGACCATCTGCAACTGGATCTGAAAAAGGAACGCCTATCTCGATAATATCTGCACCATTATCACTTAACAATTTAGCATGTTGAATGAAATTTTTATTTGCCATAATGTAAGGTATAAATAATTTAGTCATGTTGAACACCTCTTTGTTCAGTATATTTACGAATAGTTTCCATATCTTTGTCACCACGTCCAGAAATAGTTACAACAATTATTTTATCTTTTGACAATGTGGGTGCTAATTCTTCAACATAACTTAAAGCATGTGCGCTTTCGATTGCTGGTATTATGCCTTCATGCTTAGTAAAGTTAATTAAAGCATCCATAGCTTGTTGATCACTTGCATTTTTATAACTCACACGACCTATATCTTGATAGTATGAATGCTCTGGGCCTATACCAGGATAATCTAACCCAGCTGAAATAGAATGGGCTAATTGGACTTGACCATAGTCGTCCTGAATAAGATACATTTTTGAACCATGTAATACGCCAGGTTTGCCTTTACCGATAGCTAAAGCATGTTTATTAGTATTTTCACCTTGGCCAGCTGCTTCGACCCCAAACAATGCAACATCGTCTTTAATAAATGGATAAAATGTACCAATAGCATTTGATCCTCCGCCAATGCAGGCTACCACAGCATCTGGCAATCGATTTTCAATAGCTAATATTTGATCTTTTATTTCATTTCCTATAACACTTTGAAAATCTCTTACCATTGTTGGGAATGGGTCTGGTCCTAATGCTGATCCCAGTAAATAATGTGTATCATCAACATGACTCACCCAATATTGTAATGCTTTATTTACGGCATCTGATAATGTACCTTGACCATCATCGACTGAGATAACTTTGGCACCTAGTAGCTCCATTCGGAAAACATTTAATTGTTGTCTAGCAATATCTTCACTACCCATGAAAACAACCAAATCCATATCAAATAATGCTGCAACAGTTGCACTTGCTACACCATGCTGTCCAGCCCCTGTTTCTGCAACTAATTTATTTTTTCCCATACGCTTTGCTAATAGTGCTTGACCTAAAGCATTATTAATTTTATGTGCACCAGTATGGTTCAAATCTTCTCTCTTTAAATAAATTTTTGCTCCGCCTAGACTTTCACTATAAGATTTTGCATACGTTAAAGGTGTTTCTCTTCCAACATAATTTTTCAAATAATACTCTAATTCTTGTTGAAATGCTACATCATTTTTAGCTAGTTGATATGCCTTTTTTAATTCTATAATTGCAGGCATTAATGTTTCTGGTACGTATTGTCCTCCATATTGTCCGAAAAATCCTAGTTCATCTGCTTCTGTTTGTATATTCTGTTTCATTTATAAATCTCCTTTTACCTTATTTACGATATTTGTCATTTTTATAAAGTCTTTTTTATGATTAGTTTCTATACCTGAAGCAATATCATAACCTTGGTGTGTAAGGTTTAATTTTGATATCTCATCAATACTTTGAGCGTCAATGCCACCAGCTATTAAGTAAGAAATATCAGTGGGTATAGAATTTAAAATTGCCCAATCATAACTTTTGCCAGTACCTCCATAATTATTTGAAGGTGTGTCTATAATAAACAAATCAACAATATCATTATATTTGTTTATTCGGTCACTTAAACTGTTATCAGCAGGTAGAGCTTTTATTATTTTTAAAGTTGGGAAGTCATGTTTAACAGTTGTTATCAAATCTAAAGATTCTAAACCATGGAATTGTATAGCATTAATACAAGTTTCACTGACAAGTTGCTTTACAGTTGAAAAATCTGGATTAACTACTACTACAACTTTATCAATTTGTTTGGGTATTAAAGTTGTTAATCGGGCTATTTGTTGAATCGTTTGATGTCGTTTACTTTTTTCATAATGAATAAAACCTATGGCATCAATAGGTAGTGCTGAGGCATTTTTAACATCTTGCAAAGTTTGAAAACCACAAAATTTTAATTTCATTATTTTTGTACCTTTCGTATTTTTAATTGAGGTAAAAATTGTTCTAAATGGTCACATCTCATTAAAGCTTCACCAATTAATAATCCATCAATACCACTATTGATAATTTGCTTAACATCATCAACACTATGAATTCCACTTTCTGAAATATAGTAGTGATTATCCTGTTTATGTTTATTGTTGAGAATTAAATTAGTATGATTAACATCTGTAACAAAGCGTTTTAAATCACGATTATTAATACCTATAATTTGTGCATTAATAGCATAAGCTCGTTCTAATTCTAACTGGTCATGTACCTCAACCAGTACTTCTAAATTTAGAGAATGTGCATATTGATAAAGATTTAGCAATTGTTGATCAGTTAAAATATTTACTATAAGTAAAATAATTGATGCCCCAGCTTTTTTAGCTACATCGATTTGAAGCGGATCAATAATAAAATCTTTACATAATATTGGTAAGGTCGTCTGTGTTGTTAAAGTTTGTAACCGTTCAAAACTTCCTGCAAAATAGTGTTCATCTGTTAAAACTGAAATGGCATTAGCACCATATTTTTCATATGCTTGTACTTGTTGATTTAAATTTCGGGTTGGTAAATTATTAACTGTGGGGCTCTTTGATTTAATTTCTGCAATAATAGCTAACTCTTGACTGTCTTTTATATATGATATTAGCGAACTTTTATTCTGAATTTTCAAATTTTTTAAGCTGTGAAGTTTTTCTTGATAGTAACCTTCAGCTAATAATTTCTTTTTATAGCTAACAATATCTTGTAAAATCGTCATTTAAATTCACCTCTCAATTGTTCATATTTTTTAAATGCTTTACCGTTATCAATAAGTTGTTGTGCAAGTATAATACCCGCGGCAATTGAAGGTGTTTTTTCGGCGACGTAGAGACATAAAGCTGCATTTAGAACAACAACATCGCGACGACAAGATTTATCTGTTCCATTTAAAATATTAAGTGTGATAGCTAAATTTTCTTCTGGACTTCCTCCTTTTAAAGCACTATTTGGTGCGAACGCTATGCCATAGTCTTTAGCATTAAGTTTGTAATGCTTGATATGTCCATGTTCATCTAATTCATAAATCAAATTATCTCCAGATAAAGTTGCTTCATCCATACCATTAGCGCCATGGACAACAATTGCTCTTTTTCTACCTAGATCTTTTATTGTTTGTACTACTAGTGGTAATTTAGAAGGATCAAATATACCTACCATTTGATACGTTAATCTATATGGATTAATTAGTGGTCCGACTAAATTTAATATAGTAGGCTTGCCTACCATTTTTCTTACTTCTTGCATATGTTTCATAATGGGATATGATTCAGTTGCACTAACAAATGACAAGTTTGTGTTATCAAGTTGTTGTGGTGTATCTTTGACAGAAGTTGTCGTTAAATTCATTTGTTTCAGTAAATCAGAACTTCCTGAATGTGATGTCACACTTTTATTGCCATGTTTAATAACTTTAACGCCAGCACTGGCTACAATAAATGCAACTGTAGTCGATATATTGAAACTATTTGATTTATCTCCCCCAGTACCACATACACACATGCCACCTTCATAGTAAGGTTGAACAGGATACATTGTTTTAATTAAACTTTTCACCATATAAGTTAGCTCTTGTTGATTGATAGTCCTATTTGAATAGGCATTTAAATAATTATATTTAATTTTTATTGCCATTTCAGGATTTATTAAGATGTCTATTAGTTTTTGAATGTCAGTTTCTTGAAGCACTGAAGTAGATTTAATTTTTGCTAATAATGTCATTAGTAATCCCTCTCTTTCACAAAGTCGATAAAATTAGTAATAATTTGTTCACCATATTGCGTGGCAAATGATTCTGGATGATATTGAATTCCAAAATGTGGCAAATGTTCATGTTCGTATGACTGTATACAATCATTTGTTTCACCTGTTATAACTAAACGTTGTGGAAAATTAATCTTGTTACTTATCAGTGAGTGATACCTCATAATATTAAATTGTTGTGGTAAATTACGATATAGCACGCTTTGATGTAATTTGTTTCGGTTTAATGTATCTACTTTACCGTGCATTACCTTTTGTCCTTGAATAACTTCACCATCATAAAAACAAGTTAAAGCTTGCGCGCCTAAACATATTCCTAAAATAGGTTTATGTTGATAAGTATTTATAATTCTTATTAGTTGATCATTATCGAGTGGGTGGCCAGGTCCAGGTGAAATAATAACCCCATCTACTTGCTGATTGAGCACTTCATTGTCATCTGGATAAAGTACTGTTACATCGCTCACTTTAGCAACAATATCAACTAAGTTATATGTAAATGAATCATAATTATCTATAATAAGTATCATGGCTCAACCTCCAATAAACTTTTAGCTTTTAATTGTGTCTCTTCTAATTCTTTTTGTGGTATAGAGTCAAAGACAACGCCACACCCTGCTTCTACATTGACTGTTTGTTCATCAATCATCATTGTTCTAATTGCTAAAGCAAAATCTAAATTATGATTGCAATTAATGTAACCAACACCACCACTATAGACACCTCGTTTATATGAAAATTGCTCATAAAGTCTTTCAACAGCTCGTAATTTTGGAGCCCCAGATACTGTACCTGTAGGCAGTAAATTAGCAATGACTGTCATAGGAGAAAGTTGTGGTTGAAGTGTTGCTTTAACTTCACTAACAATGTGCATGACATGTTCGTATTTTTCGACAGTCATTAATTTAGTAATTGCTGATGTGCCAGTTTGACTTACTCTATGAATATCATTTCTGCCTAAATCAACTAACATACTATGCTCACTTATTTCTTTTGGGTCATTTAGTAACTGTTTTATATTTTGCTGATCTTCTTCAGGTGTCACTCCCCTTTTAATTGTTCCAGCAATCGGGTTCGTCATTACGATATTATTCTCAACACGAACAAAACTTTCAGGTGAACTACCAACAATATGAATTTGATCAAGGTTTATATAATACATATAAGGACTCGGATTTTGTCTTTTTAATTTTTGATACAGTTGAAATGAAAACTGATCTAACTGTTCTTTTTGCTGATGTTGATAGCTATAAATCCTCGATGGAACAATTTGAAACATATCTCCTTGTGTAATTTTCTCTTTATAGTATTTTATAATATTGATGAATTGCTGATCTGGTATATTCGCTTTTACATCTTTTTCAAAGTTCGCAATAGTTGGTAAATCTTGAAATGGCTTAATTGTTTTGAGTTGTTCAATTGCTTGATCAACCTTTTGATTAAGTATGTGGTCGTCAACCTTTGAGAACTGATTTGTAGCTATTACATATAGTTCGTCTTTATAATGATCAAAAACATACACCTGTTCAACCATATATAATCTGACATCATGTTGTTTATGATCTTGTAATTCAATGTCTTGCAATTTCTTGAATTCATGTCTTACTAAGTCAAAGCTACAGGTTCCAACATAACCTGATATAAATGGCAGTTGCTGTAATTCTAAATCTATTATTTTATGGTAATCTTCATTGACCAATTCTTTTAAGTAGTTATATGGTTTATTTGTAATTGTTAGATTTTTTTCATTTGTTTTAATATTTAATTCAGAATTATCTAGCGTTATCGTGCCATAGATATCAAATATAACGATTGAGTAACGCCCCTTTGTTTGTTGCTGATTTGTACTTTCTAAAATAATTTTCTTCGATTTTAATTGCGCTAGAACTTCTGGTGTTACATTAGCTTTAATTTTTTTATAACAAATCTTCATATTTTTCCTCCTCCCAATAAAAAAAGCGCCCTTATATATAAAATATAAAGGACGCTGCCGCGTGGTACCACCTAAATTAACTGAATATTCAAACTTTTTTCAGTTCACTTTATTCACTATTTTGTTGTTACTACACAAAACCCAATTTCATTAATATTAGTGTTAGTTTGCATCACCCACTAACTTTCTTGTTGCTACGATAATATCAATTACTACATTTTGTTGAAATAAAAAGACACCACAGAAACGCATGACTTATATAAGGACGCGTTACCGTGGTGCCACCTTAGTTAACATAATTAATGTTCACTTTAAATTCTATATTATTGTATTCTAAAGTCCAATTCACTATATATATTGTGTTGATTTGCATCACCCATCAACTTTCTACTTGCTACAAGTTATATATGCTACTAACTTCTTTAGAACTTTATTAAGTTACCTTATATTGCAGTATAATACAGATTTCAGATTATTTTGTCAATAACTATTTTAAAATTATTCTATTGGAGATAAGCAATATGCATATAATAATTGCTCTGTTGCTTTTATAGAGTCGATATGTGTTCGTTCCATTGCATGAGACGATTCAATTCCAGCTCCAAACAGACCATGCTTAATATCTGCACCTGCTTTTAAGGCGGCTGAAGCATCAGAAGTATAATATGGATAAATATCTATCTTATATGGTATATCGTTTATCTTACATAGGTTTACTAAATGTGATTTTAAATGTTTATTATAAGGACCTGATGCATCTTTTGCACAAATTGATACAGTGTATTCATCGGATGTTTGACCATCACCTAACGCTCCCATATCTAAAGCAATAAATTCTTTAATTTTAGGAGATATTGAAGCATTAGCTCCATATCCAATTTCTTCATTATTAGAAATATAAAATTGTGTTGTATGAGGCAATTGAATTTGATTAGCTTTTAATCTTTGTAATAAATGTAATATCATCGCTACACTAGCTTTATCATCTAAATGTCTTGATTTAATAAATCCTGATGATGTAATAACTGTGCGTGGATCAAAACTTACGAAATCCCCTACTTCAATCCCTAATTGTTTGGTCTCTTGGGCAGAAGTTGTAACTTCATCTATTCGAATTTCCATATGCGCTTTATCTCGTGGAATGTCGTGATTATTTCTATATACATGTACACTCGTTTCATGTAAACAAATTGTTCCAGTATATATTTGACCACTTTCTGTTGCTATTTCGCAATATTCTCCTTCAATTGCATTGTATGTAAATCCACCTATTAATTCTATTGCAAGTCGACCATCTTCTTTTATCTCTTTGACCATTGCTCCTAAAGTATCGACATGTGCAGTTATACATCGTTGTAAGTCATTATTTTGACCTTCCACTTGAATGATTAAAGCACCTTTATTGGTAATTGTTGTTTGATAACCAAGCTCTTGTGCATAATCTTTAACATAATTAATAGCTTTATCTGTATCACCTGAAGGACTATTTATTTCAGTGAGTGTTTTTATAGTTTCTAGAATTTCTGACATACCATTATCCCTCTCTATCAAATTGATAATATTATTGTAGTTTATTTTAGTTATTTATTCTAATAAATATAGTTATATTATTTTCTATTGCACTCAGTTATCACCTCATTTACAATATTATTATTCTGAAAATTTCGAAACTAGGTGATTCTTATGACAACCATACTATTTGTTGGTTTAGGATTGATTGGTGGTAGTTTAGCTAGTAATCTAAAATATCATAATCCAAATATTAATATTATTGCATTTGATAAAGACCCCTCCCAACTAGAAAAAGCAATATCAATTGGTATTATTGATGAACAGTATCATAATTATGAAGACGCAGTAACTAAAGCTGATATAATTGTTTATGCTACTCCTGTAACTATTACCAAACAATACTTATTAAATTTAGTTAATTTAAATACTAAACCAGGTCTTATTGTTACAGATACTGGTAGTACTAAAGCTGATATACAGCAATTAGAACATGCATTACTACAACATGATATTCATCTTATCGGTGGCCATCCTATGGCCGGTAGTCACAAGTCTGGTGTTCTTAATGCAAAAAAACATCTATTTGAAAATGCATATTTCATTTTAGTTTATGATGATGTTGCTAATAAACAAGCTGCTGATTACTTAAAACAGTTGTTTAGTCCTACTCTAGCTAAGTTTATTTTAACCAATGCTAAAGAACATGATTTAGTTACTAGTGTAATTAGTCATTTACCTCATATTGTGGCTTCAAGTTTAGTACATTTAAGTGAACAAAACGGTCAAGAACATGATCTTGTTGCTAAACTGGCAGCTGGTGGCTTTAGAGATATTACACGTATAGCTAGTAGTAACGCAGAAATGTGGAAAGATATCACTTTAAGCAATCAAAAATTCATCTTGGAGATGCTCAAACAGTTAAAAAATCAATTCACGGTAATTGAAGAAATGATAAAAAATAATAATGCTGATCAATTATTTAAGTTCTTCGCTCAGGCAAAAGCTTATAGAGATGCTTTACCTGTTAGTCAACTAGGTGGCCTTACTACAGCGTATGATCTATATGTTGATATTCCGGATAAACCGGGTATGATTAGCAAAGTTACTAATATTTTAAGTTTACATAATATATCTATAAGCAACTTAAAAATATTAGAAGTTCGTGAAGATATTTATGGCGCTTTACAAATTAGCTTTAAAACTCCCGATGATCGTCAACGTGGTTTAGAAGCATTGAGTGATTTCGATTGTTATATTCAATAAATGTATCTAATAATATAAAAATAGATGTTCTAATAACTGTATTATTTTGCCACATTAAAAGTGACTAGAGTTGTAAGAAGTTGATGTATCAACCCCTTACAACTCAGACAGTTATTACCAAATATTTGTTACTTTCATTTCGATTTTTAAATAATATAACTACATTTTATGTCCTGCCATTAATCCTAATCTACCATGTTTAGTACCAGCGTCAGTAAATGACACTGCTTTAGAAACTATTCCTTTACCATATTTTAAATGTAACTGATCAATAGTTTTGGCTAAACATTCTTCTCTCTTTCTCTGGTATTCATCTTCAAATAAGTTTAGTTGTCGTTCATCTTCATTAATAAACTGACTTAAGGACACACTTAGTGTACGATATAGCGCTTTATGATCACAAAGTTGTTCAGCAAAGTAATTTACCACTTTGATAATATCACTTTCTAAATTCGTCGGATCTTTTAGTGTATATTGCTTATGAACGCCTCCTTCATCGTTATAACCAAATGAAAAATGAATAGTTTTTGCCAATTTTTTTCTTGCTCTAACTCTACTAGCGACATCTTCTATTAATTCCTGCATCACAATTTTAGCTTCATCAAATTGATAATCTCTCATTAATATTTGACTCTTACAAATAGATGGGTTGTTAATTTTGTATTTATCACGTACTTTACTATGGTCAATACCGTTTGCATGCAAATGCATATCAATACCCATAATTCCAAAATCCCTTTTTAGAAATTGATATGGATACTTAGCTAAATCTCCAATACTAAAAATCCCTTTTTTATTCAACTTACGTTCAGTTTTTTTATTTATTCCCCAAAAAGTACTTAATGGTTGAATCGGCCATAATTTAGTTGGTACATCTTGATACCTCCATTCTGCAATACCATTTGCTGTATGTTTAGCATCAATATCCATAGCAACTTTACTCAACAACATATTAGAACCAATTCCAACTGTACAATGAATACCTGTTTCTTCATAAATTTCATATTTTAATCTTTCACAAAAAGCTTGTACCGTTGAATTAAACCTATGATAACTATCCGTAACATCCATAAAAAACTCGTCAATACTATATTGATGTAAATCTTCAGGTGCAATATAACGTAAAGCAATTTTAGAAATTGCAACAGAAATATTAAGATATTTTCGCATACTAGGATTAATAATATAAATATCATTTCTATGTGGTATTTCAAACAGTCTAGATCCTGTTTTAACCCCTAATTCTTTTAATTTTGGTGTTGCAGCTAACACAACTGATCCCTGTCTTTTCGTATCAGCGACAACAGCTAATTTTGTTGTTAATGGATCTAATCCCTTTTCAATGCAAGATACACTAGCAAAGAAGCTTTTCTGATCAATACAAAGTATATCTCTATCTTCTAACAAATGATAATCGTACATCGTTACTCCTCCCTCATATATAAATATTATATACGAACAAATGTTCTATTTCAATAATAATAAGAACGATTGTTCGTTTTATTATTTTATGTATTTTTATCGTCAAAATGTTATACTCTAAGTAATTAAATTTAGGAGGTTTGGGATATGCCAATTATCAATGTTAAATTATTAGAGGGTCGCTCTGATGATCAATTAAAAAACTTAGTTAGTGAAGTGACAAATGCCGTGGAAAAAACTACAGGTGCTAATAGAGAAGCTATCCATGTAGTAATTGAAGAAATGCAACCAAATCATTATGGTGTTGCTGGCGTTAGAAAATCTGATCAATAATATTGATCTACTTGAGTTTGGGATATAAAGCATACTATATTTAATATTATGTGCTTGGCAGCAACTATTGGCTTATAAAATGTTAAAAATCAATGTTTTATAAATCTGGTCAGAGTTGGCAGAAGCTGTCATTAAAATTTTAAAAGGATTACAGTTGCTTTATAAATACAGCTGCATAAAAGCTAGTAAAGATTGTAAATTCAACTAACTTTAAATGTGCAAGACGGGTACCTACGCATAATTTTAAGAAAAGTAATGTCTGTTCCATTCTTAATTTATCATGCAAGAACATAATAAATAGCCTTCAAATGAACTATAACAAGTTTCATCTGAAGGCTATTTTATTTAGTAGTTATATAATTATTCTTTTGATAAAAATTCTTTAATTGCTTTTTTATTAGTATCTTTATCTATTTTTAGAGCACTACCATCTGTATTGGTATTAAGATCTTCATATGAGTTTTTAATAGGAACTGTTAACGATTTAACATCTTTATCACCACGAACACCAAAACTTAAACCTGTTTGAAAAATTGCTGAATTTGGCATACTGGTATTAACATAACCTCTTAAAATACCTGCAACTTTTGGTAATTTAACAACTGTTCTAAAATTGACTAATTCTTTTCTAAGTGTCTGCATAACTTGTTGTTGACGTCTTACTCGACCAAAATCACCTTCTGGATCATGACGGAACCTAGCATAACCTAATAATTCTTTACCATTCAAATTATGTTGTCCTTTTTTTAATGATACACCAATATTTTTAGACATATCTTTCTCAACATTAATTGGTACACCATTTGGCATTAATTCATCAATCATTTTTTCAAAACCTGTAAAGTCAACTACAGCATAATATTCTGGATTAATACCTAAGTTTTTATCTAATGTTTTACGAAGTAATTCAGGACCGCCTAAAGTATATGCTGAATTAATCTTATGCTGACCATATCCAGGTATATCAGCATATATATCTCTCATGACAGACATCATTTTCATTTTTTTATTAATATAATCATATTGAACAATCATAATAGAGTCTGTTCTAGATTGACCACCTTGTGCTTTATCTGCACCTAATACAAGAATAGAAATCTTACCATCATTTTTAACTGGTCCATTAAATTGATGGACCTTGGTATCTTTAGCATGTTTTTCTGCGTATTTGATACCACTATTATAACTATGTATAACATATGCAATTAAAGCAATTAATATAACTACAATAATTAAAATAATGATAGGTAACTTTCTAACTTTCTTTTTCTTAGTTCTTCTAGACGTTATATTATTTTGTTCATCTTGACGTCTATATTCATTATCATTATTTTCTTTTTCCATATTTACCTACCTTATATCTTCAAAAATATATTCGTGTGTACTATAATTATCATATATAAACGTTATACAAAAATAATTCAAAATGCAAGTGATTTCTTAATAAATAGTACTAAGGTCTAATGAAAGGTTGTCAAAAATGAATATAAATACAGCTTATTTTGCCGGAGGGTGCTTTTGGTGTATGACGAAACCATTTGACACATTTGATGGCATCGAACAAGTTACATCTGGTTATATGGGTGGCCATCTAGAGAACCCTTCATATGAAGACGTTAAATCAGGCACAAGTGGTCATTATGAAACAGTTGAAATAGAATACGATGTTGCTTTATTTTCTTATAACAAGTTGTTAGAAGTCTTCTTCTCTGTTATTGACCCCTTAGACCCAGATGGTCAATTCCAAGATCGTGGTCCACAATATCAAACTGCTATCTTTTATACTAATGAACATCAAAAGGAACTTGCTGAACAATATATTGATAAATTAAAGCACACTATAGACGCAGATAAAGCGATTGCTACTAAGGTTTTACCAGCTAGTATTTTTTATAAAGCTGAAGAATACCATCAAGATTTCTATAAGAAAAATCCTGAACGTTATGCTCAAGAACAACAAGATAGACAAAACTATAAATATAAAAATTAAATATAAATACCACACAATATGACAACACCCTTAAAGTTAAACTAGCTACGAATAACTTTAAGGGTGTCTTATTTGCTATAAAAATATTTATATATAAAGTTGGTTCAGACAAAGTGACTGTCCTTATCCTCATGTATATGAGTCGTTAATTATTTATGTCGAATAACTCTCATTACTTTAGATAATGATTGCCATAATGAACTATCTTTACGATAAACTAAGAAACGTGGTTCCCAGTTCGGATTATATTTCGCTTTATATTTACGTAATCCCTGGAATCTATATAGACCATTAAAGTGTTCAAATACTCTACCAGCTAATCGCTCTCTTAAATAAGAATAATGTAATTGACCAACATTAGACAAAGTAGCCATTCCCATATTGAATTTCTTATATCCCTGCTCCTTACTCCACAATAGCATATGCAAGTATAATCCATCCATTAATGGTAAATCTAATTCTGGTAACCATCTGATAAGATCTACTGAAATTGCATCGTTGAAATACGTAGGCATTAAACTACAGAAAGCAATAATTTCTTGCTTTTCATTACGCATAACTCCAATAGGTGCTTTTGTCAAATATTCTTCCTTAAATTGTCCCACAGAAAAATGCATTTCATCTCTTTTACCTAACCATAAATCACTAACATGTTGTAATTCAGCTAAACATGCTGCTGAATATGGTGGCTCAATAATTTCAAATGTAATATTTAAATCTTCAAATTTATTCAATGTTGCCCTAAAACCACGTCGTTTTTTACCTGACGTAGAAAATTCAGTTAAATCAATGATTGCTTCTTCACCTAATTTAAAGAATTGATTACCAAAATTATGATATAACGGCATGTGCTGATCGGTTACTTGATAAAAAATAACATCATAACCAAGATATTCAGCATAATTATAAAAACTTTCTAATAGCTCTTCAAACGCTGTTTCATCGCCGATAGGATCACCTAAGACAACTAACGCACTTGCTTTATAGCGATACATTAAAAATGCTGTCTTTTGTTCATTCGCAAAATACTTTTTATCGCCACTATATATTAAGTGACTTAAATAATTTCCACCATAATTATCAATAATGGTTTCACAGTCTTCCACTTTAGCAGATATGCCTACTTTACTAAATTGATAATCAAATAACCAAGCAATGCCACCAACAATAATAGCTATAACTAAGATAGTTATCCAGAAGTAATAGCGTAACAATGATGTAGCTACTTCTATATGATATACATCTAAAGCATATAAAGTTCCAGCAATAAAGGCATGATTAATAAATAAAACGAATGCACTAAAAATAACCGTACCCACTAATTTTCTAATTCTGAATGGTCGCTTTAACACCCTTGTTCTTCTAAAAGCAAAGATAAGTAAAGCAAACACAATGATTAACCAAGCAATTAAAATATATGATGCATAAGTATATATAGTAGCACCAATAATTAATAAAATAGATATCATCGCAAAAATAATTGCCCGTCTACTTTGCTTATATATCCCAAATACATTAACTAAAAGTATTAAACAGGCACTCGTATGAATAGCTAACGTAATATAATAAGCAAAATGTTCACCATCATATAGTCCATCGTAGACAATGGTTAAGTTATTCACGAAGAAAATCATACTAGTAAAAAATACTAAAATTGCTAATGATAATGCAGGAATCTTTGCAACAACATCTTTTTGATATGACATTAAAAATGATGTAACATCTTTTGCAGGAATAAAATATTTTGATCCTTCGATATAATTTTTAGCAGATTTACCAAATTCAAATGATGATAAAATTAACGCTATAATTACTGGTACAAAATAATATGCAAAACGATACAATAGTAGCATTAATAACGCTTTTTCTTCTGGTACACCTAATGTTTTGAAACCTAGTAGCATGATTAAATCAAATGCACCAAAACCTCCAGGAATAAAACTAACTAAACCGGATAAAGCAGCAATAATAAAGATGGCAATAAAAGCCATAAATGATACGTGTGTATGTACAATAACAGCACTAAAATATAACACCATTGCCGCAGCTAACCATTCGACACATGACACTAATGTACAATATAAACCAACAAATCTATTATTACGATCAGGTGGCTTAACTATAGTATAAATAATAAATAGAGGTAAAAAGGCGGAAACTACATATAATACCCATCTAACCCATGTGATTTTATCCATGATCATCGTAGCATCAAAAACATGGAAAACAACTAACAACGACAACAAGCTAAGTCCTGTTAACATTGATATTAAAACGAACGATATATAATGAACTAATTTCTTTCTATCTTCTGTATAGTTTTTATAAATCATCGCTCTAACGCCAGCACCTATAAAGCCTCCAAATCCAACAATTGCGTTTAAGGCATTAATGATGTAGCTGACTCTAAGTAATTTTCCTATTGGGATGTTCATTTTTAAAGCTTTAGCTAAAATAATATCATACATAGATAGTAAAACTAGTGAAGCACCACCAGCAATAAATAAAAGGACTAAAGATAGTCTATTAATCTTACTAAATTCAAATAATGTTTCTTTAAAGTTTATTCCTGATAATTCTCTATATAACGTAATCACTACAAAAATAAATAATGCAGTAGCAAAACTAATTTTCAGGATAGAAAACAGTTTGTTTTTTACTTCTTGTTTCATTTTTTCACATCAATTCTACAAAATTCTAATATATTTCAAAATATATCATACCATATACCTCATTATCACATCATTTCCCTCTAATTTATATAACATTTTTGTAATATACATTCATAAATATGTAGACTCTAGCAATTTAAACTTTCAAAAGTTACTCACTTTGTTATCAAATACAAAAAAGTCACCAACTAAAACATTCAGTTGATGACTCTGTTAATATTATTCAACGATTTTATTACTTTCCTTAATATCGTACTCACCAACATCATCACCATAATAACGGTTATAACGACGTTTAAATAATAAGAATAAATGAGTAACTAATACTTTTAATATTGCATATCCTGGTATACCTAAAATAACACCTACGATACCTAATAATTTACCGGCACATAACAAGATAAATATAATTGTTAATGGGTGAATCTTCAGTGTTTTACCCATTATATTAGGTGAAATGAAGTGTCCTTCAAAGAATTGTACTAATGTCCATACTATTGCTAATTTTAACAGCATCCATGGAGATGTAATTGCAGCAATAATAATTGCTGGTGATATAGCAATAGTTGGTCCAAGATATGGCACAACACTTGTGACAGCAGCAATACTAGCTAATACAAGGCTATATTTCAATCCAATAATTGAATAACCAATAAATAATAAAATACCAATACAAAATGACACAATAATTTGTCCTTGAATATATGAACCAACTTGCACACTCATTTTTTCGAGTAAATCATGAAAATCATTTCTGAATTTTGGTGGCATAATTTTTGTTGTGAAGTCTTTAAAATGATGTCCATCTTTTAACATAAAGAATAACACAAAAGGAGTTGTTGCAATAACAACACCGATATTTGCAATTGTTTCAGCAAATGACGCTATTTTCGAACCAAAACCATCAGTATATTCAGAAATCATTGAAGGTAATTTTTTAGGCAAGCCATTTAACCAGTCATTAACTTGACTATAGTATGCTGAAAACATAGTATTATTCATAATTTTATCAAAAGAGTTAATTACTTTTTCAAGATAATGAGGTGAATTTTTAACCAAACTCTCTATTTGCGAACCAATAATAGGTATCAATAAATTAATTATTAATGTAATAATACCAACAACTGCTAAATAAATAATTGTAATGCCTGCAATTCTTGGAATTCTATATCGTTCCATCAAATTCACTATAGGATTTAATAAATAAAATAGAATTAAAGATACAATAATAGGCGCTGCAATTGTTTTAAAAATAATGATAAAAGGTTCAAATACATAAGAAACCTTATCAAAGATAAAAATCACAATACCTAATAAAACTAACGCAATTAAAGAAAATACTAAATCATTACCACCAATAAATTTCATATATCGTGATTCAGTAAATTTCAATAAATTTTTTCTTGTTACTTTGTCATTTTCATTCAATGATATAAACACCACCACTACTAAAGTTTATAATTAATTTAATATTTCAATAAATTAATGTAAAATTTGCTAATAATTATCATACCACATAATTAAGTTTTAAAAACACTTGAATTTTATCTTTAACGAAACTTTAACTCCGCTTTATATTCCCTTCAAAATGATGAATATGCAAAGTTAAATAAATTATTTCAGAGTCGCTAATATGAACATCAAATTGTTTTTGAATCATAGTTAAGATTTTAAATGCTGTATTATAGCAAATTGGATAATGACCTTTTATCATTTTTATGAAGTCATCTTGTGCATGTACATATTCTTGTTTTTTTAAGCGTCGAATTAAAAACTGTACATGTCTTATAAATCGCTGATATTGAAGTGATTGCTTATCTACAACAGTATTTAAATCACTTTCAATAATTTTAATACTTCTATTCATAATATCATTCATCAACGTCATTTCTCTCATTGATAAATCTTCTGTATTAGAGGCAATATGTAAAGCTATAAACCCCACTTCATCTTCAGGGAAGTTAACATCTAGATCAACATTCAACTTATCTATAACTTGCTGGGCTATTTGATAAGCTTCACTATATAATTGCTTTGTTTCCATCGCAAATGGATTTGCAATAATTTGGTTTTGTTTTAAACGCTTATATGCAAAAATAATGTGATCAGTTAGAGAAACTACCAATTGTTTAGCATCCACATTGATTGCTGTATTGGAAATAAAATTTAATGATTCAATAATAACTTGCAATACATCATCATCAGCAATTTCAACTAAAGTTTTATAATGTTCTTTTTGTTGTTCACTCTCTAAAGTGTAAATTTTATCTATAGTAATAAGGTCATTGTTCAAGATCATTCCCTCTTTTTTATTGAAACCAATGCCTTTGCCAATTAAGATTACTTCTTGACGATCTTTTGTACATATAACAACATTATTATTTAAAGCTTTTGATACTTTATATCTTCCCATTAACATCACCTATTTTTCCTTTTTAAATTATATCTTGTATAGCAACATGTTAAAAGTATTAAACCTTGTAAAGCTGAACTATTCAAATACAAATTAAGTATAATGACAAAATATAGTTTATTATTATAAAATGATTTATTAAAAATTGAAATACTTAGCATGATTATTAGAAACAAGTTCAAAAAAGCTCTCTATTTTTAAGACTGCTAAAAAGCGAATAATTTAAAATGAAAATAATTTTGAAACCGAAACTCTTGATGCAGGGACCCAGCAAAGAAAAGTTCTGTTAACAGAACTTTTACAATAATGTGCAAGCTGGGCAAGGGACCCAACACAGAAAAATTCTTAACAAAGAATTTTTACAATAATGTGCAAGTTGGGCAAGAGCTACTAAAGATTAAAAATCAAAAATAAAAGATTACAATTGATTGCTAGCGTAACAATTGCATAAGAGCTAGTAAAGATTATAAATCTAACTAGCTCTAAATGTGCAAGCTGGAGTGCGAGACTTGAAAAATTAATTATGACTCAATCCAATTTGTTAGAGAACTAAAAAAGTATACTAAAAAAACAACTTCTATTCGCTAAAATAGAAGTTGTTTTTATTTAAACTCAATATATACATATTGTATTTATAATGTAGTTTGTTATTTATTTAATTTATTAGATTTATTAATACCCCAAGCACTTATACCAAATAAGTTGATTTCTAAGTTTTCAGGTCTAAATACAGGGTTCTTGCCTTCTTTTTTCTGCTGCTGGTAATCTTTCATCAATGCAAAAGCAATGTTAGATAAACCAATAATGGAAATAATATTTACAATGGCCATTAATCCCATAAATAAATCTGCTGTACTCCATACAGTTTCTGTTTTAGCGACTGCACCAATAAATACTAATGCAACTACTAAACATCTGAAAATAAACAAAATAATCTTATTAGTAGATAAAAATTCGATATTTGATTGACCATAGTAATAGTTACCAACAACTGAAGAAAACGCAAATAAAGTCACTGCAATTGTAAGGAATATTCCACCAGCTGAACCTAAATGTTCATTTAAAGCTGATTGTGTTACTGCAACACCTTGAGGTGCACTTTCACCAAATTTCAAACCAGAATATAATAAAATCATTATCGCTGTAGCTGTACAAACTAACATAGTATCAAAGAATACACCTAATGATTGAATTAAACCTTGTTTTACTGGGTGTGGCACAGCCGCAGTAGCTGCAGCGTTGGGTGCTGAACCCATACCAGCTTCGTTAGAGAATAAACCACGTTTAATTCCTTGTAACACAGCAGCACCTACAGCACCACCCGTAACTTGTTCAAAGCCAAAAGCACTTTTAATAATTGTACCAATCATAGGAACAATTTGATCAATATTAAAAATTAAAATAACTAATACCATACCAATATAAATAATAGCCATGATTGGAACGATGTAAGAAGATAATGTTGCAATACTACGTACACCGCCGAAAATGATTATCGCTGTAATAATTGATAAAATAATACCAGTAATAACTGGGCTAACATTATATTGTGTATTTAATGATTCAGCAATAGTATTTGATTGTACTGTATTAAAAACAAAGGCAAATGTAACTGTAATTAAAATTGCAAATGTAATACCTAACCATTTTTGATTTAAACCTTTAGTAATATAATAAGCTGGTCCACCACGGAAACCACCATCTTTATCATGGACTTTGTAAACTTGAGCTAACGTTGCTTCAATAAAAGCACTTGCAGCCCCGATAAATGCAATGACCCACATCCAAAATACTGCGCCAGGACCACCAAGAACGATTGCTGTCGCAACACCTGCAATATTACCAGTACCAACTCTTGAACCAGCACTAATTGCAAATGCTTGGAATGGTGAGATTCCTTTTTTTCCATCTTCTAATGTTTCAGGTCTTTCTACTAATGCTCTAAACATTTCTGGTAGCATTCTTAATTGCACAAATTTGGAACTAATTGTGAAAAAGAACCCTGCTGTTAAGAGCAAGCCAATTAAGTACTGCGACCATATTAAATCATTTCCGATTTGGACAAAATCTTTAAACCATCCCGGAATTAAATTATCAAAATCTTTCAAAATACAACCCCTCGCATCCTCTATGTATGTTTTGTGTTAATCAATTGATCAATATTAAAGTTAAAAACCAATAACTTTTATTATCCTTCTTTTAATTTATCATATTGATCATCATTTTGTTTATACAATACAAGAGATCTATATTAATATAATCAATTCAACTTAAATCATTAGAAAAACTGAATCGACAGTATTTTAATATAAATCCCTTGTTTTTTTACAAATAAACATTACTTTATTTTATCATTTAATTGATTGATTGCATATATTTTTTTAATCTACATACATATCAATAATATTACCAAAGTCATCTACATCAACAATAAATGATCCATTAGTATACTGCTCTGACTTGTGAATATCAGTGATAATACCAACCTCTTCATTTGTTGTTGAATAAATTTTATATTGTTGATGTTGTGCTGTTACGACATGAGCAGCTACAATGCGATGAGGATTTTTCTTCAATTCTTTTAAAAGTGTAATACCACGTTGTGCACGTTTAGCAATTTGTAGAACTTTAAATCCAATACGTTTTAATGAACCACGTTGTGTAGCCATTAATATTGAATCTTTGTCATGAATTCCCTCAGTCATTACAACTTTATCATCATCTTTAAGATTAATTGATTTAACACCTGCAGCACGTAATCCTATATCTGAT
This sequence comes from Staphylococcus simiae, assembly GCF_017357005.1. Taxonomy (NCBI): domain Bacteria; kingdom Bacillati; phylum Bacillota; class Bacilli; order Caryophanales; family Staphylococcaceae; genus Staphylococcus; species Staphylococcus simiae. The sequence continues at coordinate 1,180,055 of NZ_CP071589.1, read as the reverse complement.
AACTCTGACGTATTATATGTTAACGACATTCCACGATGAGTAATAACAGTAATTAATTGATCATCTTCGAAACGCATCACATTAATTACTTCATCAGAATCTTTTAATTTTATTGCTATTAGCGGTTTGTTAAATCTACTAGTCTTAAACTGTGGCACCGTACTTTTCTTCACCATACCATTTCGAGTTGCAAAGATATAAAAAGCATTAGTGTTAAAATCTTTTTCATTAAATATATCAATAACCGCTTCATCTTCATCGATTGGAACGATTTGAGAAACATGTTGTCCTAATTCTTTCCAACGGATATCTGTCAATTTATGAATAGGAATAAATAGATAACGTCCTTTATTAGTAAATACAATTGCAGTATCTTGCGTATTTACTTCTTGGAACTTCAGTAAACTGTCGCCATCTTTTAATCCAATTTCTGTCACACCACTAGCATTAAAGCTTCTAATTGATGTGCGTTTAATGTAACCATGTCTTGTTAAACTTAACACAACATCTTCGCTAGGTACCATCACTTCTTTATCAATCTTAATTTCAGAAATTTCAGCTTCAATAGTAGATAACCTATCAGTTTTAAATTTCTTCTTAATTTCTGTTAATTCATCTTTAATAACTGTTAATAAGGCATCATGATTATCTAAAATATTACGTAAATAATTAATTAATTCTTCAAGTTCTTTATGTTCTTCTTGTAATGCTACAATATCTGTATTTGTTAAACGATATAATTGCAACATAACAATAGCTTCAGCTTGTTCCTCAGTAAAATCATAGGTAGCAATTAAATTTTCTTTAGCATCACGTTTATTTTTAGAACTACGAATTAATTCAATTACTTTATCTAAAATAGATAACGCTTTAATCAATCCTTCAACGATGTGCATACGCTTTTCAGCATTATCTAATTCAAATTTAGTTCTATTTGCCACAACTTCAATTTGATGATTTAAATAACTATCTATAATTTGTCTAATACCCATTAATTTAGGTCTACCATCACTAATAGCAACCATATTAAAGTTATAAGATATTTGTAAATCAGAATTTTTATATAGATAGTTTTTGATGGCTTCACTATTGACATCTTTTTTAAGTTCAATAGCAATACGTAAACCAGTTCTATCAGTTTCATCGCGAACTTCAACAATACCGTCCACTTTTTTATCTGCACGCAGTTCATCAATACGCTTAACTAAACTGCTTTTATTAACTTCATATGGAATTTCAGTAACAATTAATTGTTTACGTCCATTACGTAGCGTTTCTTCATCCACTTTCGATCGTACAATAATACGTCCCTTACCTGATTCATAGGCCTTTTTAATACCATCAACACCTTGAATTATTCCACCAGTTGGAAAATCAGGACCTTTCATATATTTCATAAGCTGACTTACTGTAATATCAGGATTATCGATATATTTTAAAGTGGCTTGAATAACCTCACCTAAATTATGAGGTGGTATATCTGTTGCATATCCAGCTGATATACCTGTTGAGCCATTAACTAATAAATTAGGGAACCTTGATGGTAATACCATAGGTTCTAATGTTGTATCATCATAGTTAGGAATAAATGCGACCGTTTCTTTATTGATATCTCTCAATAGCTCTTCTGCCAATTGGCTCAATTTAGCTTCCGTATAACGCATTGCAGCAGGTGGATCATTGTCGATACTACCATTATTACCGTGCATTTCGATCAATACATGTCTTAATTTCCAATCTTGACTAAGACGTACCATTGCTTCATAAACTGAGGAGTCACCATGAGGATGATATTGTCCTATAACGTCACCGACAGTTTTAGCACTCTTACGGAAGTTTTTATCATAGGTATTACCACTAGAGTACATAGCGTATAAGATACGACGTTGTACTGGTTTTAAACCATCTCTAACATCAGGGAGTGCACGTTCTTGAATAATATATTTACTATATCTACCAAAACGATCACCAATAACATCTTCTAGTGATAGATCTTGAATTATTTCACTCACTTCGTTTCCTCCTCATTAAATTGTTCTTGCTCTAGTACTTGAACTTCAGAATTATCAAGAATACTTTGATCTTCTTGCATACCAAATTCTACATGGTTTTCAATCCATTCACGACGTGGCGCAACTTTATCACCCATTAATGTTGTAACACGTTTAGATGATCGAACTTCATCTTCAACTTGAACTCTAATTAACGTACGGGTATCTGGGTTCATTGTCGTTTCCCATAATTGTTCAGGATTCATTTCACCTAGACCTTTATAACGTTGTAAAGTAAATCCTTTTCCTAATTCTTGTTGTAATTTACCTAATTCTTCATCTGTCCACGCATATTCAATACGTTTTGTTTTGCCTTTACCTTTTTCAAGTTTATATAACGGTGGTAAAGCGATAAATACTCTTCCTGCTTGAACTAACGGTTTCATATATTTAAAGAAGAATGTTAATAGTAATACTTGAATATGTGCTCCATCAGTATCGGCATCTGTCATAATAATAACTCGATTATAATTACTATCTTCAAGTTTAAAATCTGTACCTACACCAGCACCTATAGTGTGAATAATAGTGTTGATTTCTTCATTTTTAAATATATCTTCAAGTCTAGCCTTTTCAGTATTAATAACTTTACCTCTTAAAGGTAAGATTGCTTGGAATTTACGATCTCTTCCTAATTTAGCTGAACCACCTGCTGAGTCTCCTTCGACTAGATATAATTCATTTTTATCGGTATTTTTACTTTGTGCAGGTGTTAGTTTGCCTGATAATAATGTATCTTTACGTTTGTTCTTTTTACCTGAACGTGCATCTTCACGAGCTTTACGTGCGGCTTCACGAGCTTGTTGCGCTTTAATAGCCTTTTTCACTAATGATTTAGACAATTGACCCTTTTCTTCTAAATAAAATGGTAGTTTGTCAGCAACAACTGAATCTACAGCACTTCTAGCTTCAGAAGTACCTAATTTAGATTTAGTTTGTCCTTCAAATTGTAATAACTCTTCGGGAATTCGAACAGAAATAACTGCGGTTAAACCTTCGCGTATATCATTACCATCTAAATTTTTATCTTTAGTTTTCAATTCATTAATACGTCTTGCATAATCATTAAACACACGTGTCATCGCAGTCTTAAAACCAACTTCATGAGTACCGCCATCTTTAGTTCTAACATTATTTACAAAGCTTAAAATACTTTCAGAATATTGATCATTATATTGAAAAGCTACATCTACTTCAATTCCGTTAGATTCACCTGAAAAAGTAGCTACATCATGTAAAACTTCTTTTCCTTCATTGATATAACTTACAAATTCTTTAATACCATCTTCATAATGATATAATTCTTGGCGTTCTTTGCCACTTCTTAAATCAACTAAGTTAATTTTTAAATTTTTAAGAAGAAAAGCTGACTCTTGTAAACGTTCACTTAAAGTATCAAAGTTAAAAGAAGTTGATGCTTTAAAGATTGTTGCATCTGGTTTAAATGTTACTTTAGTACCTGTCTTTTTAGTTTTACCTTTTTTTATTAACCCTGATGCAGGTACACCACCATTTTTAAAACTTTGTTGATAAATATTGCCGTCTCTATGTATTTCAACCTCTAACCATTCACTCAAAGCATTCACTACTGAGGCACCAACACCGTGTAATCCACCAGAAGTTTTATAGCCACCTTGACCAAATTTCCCTCCTGCATGTAATACAGTAAATATTACTTCTACTGTAGGTTTCCCTGATTTATGTATACCTGTTGGCATCCCACGTCCATTATCTTCTATTGAAATACTACCATCTTGGTTAATTGTTACGTTTATTTCATTTCCGTAACCGTTTAATACTTCATCGACGGAGTTATCGACAACTTCATATACCAGATGATGTAGTCCACGCTTATCAGTAGATCCAATATACATACCTGGTCTTTTTCTAACTGCTTCCAGACCCTCTAATACTTGTATTGAATCATCTGAATAATTATTTTGTTTATTCATTGCCAATGATTTCGCCTCCTGCAAACGTACGTTCGTTTTTAAAACTATACAATAGTTATTCTTATATAAATCTCCTTAAATTGCAAGTATCAATTAAGTTTCAACTACTTTTTATAGATAATAATGATTAGTATTAAAATTTATTCGCCCTAACTAAAACGAATGTGATAAAATGATGCTAAGTCAATAAAGGATGTGTAATAATTATGATGATAATCATCATGTTACTACTGAGTTATCTCATTGGTGCATTCCCTAGCGGGTTTGTAATTGGTAAATTGTTTTTCAAAAAAGATATTAGACAATTTGGTAGTGGTAATACTGGTGCAACAAATAGTTTCAGAGTACTCGGAAGACCTGCAGGGTTTGTTGTAACATTTTTAGATATTTTCAAAGGATTTATAACTGTATTCTTTCCTATTTGGTTACCTGTACATGCTGACGGTCCGATAAGTTCTTTTTTTACTAACGGACTTATTGTAGGATTATTTGCTATTCTGGGTCATGTTTATCCAGTATATTTAAAATTTAAAGGTGGCAAAGCGGTTGCAACTAGTGCCGGAGTAGTCTTAGGTGTTAATCCTATTTTACTCTTAATTCTAGCAGTTATATTCTTTGCAGTACTTAAAATATTTAAATATGTTTCTTTATCAAGTATAGTAGCTGCAATTTGTTGTGTTATTGGATCGTTGATTATTCAAGACTATATCTTATTAGTTGTAAGTGCTTTGGTTGCGATTATACTTATAATAAGACACCGAACTAATATTATCAGAATTTTTAAAGGTGAAGAACCTAAAATTAAATGGATGTAATTACATCATAACACTATACTTTACTCCACTGTTCGCAAAATTTATTTTTTTGCAACTAATGGAGTATTTTTTATTTATAATAAATCAATTAATATAAAAAATTATCAGTCTATGCTATAATTCAATGGTCAAAATGATTAAAATTAACTTAATTGTGGAGGTCATTTTAATGAAAATAGAATTAACTAATGAAGCAGTAGACTGGTTTAAAGATGAATTAGAATTACCTGAGGGTAATAAAGTATTAGTCTTCTTTGTTCGTTATGGTGGCGAATTTCAATTGAAACAAGGATTTAGTCCCGCATTTACCGTTGAAAATAAAGATGACATTGAAATTGGCTATGAGCAACAATACAATGGCTTAGATATTGTCGTTGCCGAAAAAGATTTATGGTATTTTGAAGATGACCAAATTGTGGTTGACGTTGTTGATCACGAAGATGAAATTTCATACACTGTTAAGTAAAGGTTATTTCATAATTATACTTTAACTAATCCACCTAATTTATAAAGAAATTGAAATAACAACAGTTGAAAAGCAGTTGCTTAAATTAAGAAACTATCTTAATTTGCAACTGCTTTTTTTATAGTTCATCTATACCATTAACAACTTCAAAATTTAGTTGTTGTTTATTCAATTGATCTACTTTACTATACGCAGCATGCCAATCTGGAAAATAGCGATCTAAGCGAATTGGCTTAAAAGTATCTTCTTTAATACAAATTAACTCAGTTGATCCGGTTGTTGCTAGTTCACCTTGTTCATTATAAATTTCATAACGATATAATGAGCGAAGTCTTGAATATTTTTCTACCCATGTTTTTATTTTAACTTTTTCAGGATAAAATAGAGACTTTTTATAATTAACATTTAATTCAGTTACAGGAGAAATAATACCCTCTCTTTCCATTGCTGCATAACTAAAACCTAATTTTGAAATATAATCTAAACGTGCAACTTCAAACCAAGTTGCATAATTACCATGATATATGACACCCATCTTATCAGTTTCTGCATATCTAGCTTCAATTTCAGTAATACTATATATCATTTTATTCCTTCTTTCACATATAATTCCGGTTCTTTGTTTTTTAGGACTGATAAATAAAAAGTGAATAGTTTAAAATATAAATTATTTTGAAGCCGAGACTCCTGAGGTAGGGACCCAACATAGAAAAACTGGTTATCCAGTTTTTTCATGCAATGCAGGTTGGGCAACGCGAGGCTTGAAAAAATAATTATGCATCAGTCCAATTTAGTACAGAACCATAATCCCCCCCCTAAGTTTAACATATATAATAAAAGACTATGCCATGAAACACATAGCATAGTCTTGTTTAAATTTAATTATTGAGCTAATTTATTTCTTAATACCATTTGTAAAATACCACCATGACGATAGTAATCCATTTCTACTAATGAGTCAAAACGTGCCATAGCATCAAATTCTACTAATTCGCCATCAGATTTTTTAGCTGTAACTTTAACAAAATCATGAGGCTGAACTGATTCATCAATATTAACTGAAATTTCTTCAGTACCATCTAAACCTAATGAGTCAGCTGATTCACCTTTTCTAAATTCTAATGGAAGTACACCCATCATTACTAAGTTTGAACGGTGAATACGTTCATAACTTTGTGCTATAACAGTTTTAACACCTAATAAATTAGTACCTTTGGCAGCCCAGTCACGAGAAGAACCCATACCATAGTCATTACCTGCAAGAACAACTAAGCCAGTACCATCTTCTTTATATTTCATTGCTGCATCGAAAATTGGCATAATTTCATTAGTTGGCCAATAAGTTGTGAAACCACCTTCAGTTCCTGGTGCTAATTGGTTTTTGATACGAATATTAGCAAACGTACCTCGTACCATTACTTCATGGTTACCACGACGAGAACCATAAGAGTTAAATTCACGAATTGGTACATCATGATCTAATAAATATTTACCTGCTGGTGTATCTTTACCAATGGCTCCGGCTGGAGAAATGTGGTCTGTTGTCACTGAATCACCAAATTTACCCATAACACGTAAATTATTTAAAGGTTCAATCTTACCAGGTTCTTTTGATAAGCCTTGGAAGAATGTTGGATTTTGAATATAAGTTGAATTAGGATCAAAATCATACAATGGTTTGTCAGTAACATCTATTTCATTCCATAATTTATTATTACTATATACATTTTCATATTCTTCTTTAAATAGTTCTGGTGTAACTACACTATCTACTGTATCAGAAACTTCTTTAATTGATGGCCAAATATCTTTAAGATAAACATCTTCGCCATCTTTACCTTTACCAATTGGCTCATGTTCTAAATCAATATCAACTGTACCAGCTAACGCATATGCCACTACTAATTGTGGAGAAGCTAAATAGTTAGCTTTAACTAATGGATGAATACGACCTTCAAAGTTACGGTTACCTGATAAAACAGATGTAACTAATAAGTCTTCTTGAGCAATTGCTTTTTCAATTTCTGGTAACAATGGACCTGAGTTACCAATACAAGTAGTACAACCATATCCAACTAAATTAAATCCTAAATCATCAAGATATTCTTGTAAACCTGAATCTCTTAAGTACCCAGTTACAACTTTTGAACCTGGTGCTAATGAAGTCTTAACATATTCTGGTACTTGTAAGCCTTTTTCGACAGCTTTTTTAGCAACTAATCCAGCACCTAACATAACATATGGGTTAGATGTATTTGTACATGACGTAATTGCGGCTATAGCAATATCTCCAGTAGTCATTGTAGTTTTTGAACCATCTGCAAATTCAATTTCAGCAGTTTTATCAAATTCACTAGCATCTAATCCATGTCCTTGGTTACCTGCAGGAGCAGTAACTGAATCTTCGAAAGCTGTTTTCATATCACTTAAGAAAATTAAGTCTTGAGGACGTTTTGGACCTGATAATGATGCTTCAACTGTTGCTAAATCTAACTCAATAACATCAGTATAATTAGGATCTTCATTTTCAACATCGAAGAACATATGATTTTGTTGTAAATATTCTTTAACAATAGCGATATGTTCGTCAGAACGACCAGTTAACTTCATATATTTAAGTGATTCTTCATCAACTGGGAAGAAACCACATGTTGCACCATATTCAGGTGCCATGTTCGCAATTGTTGCACGGTCAGCCAATGGTAAATGTTGTACACCAGGACCAAAGAATTCAACAAATTTTCCTACAACACCTTTTTTACGTAATTCTTGTGTCACACGTAATGCTAAGTCAGTAGCTGTAGCACCTTGTGGTAATGCATTTGTTAATCTAACACCAATTACTTCAGGAATTGGGAAATAAGATGGTTGACCAAGCATTCCTGCCTCAGCTTCGATACCACCAACACCCCAACCAAGAACACCAATACCATTAATCATAGTTGTATGTGAGTCTGTACCTACTAATGTATCAGGGAAAGCTGTTTGTTCACCATCTACATCTCTCACGTGAACTACATTAGCTAAATATTCTAAGTTAACTTGGTGGACAATACCTGTTGCAGGTGGAACAGCGTTATAATTGTCAAATGCTTTTGTTGCCCAGTTTAAAAATTGATAACGTTCATAGTTACGTTCAAATTCTAATTTCATATTGCGTTCAAGCGCATCTGGATTGGCATAGCTATCAACTTGTACTGAGTGATCAATAACTAAATCAACAGGTACTTCCGGGTTAATTTTGTTAATATCTCCACCTACATCATCCATAGCTTTACGTAAAGATGCTAAATCTACTACTGCTGGCACACCCGTGAAGTCTTGTAAAATAACACGTGAAGGTTTAAATGGAACTTCCCCTTCGTTACCTTCATTTCCAAATTGACTTAGTGCTTTAATATGCTCATCAGTAATAACAAAATCGTCCTCCTGACGAAGTAAAGATTCAAGTAACACACGGATAGAATAAGGTAATTTTGAAATTGTTGTATAGCCATTGTCTTCTAAAGATTTCAAATCATAATAAGTATAATTTTGACCATTTAATGAAAATTGCTTTTTTGATTGTTCTTTCATATTTGCAGCCATAAATTAATCCCCCTTGGTTAAATTTATATTTATATGCCTTAATTAAATTGTATAATTATATGTATTGTTTAACAACTCATCTAGACTAGAAAACGCTTAAATATCGTTTCGACTTTTTAATCGGTATCTATAAGCAAAACTTATCATAAAGTTAAAGTGTAATAAGTATTTATTATTAATTGAGAATAGTTATCAATGTCAATTAAGGGCAATGTTATAATCAAATATCAATATTTGTATTGGGTATTAACTTTAACGTTTTTTTAATACTGTCATTGTTTGACATTATATCTTCAATTACAATCACATATTAAAATTATGCTATTTTAAATACTAAATTACTGGATGCATAATTTAGTGAATTTCTGAAGTAAGAGTTTAGCCATCCTATTATATATTTCATTTTTATTCGTTTAAAAAGGTTCTCTCTCAAATTAGATTAATACATAATAATTTTTAAGCCTCGCAACCTAGCTTGCACATTTAGAGCTACTTAGATTTTTAATCTTTAGTAGCTCTTGCCCAGCTTGCATTGCTTGTAGAAACTGTGAAACAGTTTCTCTATGCTGGGTCCCAATGCAATTGTTAGAGTTTCTGCTATTTTAATAGCTAGAAAATCTTATGCAGTTTATTATGAATTAATAAACTGTAAACCTTTTTCATAGCAATCAATTGTAATCCTTTAAAACTACTTAAATTTTTAATCTTTACTAGTTCTTTCCCAACCTTGCCCGTCTTGCACATTTAAAGCTACTTAGATTTACAATCTTTAGTAGCTTTTATGCAGTTGTACATATAGTGCAACTGTAATCCTTTTAATTTTTTTCTATGACGGGTCTCTACATTGCTTGTTGAAACTGTTTCGAAGTTTCTCTTTGCTGGGTCCCAACCACAGGTGTCTTGTCCTTAAAATAATTTCTATTTTTAATTATTTACATTTTATTTATCAGTCCTAAAAAATTAAATAATCACAAAAAGACCTACGAGCAGTTGCTCATAGGTCTAATTAAATAATTCTATTGTTCTTTTTCTTGATTTCTACGTGATTGACGTTTTTCAAGAATATCTGATTCATAATCTTCTTGTTGATGCTTAATATACTCTTGTAAACGATGTTTATTAGGCGTTAATGTAAGTCCTAAAAATTTTCGTTCTTGATTAGCATCTTTGTAGAAACTTATCATCATGAGTATGACGACAAAGGAGAATGGGAATGCACTTATGATTGCTGCACTTTGAATAGCATTAAGTGCTTCAGAACCATTACCGCCACCTGCTAATAATAGTACGAAAGCGATAAGTGCTTGTGCAACACCCCAAACAACTTTAACCATACTAGATGGATTTAATGAACCAAATGTTGTTTGCATTCCTAAAACGAATGTCGCAGAATCGGCTGAAGTAATAAAGAAAGATGCAATTAATAATAATGCAACTAATGATAGTACAACGCCGAATGGTACATGATTGAATACTCCAAAGAGTTGTGTTTCTGGAGTCATATTAAATACTTCTTTGTATTTTTTACCTGTTTCAATACCTAAGACACCAAAGACACTAAACCAAATGAAACTTACAATTGCAGGAACTAAAAGAACTCCAGAAATGAATTCTCTGATTGAACGTCCTTTAGATACCCTTGCAATAAACACACCTACGAATGGGCTCCAGCTTAACCACCAACCCCAATAGTAAAGTGTCCATGAAGACATCCATTCACGTTTTTGAGGATTAAGTGCTGCTGTGTCAAAGCTATTATATAGGAATGTATTTAACAAGCTACCAGTAGAACTAGTTAGCATATTTAAAATTAGAACTGTTGGACCAACAATTAATGCAGCTATCATGAGTACAGTTCCTAATCCAATATTTAAGTTACTAAGGTATTGAATACCTTTACTTAAACCAGACCATGCACTAGCTATAAACAAAATAGTGACTATAACAATAATAATTGCTTGTACCCAAGTTGCATTGGGAACACCAAACAGATAGTTTAAACCACCGTTTATTTGTAATGCACCCATACCTAATGATACAGCTACACCTACAATAGTGGCAAAAACAGAGAGAACATCAATAAACGTTCCAATAGGTCCTTCTACTTTATCTCCTAATATTGGACGTAAAGTTCTTGAAAGTAATCCTGGTTCTCCCTTACGGAATTGAGCATAAGCTAATGCCAGTGCTACTACACCATACACTGCCCAAGCATGGAATCCCCAATGGAAAAATGTTGATCTTAAAGCTTCTGTATATGCTTCAGTTGTTTTAGGATCAGCAGTAGGTGGTGTTGCAAAATGCGCCATTGGCTCTGCTGCACCATAGAAGACTAATCCAATTCCCATACCTGCACTAAACAACATTGCAAACCAAGAAACAGTATTAAATTCTGGTTTATCATTAGGTTTACCTAATTTGAGTTTACCAATTGGACTAAAGATAAGGAATACACAAAAGAAAACAATAACAGTTGTCAGTATTAAATAATACCAACCTAAATTTTCAGTAATCCACATTTTAATACTATTCGTTACACTGTTGAATTGTTCAGGTAAAATCGCACCAATCAACACAACTATTGCAACTACAATAGCACTATAAATAAAGACTGGAGAAAACTTCTTTTCACTACCATTATTTGGTGAAGAAGAATTCATAATTAATTACTCCCTTCAATTCAATATTTAGTTTTCAATAGAAATAAATTAAAGTTTTATCTAAAAAAATTAATTTATACTAACGCACCTGTATAGGATAACAAAGCTCAACTCGATAATCAAATTTTCTTAAAATTAGTATTTTCTAATTTTTTTATATGTTGTATAATGAAATTTACACGTAAATTTCAAGTTTAAGTTAGCCACTTATATTTTTTAAGTAGTACTAACGTTTTAGGCTCTTTTCTGTTTTGTAAACCCAAGATGAGTGGTAGATATTCTATCTATGACTCATCTTGGGTTAGTAACAGCTAAAGTATTTAGCTGTTAAATAACTATAATAGATTTAATACTTTTAATGCTTGAGCCATTCTATGATGAGCTGTGTCATAGCCTAGGATTTTTCTAGGATAATCATTCATAAATTGTTGCACTTGTTTTAAGCGACATTGACTCACGGTTGATAGATCAGTTCCTTTAGGTATAAATCGACGTAACATTTTATGTTGATTTTCACTGGTACCACGTTCAAATGATGAAAATGGATGTGCGAAATAAATATTGATGTCATGACCAAATTCTTCATATAATGATGCGAATTCTGAGCCATTATCTGCTGTGATTGATTTGAATATATGTGGTGTGAGCGACTTTAAATGCTTAAATATTGATGTTAATCCTTGTGAGACTGAATGAGCGCTTTTATCATTAATCAGCTTTAAGATTTCAAAACGTGTAGCACGTTCAACGAGTGTTAAGATGACAGGTTTAGATTTATCTTTGGTACTGATGACAGTATCGATTTCCCAATGTCCAAAGGTTTGACGAGATTGGACGTCCTGTGGACGCTGTTCAATACTTGGACCTAAAATACGACGATGTGTACGATGATAAGTTTGATTAGACATTCGACGTTTTAACTTCTCTAAAAGATGGATATTTTTAGTCGCCATGATATTATCATTAATCCAAGCATATAAAGTTGTCACACATGGTATTAAATCTTTACGGAATACATTTTCACGATGAGCACATGCCACAACAGCTTCAGGTGACCAACGTTGTTGAATCATTAAGTCATCAGCCCAAGCTATAAAATGAGGATTTTTCCGCCATAAAGATTGTGCGCCACAACGTTGTCGATTCTTGTAGTAATTTTGTTGTGCGAGTGATGGAATATATTGGAATTGTTCATATTCATAAACTTTATCTTGATATTTTTGGCGTGAAATTTGACGTGTAGTACCGCGTTTTATTTCATTATGGATAGTTTGAGGCGCACGTCCTAATTCACGTGCAATAGCACGATTAGAAAAGCCTAAATCTTTAAGGGTTTCGATACGAATGCGTTCTTCATAAGTTAGGTGTGTTCCTTTATGTTTTATCGTGTTACAATGATTTTGCGTCATGTGAATTCATCCTTTATTGAAGAGTGTGAGAGCCTCAATAATAACATGAAATTCACGTGACGTTTTTTATTTATAGGTGGCTAAGTTGATTATAAAATCCACCAATGAAATTTACATTTAAAAAAAGAGAGGTAGTATTATGTTAAAAGAATTTAAAGAGTTCGCTTCAAAAGGGAATGTACTTGATTTAGCTGTAGCTGTTGTTATGGGAGCTGCATTCAACAAGATTGTAACAGCATTAGTTCAATATATTATAATGCCATTAATTGGTAAAATTTTCGGCTCAGTTGACTTTGCAAAAGAATGGTCATTCTGGGGAATTAAATATGGTCTATTTATCCAGTCAATTATCGACTTTATCATTATCGCATTTGCATTATTCATCTTCGTAAAAATTGCTAACACATTAATGAAAAAAGAAGATGAAGAAGAAGTACTTGAAGAAAATACTGTCTTACTTACAGAAATCAGAGACTTATTAAGAGAAAAAAACTAAATTAGTCTTTATAAAAAAACACGACAATATCTATAGTTAGTCTTTACAAATTTAGTAATTTGCTTTAAGACTATACTTTTAACGATATTGTCGTGTTTTTTTATCTCCCTAGTTAATTAAATAAATATACTTCATACCAGTTCGACTATTATCCCTATTTCCTCTATTAAAATGACATAATTATTATCATAACAATGTGTTGTTTCAAATTGTATTCACATTAAAGTATCATTTGATTTATCAAATATTATTTTTCTATTTTCACCATATATTTATAGATAACTATCATAGTTTTATAATTAATAGAAATATATAATATGGTAAGTAAAAATAGTTCAATCTTATTTCTATTACATAATTAAAATGATATTAATTTCTTCTAAAAGCAGTAGTACTTTGGTATTGATTTGCTTTCACTTCTAAAATTAATGGTATCCTATTCTTCAACTCACTTACATGAGAAATTATGCCTACCATTCTACCAGTCGACTTAATATTCAACAAAGTATCTAATGCAGTTTCTAAAGTTTCTTGATCTAGTGTACCAAAGCCTTCATCAATGAATATAGATTCAAGTGAGATACCACCTGCTTGTTGTTGCACAATTTCACTAAGACCCAATGCCAGTGCTAATGAAGACTGGAATGTTTCTCCCCCTGATAAAGAACTTATATGTCTTGATTTATTAGAATACAAATCAAAAACATCGATTTCTAAACCACTTAATCCCTGTGATACCGCTTCTCTCCGCTTCAATTGGTAACGATTATCTGTCATGTTTGCTAAACGTAAATTAGCTTGAGTAATAATTTTATCTAAATAGTAAATCAAAACATAATTTTCAAGATTTAATTTTTTGTTATTTTTACCATTTAGTATTTCTGATAATTGGAAAATTTGTTGTTGTTCTTTCAATTCTTTATTCAAATAGTTTATATGCTGTTCAATATCTTTAATTTTCTTGAATATTTCTTGCCATTGAAATTGAACTTTAGACAACTCACTTATATCATGTTCTTGCTGTTGCTTAGCTATTTCATAGTCCTTTATTAACTTCTCGTGATTATATAATTCTTTATGTTCTGTTAATTGCTTTAATCTTTTAATTTCTATTTCGTATTCGTGTAACTGTTGATAATATTGATCAATATCATGTTGTATTTGTTCTTTTTGTTGTCGATATTGGACAAGATCTTCTATTTCTTGTAATGAAGTTATATTTAGGCGTTGTTGCTCTTGTTCAATATGAAGGTTTATATCGTTTAACTGTACCTCATAATCATTTAATTGTTGTTGATAATGTTCAAAGTTGTTATGTTCAATCTTACCTTTCTGTTCGACTTCATTTAGTTGTTTAGTTAAGTCGTCTAGTTGCTCATGATACCTCTGTATACTTTCCACATATTCTTTATATACATTTAAAAATTCAGAAATATCATCAAAGTTTGTTACTTTTTTAAACTCCATTATATTCTCTCTATGTTGACGTAGTTTACTGTCATTATTATTTAATGATAGTTCTGTTTGATGTAGTTGTTGAATGAAACTTTCTTTTTGTTTTACTTTATTCTCAACTCTTTTATTTATTTCTTGTTGTTGCTCTAACTGTTGTTGTTTTACGGTTAGTTTATATTGTAAATCTTGTAGATTATTTGTATTTATATCATTTATAGAAATATTAGCAATTTGTTCCTCAACATTTTTAATTTCATTATCTTTTACAGCTATATTTGATTGGACAGTTGCAATATCAGCTTCTATTTTCTTTATATCATTACGTCTCTTATTGATTGAATTAAAATCAATATGTTCTCCTAAATCATTTATTTCATTACCACAAATAGGACATACTTCTCCAATTGATACTGCCGCTTTTATTTCATTAACAAAATCTTCTTTATTAGTTAAGTCTAATAAATCTTTATCTAAGCTGTTATGTTTATTTTTCAATTCAGTCATTAAATCTAATTGATTACTTTTCTGTAATTGTAATTCAGTCAACTGTTGTTGTTTTTCTTTCATTTTTGCTTTTGCATCTAATTGGTCTTTCATATTTTTAATATTATTGTTTAAATTGTTTATTTCAGTTGTTAACGTGATTACTATATCATAGTCTTGTTGATGGAATTCTAAATCATTATTTAATTGATTTAAATTGTTTTTTAATTCGCCTTGTTTAATATAATCTTGTTCAAATTGTTGTTTAACTTGTTCAATATCTTGATAACTATTCTTGTATTTATCAATGTGTTGTTCTATATATTGAGTTGCATTGATAAACTCTTCTTTATTTTTAACAATTTCTTTTTTAGCATTAAGTTGTTCAAATTGATGATTAATTGCTAATTTCTCTGAATTAATAGACTCAATTAGTTTGTTACTTTGGTTAATACTATTTATAGTATTGTTGTATTTTACAGTTATTTGCTCTTTATTATCTAAATATGTAGTTAAAGTGGCAATTTCATTCAAGTTAAATATAATTTGTTTTTTATTGTCTATCTCATTTTGATGTTCTTTTAATAAACTAAGATTGTACTGTTGTTGTTCTAATAATTTGATATTATTTAAAAGTTCAATATTTTGATTTAATTTTCGTTCGATATTTTCAAAGTCCTTGCTACTTTGTTGTTGTTTGAGTTGATATTCATTTAAGATTTTCTCAGATATCTTATATATTTCTGGAATATAGTAAAGTATTTTTTCAGTTTGTTGACTTGATGTCGATAGTATCATCATTAAAACTTCGTCATCAAAGTGATCAATACTTTGCCACAATGCATCAATTTGTTGATATCTATTGTCTATCTGTTGCTTTTCTGACTTTACATCATCTGTTATTACATTTTGTATATTTTCATATTTTTCACTATTAAACAAAGTTCTTAATATGCCTTGTTTCTCCCTACTATTAGATAATAAAAATCTTTTAAATTCACCCTGAGGTAAAATAAATAGTTGTCTGAATTGGTCAGCATTGACACCTAATAAATCAATAATAAATTGATTTCCAAGTGTAACTTTGCTTTCTCTTAATTCAAATTTATTATCTATTTTTTCATAAACATCAAGTTTGGCATTAGTTTTTGTAACATTTCCTTCTTTTAAAAATGGCCCCTGTCTTGTAACTTTATATTGCCTATTATGTAATTCAAATATAAAAGTTACTGTCATCGGTTCTTTTCCATCCGCAAAATGACTTCTCAAATCTGATTCTTTTCTATCTTTAGTTGAAGCCTCTCCAAATAATGCATACACCATAGCATCAAAAAGCATTGTTTTACCAGAACCAGTTTTACCACTTATCAAAAATAACTCATTATCTTCAATCTGTCTAAAATCTATATGTTCCTCTAAAAATGGGCCAAAATTTACTAATTGCAATTCTAATGGTTTCATATTTTATTCCTCCTTTCTCTCAATGTCCTCTAAGATATTGATTATTTTTTTCGATTGAACATCAGTTAATGTTTCATCAGTAATGTATTGGAAGAATTGTTCAATAATTGAAAAATCGTCACGTTCTTCAATATCTACCTGGTCATTAGTTTCATTAAAACTAAAAGTCTCATTTGTTAAAGCTAGTGTGTTAGGGTAAATTTCCTTCAAATGCATCATTGGATCAATAATATGAGACATATTTTTTAATTTAAAATGAAAATAATTGTCCTTATTTTTGACCTTAACTTTTTCTTCTATCACGTCTTGATACTCTCCTTCAACTATTTCAAGTTGTCTTAAAGGAATTAATGGTACAAACGTATCTTCTATATTGTCATTTTTATCAATCGTGACCTGTCTATATCCTTTTGCTTGTCCTGCTTCTGAGAACGAGTACTGTAGTAATGAACCACTATATTTAATCTTTTTATCATTAATGCTGAAAGGGTGATGTAAATGACCTAGCATGACATGATTAAAAGGATTAAAAACTGATGATTCTATAGATTCCACTGTACCTATTGTTAAAGGACGTTCAGAGTCTGATGTCTTACCACCTTGAACTGTTAAATGACTAATGAGTATGTTTATCCCATTAGTATTAATATGATTGGTTATTTCTGATATACACCTGGCTATCCCCTGTTGGTGTGTCTTTATCTGATCATCTTCAAAGTAAAATTGCATTTCACTAACTGTTGCATACGGTAAAGTGTAAAAATTTATGCCATTCAATATTATTGGTTCTAAAAAATCTTCTAGTTTCGTCTTAATATATAATTGGTTGTGTTCAAACCAACCAGCTCCATAATTTAATCTTTCTTTACCATCATGATTTCCGCTTATCATGATAATTGGAATCTTAAGTTCTAAATTTAGCTTTGCAATAGTCTCTTCTAATAATTTTGTAGTATCTTTACTAGGATAAGTTGTATCATATAAATCCCCAGCAATCACAATAACATCTGGTTGTTGTTGCTTCATTTGGTCTATAAATTTAGTCAATATATATTTTTGGTCTTCAAGCAATTGCTTCCCATTCAATATTTTTCCTAAATGCCAGTCAGCAGTATGTATTATCTTCATTTAATCCTCCTATAAGAACGTTTGTTCGCTTATTATTATTTTATACATTTCTTATATTGAAATCAAGTTAAAACAAAACCACTTATCAATAACGTTAAACGCTACAAATAAGTGGCTATAGTTTTATTGTATTAGTGATTTTTTTAACTTTTTATATTGATAAAGCATAGCTATTCTCCATGGTACTATCATACAAAATGCTAATAAGAAGAACATTCCACCTATTTCTCCTGGATCAATTTCTTTACTAATAAATATTTTCATTACTGTTCTAATAACTAATAAAGATATTAAAATCACTGGAAATGCTTTTGAACGTTTCATATATATATCTGAGCCTTTAATTTCAAAACGGGATGTCCATATAAGCACAGTTGAAAATAGTACACCTAAAATAAGTGACTCTAACATTTCTTGACCGGTTAGTCTAAAATATGGAACAACATACATTAACGCACCTGTTGACATAAAAAATGGTGGTAATATAATTTTCTTTTCATTTACTGGATAATTTTGTGCTTTCATTCTTATAACTATAACCATTGCACCCATAAAAAAAGCCACAACAATTGAAAAAATTAAATATAGCACTAAAGACACCTTCTTATTAATATACTATTATATCAATTACACCAAAAAATTATATCACTTATTCATTGTGAAGTCATTTAGTATATTCAATATCAGCAAATATTTGAAATTTATAAAAAAATAAAGATTGTTCCATCGTGTGAACAATCTTTACTGCAATAAATGATATTATTTTTTTGGATTTTTCATATTTTGATCCATATTTTTATTCATCATAGTCATCATTTGATTAATTTTCTTTTGAGATGGTTTTTGACCCATTTGCATCATCATCATACGAAGCATTTCTTCATTAATTGGTGGGTTTTTCTTTAAATAATCCATCATGTATTTTCTTGCTAAGAAGAATCCACCTACTAATCCTGCGATTAGGGCTATTAAAATTAAAATAATTGCTAACCAAGTTGCCATTGTTTCACCTGCTTTCTGTATTCTTCTGAATTTTACTAAATTCAACTAATTATTTCAATAACTTATTGATCTTAGCATTTATTTCGCCACTCAAAATGATACCAAAGATTAGAGGGTTATAACAGTGCTTTAAAAATATTTATTTAACAATTTATAATTTATCACGGATTATTGATTGTTGTTTGTTTGTTTTATTAATTAGACTAACAGTTCAATTACCGACAAACCTTTTTGTTCTCTAATTCAATAAACATTCAATAGTCATAATTTTATAACACCGGATTACTATTCCGACTAACAAACTATCGTTAAAATTATTTAAACAGACTTTGATATATTTGACCATATTTTAAAAAGACGACTTCAAACTACTTTAATTAAACTCAACTTATCAACCTTAATAAAATACTTACAAATATATAATCTTTAAAATCGAGTAGGAGGATAACCATTATTTGATTATCCGTCCTCTCACACCACCGAGCGTACGGTTCCGTACTCGGCGGTTCAATATCTTGCGTAAGCCGTCTCTGCGAGTTGGGTTAATGGTTCTAACCCCCACTTGTAGAGACGTTTTGTTGTAAGTGCACGATGAACTTCATGCGTTGATGATAAGCGCCAGTATTTCTTTCTTGAATTGGCAATTTTCATTGCACTCTTATGGTCAAGTCCATACTTACGTAACATCTTATATTTGGTTTTTATTCTTTTCCATCTTTTGAGGATTAGTTGTCTAATGCGTCGGTTTAACCATGATTGTAACTTCGTTACAAAACCTGTAATAAATCCTTTACCAAAGTAATTTATCCACCCTCGTGTTACTTGATTAATTTCTGATATAATCTCTTTAAAGGTACCTGGTCTATTTCGTTTCGTTAGACGTCTTAAGGTGCGTTTTAAATTTCTTCTTGCTTCCATAGTCGGTCTGAAACGATAAGTCCCATTTACTTTGGTCATTAGACAACTCAAGAACTTTAAACGTGTGATAGAACCTACCTTGCTCTTTTCACTATTTACAATAAGTTTAAGGTCTTTTTCGATAAACTTTGTCACACTTTCCATGACACGTTGACCCGCTCGTTTTGTACGTACAAAGATGACGAAGTCATCTGCATAACGAACAAAGCGATGACCACGTTTCTCCAATTCATTATCTAATTCGTGAAGATAAATATTACAAAGTAACGGGGAAATAACACCACCTTGCGGTGCACCTATTTCTCTACTTCGATAATTACCATTGAGGTCGATTGCACCAACCTGTAGGCTTCTACGAATAAATTTAGAAATGGCTTTATCTTGAACATGTCGTTCAAATAGATACATTAATTTATCATGGTTCAACATATCAAAGCACTGTTTTAAATCACAATCAACTGCAACTAAGTAACCTTCTTCATAGTATGTTGCACATTCTTTAAGTGCAGTTCCTGTACTACGATTCGGTCTAAAGCCATGACTGTGTTTTGAGAAAGTACGGTCGATACTAGGTTCAATGACTTGTTTAATGGCTTGTTGGATAACTCTGTCTCTTGCGACAGGGATTCCAAGCACGCGCTTTTTCCCATTTGATTTAGGTATTTCAACCTTTCTTACTGCTTGTGGCTTATACGTGCCATCAAGCAGTTTTTGTTTAATTTGTGGAAAGTATTTTGCGAAATGTGATGTTAATTCACTTACTCGCATGCCATCGATGCCAGGTGCACCGTTGTTTTTCTTCACTTTCTTAATTGCTTTTTGTATATTATTCTCTCTTACAACAAGCTCCATCATAGATGGAGACTCACGATACATTTCTTTCATTTCACCTAAGATTTACTGTACGCACTCATATATCCTTTTTCGTTCCACTACTTATCTTTCTATGAGTTGCCAATCATTAATTGTATTCTGTACGTTGTAAATCTCTAACCTCCATTCTTTACTTTGTATGAATATTGTTCAGTCCTTCAGTATTTCTACCTACTATGACCTCTGCTGACTTCTCATCATTCGTTATTACTACGATTTTTTTTATCGCTGATGAGACCTCCCCGGGTAAGAGTAACCACTTTCCACTCATTCCACTGCATCATTTACTATATAGAACTCGGGTAGTATCGGACTTTATCTTGTATTGCAGATTCATCCATTCCACATAGCCTTGTATGATATTTCTGTTCGTCAGTGCGAGTGTTTGCGTCCGACTTCCTTCAGATTCCATTTCACAATGGACACCCTTGTCTTTCGCTAACAGTTCCTACTACCAAGCCTGTAACGGACTTTCACCGTCTAGTAATTACCCATGCCGGGCGCACAATTAAAAAAGAGCCTAGTTAAACTAGACTCTTATAAGTGTATTATTTAGAAGTTTAATACTTGGTTTAATACATTCTCTTTTGTAAAACCATATTTTTCTACTACTAAATCTCCAGGGGCACTTGCACCGAAACCATCTATTCCGATAACTTTACCTTCAGAGCCAACATATTTATGCCAACCAAGTGGAGAAGCCATTTCAATAGCAATTCGTTTTGTAATAGAAGAAGGAATAACTGATTCTTTATATTCATCAGATTGTTGTTCAAATGCATTCCAGTTTGGCATTGAAACAACGCGAACTCCTTTACCTTGTTTTTCAATATCTTTAGCAGCATCTACTGCTAGACTCACTTCTGAACCAGTTGCTAATAGTAAGAATTCAGGAGTTTCTGAAGTTTCATAAACAACATATGCACCTTTACGAACGCCTTCTTCAACTACATCTTCTGGTACATCAAGTACTGGTAAGTTTTGACGAGTTAATACTAGAGAAGTTGGTGTGCTTTCTGATTCTAATGCTACTTCCCAAGCAACTCTTGTTTCGTTACCATCTGCTGGACGGATAACATTCATATTAGGGATAGCTCTTAATCCAGCTAATTGTTCGATTGGTTCATGAGTAGGACCATCTTCACCTACAGCAATTGAATCGTGTGTGAAAATAAATGTTGAATTTAAGCCCATAATTGATGATAAACGTAGTGCCGGTTTCAAATAATCACTAAATACAAAGAATGTAGCGCCATATGGATGTAATCCACCGTGTGCTGCCATACCATTTACTGCAGCGCCCATTGCAAATTCACGTACACCAAACCATATGTTTTTACCTTCTGGTGTTGATGGAGTATAGTCTGCTGCATCTTTAACGTTTGATTTATTTGAACCAGCAAGGTCAGCTGAGCCACCAAAGAATGATGGTACAGATTTACTTAAAGCTTGGATTACCTCGCCAGAATCTGCACGTGATGCACCGTTATGCTCTAAGTCGAAACGAGGTAACTCATCACGATAATTAGCTGGTAATTTACCACTAACTGCCAATTTAAACTCTTCAGCAAGTTCAGGATACGCATCACTATATTCTTTAATTAATGCTTCCCATTTAGACTCATCTTCATTAGCTCTTTGTAACATTGTTGTTTGGAAGATTTCATATACTTCATCAGGAACATTAAAACGTTTTTCAGGGTCTAAACCATAATTCTCTAAAGTTAATTTTCTTTCATCTTCGCCTAGAGGAGCACCGTGAACGCCATTTGTACCAGCTTTATTTGGAGATCCAAATCCGATAGTAGTTTTAACTTCGATAATAGTAGGACCTTCTTGTGATTTAGCTTCATTGATAGCATTGTCAATTTCTTCTAAGTCATTACCATCTTTAACAAATAAATAATTCCAGCCATATGATTCAAAGCGTTGTTTAGTATTTTCGGAAAATGCTTTATTTAATTCACCATCTAATGAAATATCATTTGAATCATATAATACGATTAATTTACTTAATTTATTATGTCCAGCAAATGAAGCGGCTTCATGTGAAATACCTTCCATTAAATCTCCATCTGAAGCTAAAACATAAGTGTAATGATCAACAACATTGAATTGATCTTTATTAAATTTACCAGCTAAATGACTTTCAGCTAAAGCCATACCTACTGACATAGCAAAACCTTGTCCTAATGGACCTGTTGTAACTTCAACGCCATCAGTATGTTTAAATTCTGGATGTCCAGGAGTTTTAGAACCCCATTGTCTAAATTGTTTTAGCTCTTCTAATTCAAGACTACCAGATACATGTAATAAACTATAAAGCAAAGCTGAACCATGACCTGCAGATAAAACAAAACGATCTCTGTTAAAGTAATCTTTTGATTGAGGATTAAAATTCATGTGACGTGTCCATAAAGTGTATGCCATTGGAGCTGCGCCCATAGGTAATCCCGGGTGTCCAGAATTCGCTTTTTCGATAGTGTCAATACTTAAAGCACGAATTGTATCAACAGCTAATTGATCTTTTTCATTAAACATAAATTATATCTTCCCTTCTTCTATTTTATCACGTTCATTATAACTGATTATATAATAAAAAGATAAGTAAAACACTTACATTTTAGCTATTTATCAGAATCTTCTTTAATTTGTTACAAATTACTTTTTTTCGTTATTTTTATCACGTATTTCCTTGATTTTTTCAGGAGTAACATCATTTCCCTCAGGATCAATCACTTTTGTATTTTCAATTTGTTGTTTGAATCCTTTTCTAAAACTATCTAAATAGGCTTTTCGTAATTTAGATTGCTCTTTCGCTTCTTCCTCTGTTAAACCTTGTTCTTTTTTCTTCCTAGCAAGTTCATTAATTCTGTCTATATTCAAATCATTCTCACTCATAACAATTCCTACTTTCTCTAGTTAGTTCATTCTACGAGAAATATAACAAATATCCATCATTTATAAAAGTAACTAAATCTTTAATGAAACATTTTAATTATAGAAGTAAAAAATAACAAAAAGCCCACTATATGATTTCTCATAGTAGGCTAGAATTTTGTTTAACATTGATATTCATCAGAAATTAATTTATTGATGCGAACACTTTTTGCGAACTTTGTTCGTTATCGTTTGCAGAGTTCGTATGTTCGTACGAACGATTGTTATTATTCTGACGTAACTGATGGTCAGTCATTTCGTACGTTTGTTCTGTATGAGCACTAATGTTAACACTTATGATAAACACTGTAAAAACAGCACATGAAATTAAAAAGATTGATATATATGTTAAAACAGCTTTATTTATATTATTGAACACCTAAAATCACTCCTAGAACATTTGTTTGTATTCAAACTTTAACAGAACGCGTGTTCTATGTCAACATTTTTACGAACAAACGTTTGTTCAATTTTATAATTAATGCTATAATTAGTTTAAATCAAATTAGGGAGTGCCAATATATGAGAGAATTAACAAAGCGACAAAGTGAAATATACAATTATATAAAGCAAGTAGTTCAGTCAAAAGGTTATCCACCGAGTGTTCGTGAAATTGGAGAAGCAGTTGGATTAGCCTCTAGTTCAACAGTCCACGGACATTTATCTAGATTAGAAGAAAAAGGCTATATCAAACGAGACCCTACGAAACCTCGTGCAATCGAAATAGTAAGTGAGCAAAACAATGACAATATTAATATGGAAGAGACGATCCACGTACCAGTAATTGGTAAAGTAACTGCAGGTATACCTATAACTGCTGTCGAGAACATAGAAGAATATTTTCCATTGCCTGAGCATTTAACTTCTACTCATAATAGCGACATATTTATTTTAAATGTTGTCGGTGACAGCATGATTGAAGCAGGTATTTTAGATGGTGACAAAGTAATTGTACGAAGCCAAACTTTTGCTGAAAATGGAGATATCATTGTTGCAATGACAGAGGAAGAAGAAGCAACAGTAAAAAGATTTTTCAAAGAAAAGAACAGATACAGATTGCAACCTGAAAATAATACAATGGATCCAATCTATTTAGATAAAGTAATAGTAATTGGTAAAGTCATTGGATTATATCGAGAAATGTAATCCTAGTTTAATATAATTGTATCATCCAACTATTCTTCAATACTTTATTCAATCGAAATATCAATTGTCAAAATACGCTCATTTCAAATTTATTATAGTTTTATATTACCTCTCAATATTTGACCATATAATAAAAGACCAATTCATTTTTTTAGAATTGGTCTCTTATTTTAAATATCATTTTTTCTTATTGTTATTTGATTTTTCTGAGCTAAGAATTTTTTTAATTTTCTCTAAAATATCCTCATTTTTATGTTGTTGTTTTGTTGTCATATTATCTACTTCCTTACAAGATATAGATACCCATGTTAACAATAAAACAAACGTTAATTAGTATAATTTTCTGTCCAATACGGTTGTCTTTCATCGTTAAAGGACACACCAACACCTAACTTAGTAAATGATTGATTTAAAATATTTTTTCTATGACCAAGTGAATTCATTAACCCTTGATGTGCAAATATGCTACTAGTTTGTCCATACGCTAAATTTTCACCAGCTGCATTAAATTCTATTCCATCTTGTTTCAATCGGTCAAACGGTGACTGCCCTTTTAAATTTGTGTGGTCAAAGTAATACTTTGTAGCCATATCTTTACTATGCTCACGAGCCGTATCAGAATTTTCTTTAGAATATTTTAAAGTTGGCAATTGATGTTGTCGACGTTCAGCATTTACCAAGTCAAAATTTTGCAGTTCGAAACTATTCGCTAATGACTGAGAAGGCGCTCCATATTGTTGTTTCAACCTATTTTCCATACTATCACTTACTTGTAAAATTGCAGTAACTGAATTTTTATTATGTTCATCATAAAACACGGTTGTATATATATGTTTATTATGAAAAACATCGTATTCTTTATTATTTTGTTCGAAGCGAATATTACCTTTATCGATTTCTTTTTCCGGTTCACCCAAACGATTTCTCACTATATCTTTAGGAGTATTGTATTTAATTTTATTTTTTGAAGTAATAACATTTTGATTTGAATATAGTGCATTTACTTTATCATTTATATAGCTCACCATAATAAAATTATCATAATCATTATTATAGTATGTATACCATTTAGTACCATATTCATTGTATGTTACTCTTTTTGCTTTGCCCAAATCTTTTTCTATTTGTTTTTTAGAACTATTCATTTGAACATTATTAAATGCAAATTCTTGTTTTTTGGGTGTATCTAATTTATTTTCTGACGAAGATATTTCTTTATTTATATGAATATCTATATAGTCTTTAACTTCACTTTGCAAAGTTACAAGTGGCTTAAATTCTTTTATAGGTAGTATTAAAGCTAAACATAAAAGAATGATTATTAATCCAAAAATTCTTCTAATTTATAACACCTTCTATTAAATTAGTCTTTATCTCCATTAAATATAGAGTTTCTGACAATAACATAATCTACTGTTCGCAATGATTTCAAGTCTTTACCACCGGCGTATGAAATTGAACTTTGTAAATCTTGTTGCATTTCAGTTAACGTATCTGTTAACGAACCTTTATGTTCAACAAACATTTTCTTACCTTCAACATTTTTATGTTCACCTTTTTGGAACTCAGAAGCACTACCAAAATACTCTTTATATTGTTTACCATCTAGCTCAACTGTTTCTCCTGGAGACTCTTCATGAGCAGCGAATAATGAACCTATCATAACCATTGATGCTCCAAAGCGAATTGATTTCGCAATATCACCATGAGTACGTATACCACCATCTGCAATCAACGGCTTACGTGCTGCTTTACTACATAAATTTAAAGCAGCAAGTTGCCAACCACCAGTTCCAAAGCCAGTTTTAATTTTAGTTATGCAAACTCTTCCGGGACCTATACCAACTTTT
This sequence comes from Staphylococcus simiae, assembly GCF_017357005.1. NCBI lineage: Bacteria > Bacillati > Bacillota > Bacilli > Caryophanales > Staphylococcaceae > Staphylococcus > Staphylococcus simiae. The sequence continues at coordinate 1,153,362 of NZ_CP071589.1, read as the reverse complement.
GTTGCATCTGCACCTGCATTTTCTAATTCCCTAACACCTTCTGGCGTACCAACATTACCAGCAATTACAAAACTATCAGGTAAATGTATTTTAATATGCTTAATCATATTAATTACAGAATCTGAATGGCCATGTGCAATATCTATTGTAATATACTCTGGAATCAAGTTATCAGCCGCTAATTTTTCAATAAAGTTAAACTCTGTTTCTTTGACACCAACAGAAATTGAAGCAAATAAATTATTTTGTTGCATTTTTTTAATAAAAGGGATTCTTGCTTGTTCATCAAAACGATGCATGATATAGAAATAATCATTTTCAGCAAACCATTGTGCTAATTCTTCGTTCATCACTGTTTGCATATTAGCTGGAACAACAGGTAGTTTAAACGTCTTTGGTCCAAACTTAACTGATGTATCACACTCTGAACGACTTTTAACAATACATTTATTAGGTATTAATTGAATGTCTTCATAATCAAATATTTTCATTTTAATTAGCCCCTTTTGACAGTTTTCAAAATATGGATACAAATCGAGTAGGAGGATAACCATTATTTGATTATCCGTCCTCTCACACCACCGAGCGTACGGTTCCGTACTCGGCGGTTCAATATCTTGCGTAAGCCGTCTCTGCGAGTTGGGTTAATGGTTCTAACCCCCACTTGTAGAGACGTTTTGTTGTAAGTGCACGATGAACTTCATGCGTTGATGATAAGCGCCAGTATTTCTTTCTTGAATTGGCAATTTTCATTGCACTCTTATGGTCAAGTCCATACTTACGTAACATCTTATATTTGGTTTTTATTCTTTTCCATCTTTTGAGGATTAGTTGTCTAATGCGTCGGTTTAACCATGATTGTAACTTCGTTACAAAACCTGTAATAAATCCTTTACCAAAGTAATTTATCCACCCTCGTGTTACTTGATTAATTTCTGATATAATCTCTTTAAAGGTACCTGGTCTATTTCGTTTCGTTAGACGTCTTAAGGTGCGTTTTAAATTTCTTCTTGCTTCCATAGTCGGTCTGAAACGATAAGTCCCATTTACTTTGGTCATTAGACAACTCAAGAACTTTAAACGTGTGATAGAACCTACCTTGCTCTTTTCACTATTTACAATAAGTTTAAGGTCTTTTTCGATAAACTTTGTCACACTTTCCATGACACGTTGACCCGCTCGTTTTGTACGTACAAAGATGACGAAGTCATCTGCATAACGAACAAAGCGATGACCACGTTTCTCCAATTCATTATCTAATTCGTGAAGATAAATATTACAAAGTAACGGGGAAATAACACCACCTTGCGGTGCACCTATTTCTCTACTTCGATAATTACCATTGAGGTCGATTGCACCAACCTGTAGGCTTCTACGAATAAATTTAGAAATGGCTTTATCTTGAACATGTCGTTCAAATAGATACATTAATTTATCATGGTTCAACATATCAAAGCACTGTTTTAAATCACAATCAACTGCAACTAAGTAACCTTCTTCATAGTATGTTGCACATTCTTTAAGTGCAGTTCCTGTACTACGATTCGGTCTAAAGCCATGACTGTGTTTTGAGAAAGTACGGTCGATACTAGGTTCAATGACTTGTTTAATGGCTTGTTGGATAACTCTGTCTCTTGCGACAGGGATTCCAAGCACGCGCTTTTTCCCATTTGATTTAGGTATTTCAACCTTTCTTACTGCTTGTGGCTTATACGTGCCATCAAGCAGTTTTTGTTTAATTTGTGGAAAGTATTTTGCGAAATGTGATGTTAATTCACTTACTCGCATGCCATCGATGCCAGGTGCACCGTTGTTTTTCTTCACTTTCTTAATTGCTTTTTGTATATTATTCTCTCTTACAACAAGCTCCATCATAGATGGAGACTCACGATACATTTCTTTCATTTCACCTAAGATTTACTGTACGCACTCATATATCCTTTTTCGTTCCACTACTTATCTTTCTATGAGTTGCCAATCATTAATTGTATTCTGTACGTTGTAAATCTCTAACCTCCATTCTTTACTTTGTATGAATATTGTTCAGTCCTTCAGTATTTCTACCTACTATGACCTCTGCTGACTTCTCATCATTCGTTATTACTACGATTTTTTTTATCGCTGATGAGACCTCCCCGGGTAAGAGTAACCACTTTCCACTCATTCCACTGCATCATTTACTATATAGAACTCGGGTAGTATCGGACTTTATCTTGTATTGCAGATTCATCCATTCCACATAGCCTTGTATGATATTTCTGTTCGTCAGTGCGAGTGTTTGCGTCCGACTTCCTTCAGATTCCATTTCACAATGGACACCCTTGTCTTTCGCTAACAGTTCCTACTACCAAGCCTGTAACGGACTTTCACCGTCTAGTAATTACCCATGCCGGGCGCACAATAAAAACCGAATGTTTTTAAATCAAACGTTCAAAACATTCAGTTTATACTATCCTTATATACTTTAACTGGTTTTATTCATAATGTAAATGGACTAAAGTACGATATTTAGAAATTACCAACTTGATTTTTTTACTCCTGGAATTTGTCCTTTATGGGCATGTTCTCTAAATGCAATTCTAGACATTTCGAACTTACGTAACACACCTCTAGGTCTACCAGTTACTTTACATCTTCTTGTTAATCGAGTTGGTGAAGAATCTCTCGGTAATTTTCTTAAAGCTTCATAATCACCTTTAGCTTTCAATTCTTGTCTTAACTCATAATATTGATTAACTAATGCTTCTCTTTTTCTTTCTTTAGCAATTTTAGACTTTTTAGCCATATATAAATACCTCTTTTTTTTATAAATCGTAATTATTACGTTTTATATAATACCATATTCTTTTATATTTTCAACAGAAATAACTTACATTAATAAAATTTATTAACACAATGACCATTTTCACCAAAATATAAAAAAACAGGCGTTCCAACTGGAACAGCCTGTTCATTATCAAATCGTCGTATTTGAATAGTAAGAATTATTTAGTTTCACGATGTAACGTATATTTGTTTAATCTTGGGCAATATTTTTTCATTTCAATACGCTCAGGATTGTTACGTTTATTTTTTGTTGTGATATAGTTACGATCTCCGCATTCTGTGCATGCTAATGTTACGTTTACGCGCACGTTAAACACCCTCTCTTGTATAGGAATCTTTACGATTTATAATAATATCACAAGTTTTATCTGCATGCAATATAATAATATCAAAAATCTTAGTTATTAAAATTTTCGTATGTTTCGTCTGCAGTCGTTTCTAAGTCAATCGTATTAATATCAATTCCCAGTGCCTTAGCTACACCTTTACCATAATCTGGATCTGCTTTATAACAATGACGAATGTGACGTCGTTTAACATCTTCAGTAACGCCTTCCATGGCATTAGCCGTATTTTGGAACATTCTTTCTTTTGCTTCGTCAGATTGTAATCTAAACAATTTACCTGGTTGTTCAAAATAGTTGTCATCATCTTGACGTTGATTATATTCATAACCATCTCCATCTGTAGGGAAAGCAGGTTTTTTATATTCTGGTTGAGAACCATAAACACCTTTATCATTTGGATAGTAATGTGGTCCGCCACCTTGATTGTTATCAATAACTCTCATTTGACCATCTCTACTAAATGGGCATAAATTTTCAACACCTACTCCTTTAGGTTGGTTAACAGGTATTTGCCAGTGGTTGACACCTAAACGATAACGTTGTGCATCTCCATATGAGAATAAGCGTCCTTGAAGCATTTTATCAGGTGAAAAATCAATACCAGGAATAATATTTGTCGGTGCAAAAGCAGCTTGTTCAACATCCATGAAATAATTATCTGGATTACGATTTAATTCAAATTCACCAACTTCTATTAATGGATATTCATCATGGTACCAAACTTTTGTTAAGTCAAACGGATTATCTTTATGATTCTTAGCTTGTTCTTCAGTCATCACTTGAATATACATAGTCCATTTAGGATAGTTACCTTGGTCTATAGCATTAAATAAGTCGCGTTGTGATGAATCTAAATCCTTAGAAATGACTTCTGCAGCTTCTTCATCTGTTAAATTTTCAATACCTTGTTGTGTTCTGAAATGGAATTTAACCCATACTCGTTCTCCTTCATCATTATACATTGAATATGTGTGTGATCCAAAACCATGCATGTGTCTTAAATCTTTCGGAATACCTCTGTCAGACATTAATATAGTGACTTGGTGTAAAGCTTCTGGTAAACCAGTCCAAAAATCCCAATTATTTTGTGCACTACGCATATTTGTTTGTGGATCACGTTTAACTGCACGGTTTAAACTTACAAATAATTTAGGGTCTCTAAAGAAGAAAACTGGTGTGTTATTTCCTACTAAGTCCCAGTTACCTTCTTCTGTGTAGAATTTAAGAGCAAATCCACGAATATCCCTTTCAGCATCAGCTGCGCCTCTTTCACCAGCAACAGTAGAAAAACGTGCAAACATTTCAGTTTGTTTACCGACTTCAGAAAAAATCTTTGCATTAGTATATTGTGTAATATCTTTAGTTACAGTAAATGTACCGAATGCACCTGATCCTTTAGCATGCATTCTTCTTTCTGGTATGACTTCTCTATCAAACTGTGACATTTGCTCTAAAAAATAAATATCTTGCATTAGTAATGGACCTCTTGGTCCAGCCGTCATACTATTCTCTCTATCAGAAACAGGGTGTCCAAATACTCCAGTTAATTTTTTATCTTGTTTAGACATATGTAATTACCTCCGCTATTTTATAATTATTACAATGTAATATCTATTATAATTTATCCCCTTTTTAATAACAACTAAACATCATTAAAAAAATGTCAAAAATCAGAAAATTTAAACATTTTCACTTTAAAGTGTTAAAAAATCATTGAATAGTGTATCTAAAAAGATTAAAATAGTTGGTATATTTAAAAATTGATGGGAGAGAAGATATGGAAGATAATAAAATGAATCGTAGTCTTAACTCTAGACATATTTCAATGATAGCTATTGGTGGCGCAATTGGAACTGGTCTATTTGTGGCTACAGGTAATATAATTTCACAAGCTGGACCTGGTGGTGCAATATTAGCCTACCTTATTATAGGAATCATGCTATATTTTTTAATGTCATCTATTGGTGAATTAGCAACATTTTATCCAGTATCAGGATCATTCAGCTCATATTCAACAAGATTTGTTGATTCTTCACTAGGCTTTACTATGGGTTGGCTTTATTGGGCATTGTGGACGCTCGTAACAAGTGTAGATGTTATTGTTGCATCAAATGTATTATATTTTTGGGATGCTTTTAAGTTTTTCAATCCCATTACATGGAGTTTAATATTTATTACTTTATTACTTTTATTAAATATTTTCTCTGTTAAATCATTTGGCGAAACAGAATTTTGGTTATCATTAATTAAAGTTATCACTATTATTGCCTTTATTGTTTTAGGTATTTTAATGATATTTGGTATTTTAGGAGGCCATACATATGGTTTCGAAAATTATACACACGGTGAAGCACCATTTGTTGGTGGTGTATCAGGTTTCTTAGGAGTGTTATTAGTCGCTGGTTTCTCTGTAGGAGGAACTGAAGTTGTGGCTGTTACAGCTGGTGAATCGAATGACCCTAAAAAATCTATGCCTAGAGCAATTAAATCTGTATTTTGGAGAATATTATTATTTTACGTCCTATCAATTGCTGTTATAGCTGCTATTATTCCATATACAGACCCGTTATTATTAAATAAGAACGAATCAGTTAGTCAAAGTCCATTTACAATTGTCTTTGATAGAGTTGGTATTGCCTTTGCAGCATCAGTTATCAATGCTGTTATCTTAACTTCCTTACTCTCTGCTGCAAATTCAGGAATATATACAACTAGTAGAATGTTATTCTCATTAAGTGATGATAAAAAAGCACCAAAATTTTTAAGTAAATTAAACAAAACGACTAAGTTGCCTTTAAGAGCAATTTTAACAACTTACATCGTTATTGTATTAGTTATTATATACGCAAACTTTAATGCTAATGCTGTTTTCAATCTTCTAAATATTATTGGATCAATGGTTATAGTTGTATGGGGTTCAAGTATTTGGTCACAAATTCGTTTACGTCAAGCAATTAAAAAACAAGGTCAAAATCCAAATGATGTTTTACCATATAAAGCACCATTTTATCCATTAGGTCCAATTATAGTAATTGTAACGTTAATATTCTTATTAGTGGGTAGTTCTTTTGAAAGTATGCTCCATGGTGATTGGATAAGCGTATTTAGAAACTTCATACCACTTATAATATTAGCAATTATCTATTTTGTGCATAAACTCATTCATAAGACAAAATTTGTGAAATTAGAGACGATTGATTTAACACCTCATGATTATGACAATCAAAAATAACGAAACAACACTGGTAAAGTCCATCTTTGCCAGTTTTTTAGGTTCTCTCCCAAATTGGACTGATACATAATTATTCTTTTTTTATTTATAAGTACTTGACTAATCGTAGGAAATAGAGAACCTTTTTTAGGGTTTTTTATTGGCATAATTTAAAATGGATTTACATCAAAAGAATTAATTATTTTGTTTTGATTTATAATATTCTTTATTTTAGTTATTTTGTATATTGTGTATAATAAAAGTAAGAAAATGGTTTCAGGGGTGAAAACAATGATTGGGCAAACAAATTTATTTGATGATGTCATCAAACAAGAAGAAAGATTTGTCATTGTAGTTCAAGCATTAGAAGAAAAACAAGGCCAATTATTAAAAAGAACGTTAAGGGAGTATCCAGGGTTAAATCATGAACAAATGACAAACCTTTTCACTCATCTTAAAGAAGTATTTCAAGAAGAAGAATTTGAACAAGAACAATCAGCTTTTAGCATTACTGTCTATACTAATTTAGACTATGCAGCTGATCAAATCTATGCACATGTCAAGCGTTTCAGAGGGAAACATGAGTGGACACAAACTGCAAAATAGCTTTTACTATTAAGTAGTAACGAAATTAACCATCTAAATAATACTGTCGCAAAAAAGAACGCTTCGAAAAATCTTTGAAGCGTTCTTTTTTAATGTAAAAATATTATTTAATTGCTAAAATCTCTTTCAAAGCAACAGGGATTCCGTCTGAATCGTTATCAAGTGTTTCTTTATCAGCGTATTTTTTCAACTCATCTGCAGCGTTACCCATTGCAACTGCTAAACCAGCCACGTCAAATAAAGATTTATCATTCATGCTATCACCAAATGCTATAACTTGATCAATTGTAATATTTAATTTGTCGCATAACGCGATAACAGCATTACCTTTAGATACGTTTCTTGCCATAAATTCTAAAAAGAATGGTTTACTAATCGTTGCATCTACGTTGTCATTAAAAATACCATTTAGGTCAATTCTAGCCTCTGTTATATTTGCAACATAATCAACACCCATTACTTTTGGTACTTCGCCTCGAATATATTCTTTTAAATCTTGTACTTTTTTCATCGGTAAGCCAGTTAATTCTGACTCAATATTCATATACTCATGTTCACCTTCATAGATAATGTGACCATCTTGATACGTTAAAATGAAGAATTGTCTTTCTCGACAATAATCTACAATCTCATCAAAATCTTCTTTAGATATACTTTGACTATGTTCAACCTTTTCATTAGCCATGTTTATTGTTCTTCCACCATTATAACTAATAATGTAACTATTATGTTCAGGTAAGGCTAATTCTTTCGCTGCAGGTATCATTCCTTCTGTGGGTCTACCTGATGCTAAAACTACGTAATATCCACGATCTTGAATATCCTTTAAATATTGCAGCGTTGACTGTGAGATTACATTATCAGATGTTAATAACGTGTCATCCATATCTAATGCAATTAATTTATAATTTGCCATTGATTCTATAGCTCCTCTCTATATCTATTACATACTATATTACAATATATTAAGGTTATTCGTATATAATTCGTTCTAAAACACCAGTTTTATTAATATCAACTAACTCAGAATGACAAGTACTAAAGTTATTATTCAAATGTCGAACTAATGCACCGCTCTTTTCTTTTCTACTAAAAGTTAAAACGGATGGCCCTGCTCCACTTATGACCGTGGCATATGCTTGAAATTCTTGTGCAATTTTCTTTATATCTGCAAATTCTTTAATTAATGGTTGTCTATATGGTTCATGAAAGCCATCTTGTTGCATTAGTTCCCCTGCTAAGTCATAGTTATGTTGTGCTAAGGCACAAATCATAGTATTACTTATAGCACTGCTTTTAACCGCTTCATTGTGACTTAAATGACTGGGTAAAGCTTTTCTAGACTCTACTGTTCTTAACTCATAAAATGGAGTTGTTACCACTATATCGATATCTGGAATATCGATATGTGCGACTGATGTCTTCTTAGTTATATCATTATAATATCCTGATATTAATCCCCCATAAATAGTTGGAGCTACATTATCTGGATGTCCTTCAATTTCAGTCGCTAACTGTAATATTTCATATTTAGATAATTGAATATTAGCAAAATAATTAGCAATATAAATTGCCCCTACTAATGCCGAAGCGGATGAGCCAAGTCCCCTAGCCAAAGGAATCTCACTTCTCATTGTTATATGAAGTGCCGGTAAAGTAACATTATATTTTTGTGCTACTTGCTGCGCTACTTGATATATAAAATTGGTTTCGTCAGCTGGCAAATCTTTTGATGCTTCATCTAAAAAATCATATGTCCAGTCAGCACTATTGCTTTTTTGTACGGATAAAAAAAGAAATTTATCTAAAGCCATACCTATTGAATCAAAACCAACACCTAAATTTGCAGTAGATGCTGGTATAGTTAACTCTAGTATGTCAGACATATTATAATGCTCCTTTAATATAGTTAATAATACTATCTTTATCATTTGGTAAAGCTTGGATTGGATTATCCAATAGAGATATAGCAGTATCTGGATCTTTTAAGCCATTACCTGTCAATACTGCCACTACTTTCTTACCTTTAGGTAATTTTCCGTTACGATGTAATTTGATCAAACCTGCAATAGACGCATTACTTGCTGGCTCACTAAACACGCCCTCTTTAGTAGTCATTAATTGATAAGCTTCTAAAATTTCTTCATCAGTAACACTATCAATTAATCCATTAGACTCTTCTAATGCAGTTGTAGCTTTCTTCCAACTTGCAGGATTTCCAATTCTAATAGCTGTGGCTATCGTTTCTGGATTTTTAAATATTCTATTTTGAACAATTGGTGAAGCACCTTCTGCTTGGAACCCAAACATTTGTGGTAACTGCGTATTTTTAGCTTCATGATACTCTTTAAAGCCTTTCCAATATGCAGTGATATTACCTGCGTTACCAACTGGAATCGCTAAAATATCTGGTGCTTGTCCATCTAGTTGTTCTATAATTTCAAAAGAGCTTGTTTTTTGCCCTTCAATACGATATGGATTAACAGAATTTACCAATTCAATATCACCGTTCTTAGCGATTTCTTTAACTATTTCTAATGCTTCATCAAAATTACCTTCAATTGAGACAATTTCAGCACCATACATTACAGCTTGAGATAGTTTGCCTAAAGCGATTTTTCCTTCTGGTATAACAACAATCGCTTTCAAACCAGCTCTCGCAGCATATGCAGCAGCTGATGCTGACGTATTTCCTGTTGATGCACAGATGACAATCTTTTTACCTTGTTCCTTAGCCTTTGTCACTGCCATTACCATTCCTCTATCTTTAAAAGAACCCGTTGGATTTGCACCTTCATATTTAACATAAAGTTCTATACCTAACATTTGTGATAAATTGTGACAGTATATTAATGGTGTATTACCTTCATTTAAAGTTAGTTTAGGTGTATTTTGATCTACTGGTAATTGTTCTTTAAATTCTTCTACTAATCCTTGCCATCTTTTCATATTGTATTAAACTCCTTCTACTGGATAAATTTTTTCAATTTCATAACCATTTTGTTGTAATAATTGTTCAGGTGACTCATCTAAACCTACAATAATTGTTGCAACTGTCCCTTCATCATAATGTACAGTTGATAATGACTTATGCAATGGCAATATTGATTTTAATTCTTTTTCAAACTTGTCAATTGACTTATTATCATTATTTATAACAATATAATAACTACTTCTATCTTTTATATTCACCTCATTATCAGCATCCATCATTTCTCTAGTTTCATCAGTCTTAAGCTCAAAATGAGGAGGTAGTGTATGTAAATTAGATTCAAAGAAAAGTGCTACATTTAGTAAATCACTAACAACAGCGCTACCAGTCGCTAAACTTCCTGCGCCTTTACCATAAAACATTGTATCGCCTACTGCATCACCAACAACATAAATGGCATTATATTCATTTTCTACTGCTGCTAACTGATGTCTCTTATCGATGAGTGTAGGTTCAACCGACGCATTAACTTTTCCGTTTTCGTAAGTACCTTTACCAATAAGTTTAATCTTATATCCTAATTGATCAGCTGCATTGATATCTTTTAATGCAACTTGACTAATCCCTCTTCGTTTAACGTCGTGCAATTTAATAACTTGGTTAAATGATAAATATGACGTGATCACTACTTTACGTGCTGCGTCTACCCCTTCAACATCATCAGTAGGATCAGCTTCTGCAAAACCAAGTCTTTGTGCTTCATCCAAAGCATCTTCAAATGTCGTTTGTTCATTAGTCATCTTAGACAAAATGAAATTCGAAGTACCATTCAAAATCCCCATAAATTTTGAAATATTATTGGCATTTAGTCCGTTGTTAATAGCATTTACAATTGGAATTCCACCTGCAACACTTGCTTCAAATTTCAAGGCAACGCCATTTTGTTCTGCCAAATCTTCCAGTAATTTTAAATGAATTGCTAACAAATCTTTATTAGCAGTAATCACATGCTTTTTATTTTTCAGTGCAGTTCTCAACCAATCAACAGTTGGTTCTATGCCGCCCATTACTTCAACAATAATATCGATTGACTCATCATTTAAAATATCATTAACATCTTCAGTCAAATGATATTGACTAATATTTAACGGTCGTTTCTTAGATTTATTACGAACTAAAATATGTTTAATATGAATATCTTTATTTAAAGTATCTTGGATTTGTTGCCTATTTTCTTCGATGATTTTAACAACACCAGACCCTACTGTACCTAATCCTAATAATGCAATATTTAATTGTTTCATAAATATGTACCTCCATTTGTGCTTTTGAGAAAAACAATTGTATTATTGAAAAATACTAGATGATAGTATAGTATAGAATTATTCTTTATTTTTGTAAAGTTCGCAATATTTAAAATATAAATATATAATATCATTCTTACTTACAAAACTGAATAAAATTTTCTGATTTTTTAGAAAGGTTGGCATGCACTATGAAAGTTTCAAAATTTGGCGGAAGTTCAGTATCTAATGCTAGTCAAATTAAAAAGGTATTAAACATCGTTAACTCAGATCCTGAAAGACAAATTATTATTGTTTCAGCACCCGGAAAAAGATATGATAACGATGTTAAAACTACTGATCTCTTAATTAGACTATATGAAAAGGTAATCAACAACTTAGATTATATTGATAAGAAAAGAGAAATCATTCAAAGGTACGATGATATTATTAAAGAACTACATATGTCTAAAGATTTATTATCGATTATCGATAATACATTAGAACAATATATTGCTACTTTAAAAGAGCAACCTGAAAGACTATTAGATGCTTTGCTATCTTGTGGTGAAGATTTTAATGCTCAATTAATTGCACAATATAATAATAGTCAAGGTATTCCGACAAAATATTTATCACCTAAAGAAGCTGGAATTATCGTTACAGATATTCCACAGCAAGCTCAAATTTTAAATTCATCTTATGACAAAATTAGCACATTAAAAGACTATAAAGAAAAATTAATTATTCCAGGTTTTTTTGGTGTTTCAGAAAAAGATTACATTGTTACCTTCCCAAGGGGTGGCTCAGATATAACTGGTGCCATTATTTCAAGTGGTGTCAAGGCTAAGCTATATGAAAATTTTACAGATGTCTCTGGAATTTATAAAGCGAACCCGAATATCATTAAAAATCCAGAATTAATCGATGAAATTACGTATCGAGAAATGCGAGAATTATCATATGCTGGTTTTAGTGTGTTTCATGATGAAGCTTTACAACCGTTATATAAGGATCGCATTCCAGTAGTAATCAAAAATACAAATCGTCCTCAAGATAAAGGGACTTATATTGTTCACGATAGACAAGTTAATTCCAAAAACATCATTAGTGGTATTAGCTGCGATAAAGATTTCACAGTTATCAACATTAAAAAGTATTTAATGAATAGACAAGTTGGTTTCACTAGGAAAATTCTTGGTGTCTTAGAAGACAATAATATTTCTTTCGATCATATGCCTTCAGGGATAGACTCTATCAGTATTGTCATGCGTTCAAAACAAATTAAAAACAAAGAAAGAAAAGTATTGAATGAAATTAGAAAACAATGTGATGTAGATGAATTAAGTATCGAAAATGATTTGGCTATACTAATGATTGTCGGTGAAGGTATGAACCAAGTTGTTGGTACAGCTAATAAAATTACACACGCCCTTGCAGAATCCGGCATCAACTTAAAAATGATTAACCAAGGCGCTTCAGAAATATCAATGATGTTCGGGATTTCAGTTGATGATGCTGAAAAAGCTGTGCTATCAACATATGAATTTTGCTATCACGGTATAGAATTAAAAAATTTATGTGACCCTGCATAAATGAGTTATAACTACTATTCTAAATCTTTGTATAAATTTATTTAGAATTCATAAAAACATCCCCTTATAAAGTGAGAACACTTAATATAACATCGTTATATTATATTAATACACACCTTATAAGGGGATTTTAATAATATTTTTCATTTTAATTAGTTATTTAATGTTTTTTGAATGGCATCTTTAATACGTTGCTCACCTACTACAAATTTCAAAGTGAAAAATTGATAATAACTTAACGCATCAATAACTTTCTTATAATTTGAAAAATGAAGATATTTTTGTTGTTGCATCAAATCATACATTAATACTATTTCAGGTTTTAAATAATCAATATTCCATTTCAAACTATGAAAATAAATGGTTTTCTTAGGTAGACGAATATCTGAATTTAATCTAAAAATCCAATCATTTTTAATAACATCATAAATATATATATGCATAATGACATTTTCATTAAATACAACATCTACTTGAGTTATTTTAGATAATGCAATTTCATCTGTTGAAATAGGCTGATTCATTTTATCTATGTATATTAATTTATAATCTGAGGATATTACTTTAATGATGTCACTTAAACGCTTGCGTTCCACACATATCTCTACTATAGAAGGCAATTCAAATTCGTCATTCAAGAAAAGTTGCATCGCTACTTCACCATGGAACATAAACAATTGCGATGATGTTGTGATTAATTTGTTTACTAGTTGTTCTGTTGCTCTATTATCTTCCATTTATAAACACCTCCTAAGCAAGCGCTTTCACAAATTTAATTATACCTTTTAGGTAGTACTATTTCAATAAACAATATAATTCAAAAAGTGACACTTTTTCTTCATTATAAACAAAAAATTTAATAAATCATATGCTGTCACGAAGATTTCACGTCATAATCATTGAACATCAAATACCATGCGTTTATAATTTAAATATAACAATTATTATCATAATCAGATTAATAGATATTGTTGGTATTTGTAAAATAATTTAATCAACAACATCGATAAAATTGTTCATTATCTTTTTAAAACTGCGAACAAAAGGACTGGTGAAGGCAAATGTCGCTATATGTCGTACTGCTTGTTATCATAGTTGCTTTAATAATCATTATTATCTTAAATCAACGTTATAATAACAGCAAAATTGAAACAGAAGAATATGCCAGAAAACAATTAATTAAGAAAAACAAGACTTTGAGTAACGAGAATGAAGAATTACGTAATCAAATGTTAAGTTCAAACCAAGATGTTGGCCATCATGCATATAAAAATGCTAAACGCGACTTACGTCATATTTTAGACCAATATATCGAAGATGGTAAATTAAAATATTACGAAATCGTTGAAACGAGTAACCTTGCTATCAAACACACATTATTCGATTTTGCGAGATCATTTGATTTTATTATCATATCTGATATAGGCTTAATTAATGTCGATGTGAAAAGTTGGGGTGAAAAAACATTTTACCATTTTGATGTTCCAGATGAACATGCAACTGATACAAATTCCAATGATGTTGAAAAAATTGCGGGCCACTATATTAGTGAAGCATATCATAATCAATTTAACTCTCCTAACAGTGCTGTTTATACATTTACTGAAACTGTACAACCCAACCGAGTAGTTTACGATTTCTATGATTATGATCCATACCAATTAGCCGCTAATAATGCTAAATTATTAAAAGATCAATTAGAACAACAACTAAACTTCAAAATACAAAGTACTGGTGTTATTTATTTTAGCGATGGAACTGTTAATATTATCCAAGGTTCACAAGAACGTGATAAATATGTGGATACTGTGTCAACTAAATCTTCTTTAAGTAGCATCATTAATGACGCTATTGAATTATCTAAACACCCTCTTGATGAACAACAAGTTAAAAATATTAGCAATATATTTAAATAAACTTAAAAACCCTGGGACATAAATCCCAAAATCGAGTAGGAGGATAACCATTATTTGATTATCCGTCCTCTCACACCACCGAGCGTACGGTTCCGTACTCGGCGGTTCAATATCTTGCGTAAGCCGTCTCTGCGAGTTGGGTTAATGGTTCTAACCCCCACTTGTAGAGACGTTTTGTTGTAAGTGCACGATGAACTTCATGCGTTGATGATAAGCGCCAGTATTTCTTTCTTGAATTGGCAATTTTCATTGCACTCTTATGGTCAAGTCCATACTTACGTAACATCTTATATTTGGTTTTTATTCTTTTCCATCTTTTGAGGATTAGTTGTCTAATGCGTCGGTTTAACCATGATTGTAACTTCGTTACAAAACCTGTAATAAATCCTTTACCAAAGTAATTTATCCACCCTCGTGTTACTTGATTAATTTCTGATATAATCTCTTTAAAGGTACCTGGTCTATTTCGTTTCGTTAGACGTCTTAAGGTGCGTTTTAAATTTCTTCTTGCTTCCATAGTCGGTCTGAAACGATAAGTGCCATTTACTTTGGTCATTAGACAACTCAAGAACTTTAAACGTGTGATAGAACCTACCTTGCTCTTTTCACTATTTACAATAAGTTTAAGGTCTTTTTCGATAAACTTTGTCACACTTTCCATGACACGTTGACCCGCTCGTTTTGTACGTACAAAGATGACGAAGTCATCTGCATAACGAACAAAGCGATGACCACGTTTCTCCAATTCATTATCTAATTCGTGAAGATAAATATTACAAAGTAACGGGGAAATAACACCACCTTGCGGTGCACCTATTTCTCTACTTCGATAATTACCATTGAGGTCGATTGCACCAACCTGTAGGCTTCTACGAATAAATTTAGAAATGGCTTTATCTTGAACATGTCGTTCAAATAGATACATTAATTTATCATGGTTCAACATATCAAAGCACTGTTTTAAATCACAATCAACTGCAACTAAGTAACCTTCTTCATAGTATGTTGCACATTCTTTAAGTGCAGTTCCTGTACTACGATTCGGTCTAAAGCCATGACTGTGTTTTGAGAAAGTACGGTCGATACTAGGTTCAATGACTTGTTTAATGGCTTGTTGGATAACTCTGTCTCTTGCGACAGGGATTCCAAGCACGCGCTTTTTCCCATTTGATTTAGGTATTTCAACCTTTCTTACTGCTTGTGGCTTATACGTGCCATCAAGCAGTTTTTGTTTAATTTGTGGAAAGTATTTTGCGAAATGTGATGTTAATTCACTTACTCGCATGCCATCGATGCCAGGTGCACCGTTGTTTTTCTTCACTTTCTTAATTGCTTTTTGTATATTATTCTCTCTTACAACAAGCTCCATCATAGATGGAGACTCACGATACATTTCTTTCATTTCACCTAAGATTTACTGTACGCACTCATATATCCTTTTTCGTTCCACTACTTATCTTTCTATGAGTTGCCAATCATTAATTGTATTCTGTACGTTGTAAATCTCTAACCTCCATTCTTTACTTTGTATGAATATTGTTCAGTCCTTCAGTATTTCTACCTACTATGACCTCTGCTGACTTCTCATCATTCGTTATTACTACGATTTTTTTTATCGCTGATGAGACCTCCCCGGGTAAGAGTAACCACTTTCCACTCATTCCACTGCATCATTTACTATATAGAACTCGGGTAGTATCGGACTTTATCTTGTATTGCAGATTCATCCATTCCACATAGCCTTGTATGATATTTCTGTTCGTCAGTGCGAGTGTTTGCGTCCGACTTCCTTCAGATTCCATTTCACAATGGACACCCTTGTCTTTCGCTAACAGTTCCTACTACCAAGCCTGTAACGGACTTTCACCGTCTAGTAATTACCCATGCCGGGCGCACAATAATAGAGATTGAAACTTTAACACAGTTTCAATCTCTTAGTTAATGATTTATTAAATTTAAAGCTCATAAAATGATTATTTTTGTGCTTCTTCTTTATAATCACAATTTGAACAAACAACTTGTGTTGTTTTACCTTTTTTATTTTCAACTAAATAGTGATCACATTTTGGACAGTCTCTTCCAATTGGTTTATCCCATGATATAAAGTCACATTCTGGATATTTAGAACAACCATAAAAAATACGATTCTTTTTAGATTTTCTTTCGACAACTTCTCCCTCTTTACATTTTGGACAAGTTACTCCGATTGATTTAACAATCGCTTTAGTATTACGGCAATCCGGGAAATTTGAACAAGCCATAAATTTACCATAACGACCCATTTTGATTACCATTGGTGAACCACAGATTTCACAATCTTCACCAGCAGGCTCATCTTTAATTTCAATCTTTTCCATTTCTTCTTCAGCACGTTCAACATCTTGTTTGAAACTACTATAAAATCCTCCGATGACTTTACGCCAATTTGTATCACCGTCAGCAATTTTATCAAGCAAAGTTTCCATGTTAACCGTAAACTCTACATCAATAATTTCTGGAAAATATTCTTTAACTTGTTCATGGACGATTTCACCAAGTTCTGTTGGTACAAAACGTTTATTATCTAATTTGACATAATTTCTCTTTTGAATCGTATCAATTGTAGGTGCATAAGTTGATGGTCTACCAATTTTCAATTCTTCTAATGTTTTTACTAAACGTGCCTCTGTATATCGTGGAGGTGGTTGAGTAAAGTGTTGTGCCGGTTCTATATTTGTAGCTGTAACTTGATCACCTTGTTCTAAATTAGGTAATTTATTTTCTTTATCGCTATCTTTATCATCTTTAGCTTCCACATATAAAGTCATAAAGCCTTTAAATTTGATTGTTTGTCCATTTGCTCTGAACTTAATATCGCCTTGTGTCACATCAAGAGCAACTGTATCTAATATAGCTGGTGCCATTTGACTTGCGACAAATCTTTCCCAAATCAGTTTGTACAGACGATATTGATCTCTAGTAAGAAATGATTTCATATCATCAGGTGTACGCAATGTACTAGAAGGTCTTATTGCTTCGTGGGCATCTTGATCACCTTGTTTACCACTAGCTTTACGTTTAGAAACATATTCATTACCATATTTATCAATGATATAATCCTTTGCTTCAGCTTTTGCGGTATCAGAAATTCTAGTTGAATCTGTACGCATATACGTAATCAAACCAACAGTCCCCTGTTTTTTTAAGTCTATACCTTCATATAATTGTTGTGCTACCATCATCGTTTTTCTAGCTTTAAAGTTTAATTTACGCGCTGCTTCTTGTTGTAATGTTGATGTTGTAAATGGATTGGCAGGATTACGTGTTTTTTCTTTTTTATTAACATTTGTGATTTCAAATTGATCTCCATCGAGTACCGTTGTAATCTTGTCAACATCTTTTTTAGTATTTAGTTTAAATGGTTTATTTTTATAATGAAGAAATTTAGCTGTGAACTTAGACTTTTTATATCTAAATTCTCCTTCAATTGTCCAATATTCTTCTGGTTTGAAATTTCTTATTTCATTTTCTCTATCTATAACCAATCTTAATGCAACTGATTGAACACGTCCTGCAGATAAGCCTTTTTTCACTTTTTTCCAAAGTACTGGTGAAATATTGTAACCTACTAATCTATCTAAAATACGACGTGCTTGTTGTGCATCAACTAAGTCCATTTCAATTTCTCTTGGGTGTTTAAAGCTTTCTTTAACTGCATCTTTTGTTATTTCATTAAATACTACACGATTTTCTTTTGAATCTTCTAATTCTAATATTTTCGATAAATGCCAAGCAATTGCTTCACCTTCGCGGTCGGGGTCACTAGCTAAGAAAACTTTTTTAGCTTTCTTTGCATGTTTCTTTAATTCTTTAACGACAGGACCTTTGCCACGTATTGTTATATATTTTGGTTCATAGTTATCTTCAGTGTCGACACCCATTTGACTTCTAGGTAAGTCTCTCACATGTCCCATTGAAGCTATAACTTTATATTTTTTACCTAAATATTTTTCAATGGTTTTAGCTTTTGCAGGCGATTCAACAATGACTAAATTATCTGCCAAAGTGATTTCCCCCTTGCTAATCTAATTACTAAAGATAAATGATAAACGGTTAATTTTGTATTTGTCAACGTTTTAATATTTTAAATTGGAATTTCTTCCGTTTTATTTATGTGTATTTAATTTATAAATTAATTGTAAAATAGAGCCTGGGACAAAATGTATTTTACACTTAAATTTAAGCATTTGGCAGTAACTGTCTGGTTTTCAAAGCGTTGATAAATCACCATTTTAAAAACCTAGTCAGTCTTGCCGGGGTGGAAGGGACCCAACACAAAAAAACTGGTTAGTCAGTTTTTTCAGACAATGCAAGTTGGGCAAGGGACCCGTCATAGAGAAATATAGGGATTACAATTGGTTGCTAACGCAACAATTGCATAGGGACCCAACACAGAGAAACTGTACTTACAGTTTCTACAAACAATGCAGGTTGGGCAAAAGCTACTAAAGATTAAAATCTAAGTAGCTTTAAATGTGCAGGACGGGTATCTACGAAATAAATTTTATATAAAATTTACTTCTGTCCCACTCCTAAACAATGTTCTTTAGCTCATCAAAATTATAGATAATCTTCAATGATGTCTTGTGCGTCTATAACTACTTTCGCTCCTTCTTGAATCCTTAATAAATTGCCTTTAGTTAAAGGATTAAAAATAGAACCAGGTAAAACATAAACATTTCTATTTTGTTCAAGCGCACAATCTATAGTGATGTGACTTCCACTACGCTCTTTCGCTTCTGTAATAAAAATACCTTTTGATAATCCACTAATTAGACGATTACGTTCTGGAAACCTATATTTTGCAATTGAACTTTTGGGCATGTATTCACTTATTACAATACCTTGTTCAGCAATTTGTTGTCTTAATAACAAAGTTTCTTTGGGGTAATGATGTTCATGGCCAAACGCTAAAACTGCTACTGTTGACATATGATACTTAAGCGCAAATTGGTGCGCAAAACTATCAGCACCGATTGCTAAGCCAGAAACAATAGTTAGTTGATGATTAGCGAATTCTGGAAAAAAGTGATTTAAAACATTTTTCGTATACGAACTAGCTTGTCTGGAACCTATAATTGCCAATGTATTATAGTGTTGCAATATTTGAAGTTGTCCTTGATAAAAAAGTACAAATGGAAAATCATAAATTTGTTTTAAAAAATGAGGATAGGCATCATTAAACACGGAGAGGTAATTGATATTCAATTGTTGAAAATATGTCATAATTTCATCTATTGAGGTCTTTTTGTACATTTGAAATTTAAACTGTAAATTGCTTTTAGTTGATATATATTTAAATTGTTCTAGCATATAACATTGTTCATAATGATCTGCAGTTAAAAATGTGGGGAATTGTCGAAGTAAATGGTGAATTTGAGTAGTAGAAAATTGTTGCCATACTAATTTCAGCAGACTTTGTTCTAAATCTTTCATTAAAACAGCTCCTTTTAATTATTATAACTTTAAAACAGGTTTATGTATTTATCATTTAAGTAACATCTGCAATTAAAATTGTAATAATATTTTAAGGAGCATTACTACGTCAATTTTATGTTAGTAGTTATAAAATTATTTCTTCTATTATAAAATAATATTATCGAGACTTAGAATTTTATATTGGTCCTCTATCATCAAATTAGACTCATAGTTTTATTAGTTTTATAATGTATCTTCAAAATTATAGAAAAAATTCTTTGCTCAGGATTGCTCTATGTTAGAACCCTATTTCGACGCAGCATTTACTATTTTTTTAATGATTTTAGTTTACATTTTATTAATCGGCCCTGAAAATAGTGGACCTTTATATTTAACTTTAGACGATATAACAATATTTTTTAACGACAAATAGCCCAATACTGCATTATTAAAAACACAGTTTGGGCTATGAATAATTTTTTAAATTTTATTTATTAATTGTTAATAATTCTTCGTATATACCTGCTTCTTTGGCAGCTTCAATTAAAGTAGTACCAATTTCCGAAGGTGTTGCAGCAGTTTTTACACCACAACTATTCAGTGTTTTAATCTTCTCTTCTGCTGTACCTTTACCACCAGAAATGATAGCACCCGCATGTCCCATACGTTTTCCTGGAGGAGCAGTTTGACCACCAATAAATCCAACTACAGGTTTAGTCATATTTGCTTTAATCCATTCAGCAGCTTCTTCTTCTGCAGTACCACCGATTTCACCAATCATTACAACAGCTTTAGTGTCATCATCTTCATTAAATGCTTTTAATACGTCAATAAAGTTAGTTCCATTAACTGGGTCTCCACCGATACCTACTGCAGTAGTTTGACCAATGCCTTCTTCAGTTAGCTGATGCACTGCTTCATAAGTCAATGTACCTGAACGAGACACTACACCTACGTGTCCTTTTTTATGAATATATCCTGGCATAATACCAATTTTACATTCATCAGCAGTGATAACACCTGGACAGTTTGGTCCAACTAAACGTGTTTTTCTACCTTCTAAATAACGTTTAACTTTAACCATATCCAATACAGGAATATGTTCAGTAATACAAATTACCATATCTAAATCTGCATCAGCTGCTTCTAAAATTGAATCGGCTGCAAATGGTGCAGGAACATAAATAACAGAAACTGTTGCTCCAGTTTCGTTTTTAGCTTCTTCAACTGTATTGAAAACTGGAACGCCTTCAACTACTTGACCGCCTTTACCTGGTGTTACACCAGCAACAATTTGAGTTCCATAGTCAAGCATTTGTTTTGTATGGAAAAGGGCAGTAGACCCTGTAATACCTTGTACCATTACTTTAGTATTCTTATCTATAAATACACTCATCTTAGTGCTCCCATCCTTTCCTTACGCTTCTTTTACAAGCTTAACAATTTTTTGTGCGCCTTCAGCCATTGTAGCTGCTGGTTCAATTGCTAAACCTGAATCTTTTAAGATTTGTTTACCAAGTTCAACGTTAGTACCTTCTAAACGAACTACAAGTGGTAATGTTAAGTCTACTTCTTTAACTGCTTCAACGATACCTTCCGCAATAACATCACATTTCATAATACCGCCGAAAATGTTAACAAAAATACCTTTAACATTTTCATCACCTAAGATGATTTTAAATGCTTCAGTAACTTTTTCTCTTGTAGCACTACCACCTGCGTCTAAGAAGTTAGCTGGGTTGCCACCGAAGTGATTAATAGTATCCATAGTTGCCATAGCTAAACCTGCACCATTTACCATACAACCAATGTCTCCGTCTAAAGCAATATATGATAAATCATGTTTTGATGCTTCGATTTCTTTTGGATCTTCCTCTTCTAAATCTCTCATTTCAACAACATCTTTATGTCTAAATAAAGCATTATCATCAAAATTAATTTTAGCATCTAATGCCAATACTTCACCGTCACCAGTAGTAACTAATGGATTAATTTCAACAATAGAACAATCTTTTTCGATAAAGACGTTATAAAGTGCTATTAAAAATTTAGCTGCTTTATTGACAGATTCTTTTGGAATATTAATATTAAACGCAATTCTACGCGCTTGATATGGTGATAAACCAACTACTGGATCGATTGATTCTTTGAAAATCTTTTCAGGTGTTTTTGCTGCAACTTCCTCGATCTCAGTACCCCCTTCTTCAGATGCCATCAAAGTAACTTGATCAGTTGCACGATCAATAACAAAGCCAACATAATATTCTTTTTGAATATCGCATCCTTCTTCGATATATAAACGTTTAACTTCTTTACCTTCCGGACCTGTCTGGTGTGTCACCAAAGTTTTACCTAACAATTCATTTGCATATGTTTCAACTTCTGATAAAGACTTAGCAATCTTAACACCGCCTGCTTTACCTCTACCACCAGCATGTATTTGTGCCTTAACTACATATACATCTGAATTTAATTCTTTCGCTTTCTCCACCGCTTCTTCAGCAGTAAATGCTACTCGTCCTTCTGGTACTGGTACGCCCATAGAACGAAATATTTCTTTACCTTGATACTCGTGGATATTCATCTTCCATCCTCCTGTTTCTTAGGTTAAGTTCCCTTACAATTATAAAAAATGTAAGCGCTATTGTAAACTTAAAAGGTATATTTTCATGCTATTTTTACAAATTATTTAATAAAACAACTATTTTGAAGTTACAAAAAATACAAATACAATATTATTCTACTTTTTCATTAGAGACTATTGATTTAATTGGTTCAAAACTTTTCCTATGCTCAGCCATAATACCTACTGTATCTATCGCAGTAAGATGTTGTTTAGTACCATAGCCAGCATTTTTATCAAAACCGTAATCAGGATATTGTTGTGCTAAATCTGTCATATAGTGATCTCGATATACTTTCGCCATTACACTTGCTGCAGCAATCGAGACACTTTTAGCATCTCCTTTTATAATAGCTTGTTGAGGAATGTTATTGTTTAATTCCATAGCATCTATTAATAAATGTGTGGGTTTAACTGTCAAATTATCAATTGCACGTTGCATTGCCACTTTTGTCGCTTGATAAATATTCAATTCATCAATCTCTTGCGCTGTAGCAATCCCAAAAGCATAGTCTCTAACATTTGATTTTAATGCTTCATTAAGTTGTTCACGCTTAGCTGCAGTCATTTTTTTAGAATCATCTAGTCCTAAATAATGATGTCCAGAATTTAATATCGTCGCACATGCAACTACAGGACCTGCTAATGGTCCGCGTCCTACTTCATCAATGCCACAAATTAATGCATTTGGTTGCTGGTTTAAAATACTTTGTTCGTACTTCGACATAGTTATATATTTTTGTTGTAATTGTTCTTTAGCTAAAAGTTGCTTACGACGTCTACTAATTGCTAACTGGACACCTTTTCGTCCATCAGCATTAACGGTATGAGTTGCTAATTCTTCTAATGAATTAATATCATTAATGATTGCTGTCAAGTCTTTAATTGTTTGAGTCATGCGATAATTCCTCAGACATTTCTTGTACTATATCAAAACAGTAAGTACCAATTTTGGCATTTCTCATATCATTAATTAATAATTCAATAACTGCTTCATAATCTACTTCATTACCTTTTCTCAATAATCCTCGTTTACGTCCAATTGCATCGAACCATTCTAAAACTTCAGCATCCGCATTTACATCAATTTTATAATGTTGTTGCAATCTCTCTAAATCATGCGCAATCAAGAAATTAAGTCCATAAATTGCTACTTCATCTAAATGTACAATACTATCTTTAATTGCGCCTGTTAGACTTAATTTTTTTCCTACTTCTTCATCTTCAAATTTAGGCCATAATATTCCAGGTGTGTCTAGTAGTTGTAACGACTTACCAACTTTAATCCACTGTTGCTGTTTTGTTACACCTGGTTTGTTACCTGTTTGAGCAATACTGCGATTAGCTAATTTATTAATTAAAGTAGATTTACCAACATTAGGTATTCCAACAATCATTGCTCTAATTGCTCTAGGCTTTAATCCTTTTGCTTTTTCTCGCTCAAATTTTTCTTTTGTTGCTTTGATAGCTGCTGCTTCAACTTGTTTTAAATTCTTACCATGTTTAGCATCAACGGCTACTGGATAATAGCCTTTTTCAACAAAGAAATTTTCCCATTTTTCCATTTCTTTTAAATTAGACATGTCTTTTTTATTTAAAATAACGACGCGAGGTTTTTGCTTAATAACATCATCTATCATTGGATTTCTAGAACTATAAGGGATGCGTGCATCTACTAATTCAAATACAACATCTACTTTTTTTAATTGTTCACTTACTTCTCTTTTTGCTTTCGCCATATGTCCTGGATACCATTGAATTACCATATGATTCACCTTGCTTTCTTTAGATCTTGTCAACTTATCTATTATAGAACACTTTTCTACATTCAACTATATTTATAGTAACATTTACTTTAAAAATGCTTAAAGGACGATTAATTTTTAAAATTATTGTATTTTTAAGTCAGTTTTATGACTTACTCCTTAGCTATGTCACTTTAAAATTAACATTTTAAGTTAACTTTTTATAATTTTACATTTAATAACTAACTTAACCACGCATGTTCTTTTTTGTATTATTCACTTTGACTATTTGGCGTATGTAACTTAATTTTATATAGCTATACTTTTAATATCTATCACTATATTTTAATGATAAAATAATAAAGATTAAATCAATTTCAAAGTTAGGTAGTTATATAGTTAATAACCAATTTATTATAGAGAAAGATGAGGATATGTTGTGATTAAAAATTTAATTTCTAATAAAATCTGGCATTTTGTGCTAGTTGTTTTACTTAGTATTGGTATGACGATCATTTTATTTGCTCCATACCTTTACGGTTATTTTGTTCACGACCTTGTGTTTAGTGGTTCTGGTGATGGCTTTCGACAAATGATGCCTTTTCAAATGTATCTTTATGAGCATTTTACATCGTTAAGTAGTTTTTATGATCCTTCATTTGGATTAGGCGGAGATTATGTTAATGGCTTATCATATTATTATTCATTGTCACCTTTGATGTGGTTAAATTTCTTTGCAATATGGGTGTTTGGATTATTTAAACATATTAATCCATCTGATATTAGCTTCTGGCTAAATAATCAACTTATTATGGCAATGGTTAGAACTATTTTAACGTTTATGTGTTCGTATTATTTATTTAAATATTTAAAATTGAAACCACTAAGTATCATAGTGGCATTAATCTTGTATGGTATGTCGACAGTAATCATTTATTTTAATTTTACTTGGTCATTTTACGGTAACATTTTATATTTATTACCCTTAACTATTTTAGGTTTCGAGCGTTTTTATCAACAACGAAAAATTGGCATATTTATTATCAGTATTACTATAACGCTATTTAGCAGTTTTTACTTTAGTTATTATCAAGGTATTATACTCGGTTTTTATTTTATTTATCGCCTCATATTTCAATATAAAAATGACATTGTGTCACGTTGGCAAAAGTTTTACATATTAGTTATTGCTACTGTTTTAAGTATATTATCCAGTAGCTTCGGCTTATACACTGGTATTTCTGCTTTTTTACACAATGATCGTAAGCAAAATCCCAATTTAGAGATACCGTTATTAACACCAATAGAAAGTCGTTTTTTACTATTTTCAGACGGTTTTTATATTACAATTTCAATTATTACAATCGTTGCATTATTATCATTTAAACTTTATCATCATTATTTCTATCGTTTGTTTGCGATTATTACATGGATATTAATTTTAGGTTCATCTTCTCAATATTTCGATAGTGCCTTTAATGGTTTTTCTATGCCTCAAAGACGATGGGTCTATGCATTAGCTTTATCAAGTAGTATACTTATTGGATTATTTATACAATATATAAGCGAACTAAAATTAAAACGCTATTTAATGATTGCTATACCTACAGCCTTATTTTGGTTAGCCTATTATGTTATTTTTCACACTAAACCTAAATCTTTGTTAGTAGCTATTATTGTCATGGTGGTGATTGCATTATTAATTCAATATCATCATTCTAAATTGAAAGCTATATTATATACATCACTTGTGTTACTGATATTAGGTCAACAAATGTTGATTTTACAAGAAAATAAAGTAAGAGCTATCGATCCTTATTTACAAAGTAAAGATACTGTTAATTCAAGTAAATATCGAAGTCCTATATTAGATAAAACGATAAGCAATATCAATAATACCAATGATGACACGCTTAATAGAATTGATTACATGTCTAATTATGCACTTAACTCACCTTTCATTTATCACTATAATGGCATTTCCTTATATTCAAGTATTTTCGATGGTAAAATATTGAATTATTACGATAATCAACTACAAATCAATATGCCTACTGATAAAAATAGTACGTATAGATTATTAGGTGATCGAGCTAATCTAATGGCTTTATGGAATGTACAAGATCGACTACGTAAGCAACATGACAAAACAATACCATATGGCTTTAAAATAAACCAAACTATTGCTGATAATGATACAACATGGGTTCATTCAAAAAATACAATTAATTATCCAAGTGCACATATTACGAATAACATTTTTAATAACAGTGAGTTAAAATCACCTCTTGATAAAGAACAAGCTATGCTACAAGGTGTTGTATTATCTGATAAAACAACAAGCAATAGACATTTCAAAGCAAATACGAATCTATTATCGAAAGCTCACACTAATACAAAAAATGCACATTGGCAATCTAAACATCATTTACAAGTGATTAAAGATAATGGTGGTTTGACTATCACGTTACCAAAAGCATTATCACAACGCTATCAGGACTTATACGTAGAAATGGATATCGAATTATTGTCTCCTGATAAAGCTTACAATGTCAAAGTAAATCACTATGTTCAAAATCGTAACCTTTTAACATATCAATACCGTCGATTCGTTACACCTGTTACTATGCGTATTAAATCAGATAGCAATATTCACATTTCATTACCAAAAGGACAATATCGCTTAAATTTAAAAGGAATTTATGGAGAAGATTATCATACTTTAAAAGAGGCAACTAAACATACTACACCTGTAAAGGTAACTAAAAATCATCACAGCTTTACGATTACAAAAAATCAAAAGGATGAAGGTTACATTGTCTTACCTATGACTTATGCAAAAGGGATGAGAGCACAAGACGAACATGGTCACAAGTTAAAAGTTGAAGCTGTCAATGGCATCATGACAGGAATAAAAGTATCAAAAGGAGCGACACATATTAATTTAAGTTATCAATCACCTCATATTAAACTATTAATTTTTATTAGTTTAGTTGGAATCTTTTTAAGCTTTGTAGCGACATTATTCGTACCAAAGTTGTTACAACGTAAAGATAATTAAATTATTTAGCATACCAATTTCAAAGTTCCACTGCATAAACCAACTGGCCTAGAAAAGTGATTAATAAGTTAATCAAATATTAATCACTTATGGGAATGAGACACACTATAAATTAAAACACCAAAAAAGCCATCTAAATCACTTGTTAAAAGTGACCTAGATGGCTTTTTGATTTGAGTCATATCAAACTCAATAATAGTTTCGGATAATCGCTGATTAACGAATTTCTTGAATTCTAGCAGCTTTACCACGTAAACTACGTAGGTAATATAATTTAGCACGACGTACTTTACCACGACGTTTAACTTCGATTTTTTCAATTTTTGGAGTGTGTAATGGGAATGTACGTTCCACACCAACACCTGATGAAATTTTACGAACTGTAAACGTTTCAGAAACTCCGCCACCACGACGTTTGATTACAACACCTTCGAATACTTGGATACGTTCACGAGTACCTTCGATGATACGTACGTGTACACGTAAAGTGTCACCTGGACGGAAGTTTGGTAAATCCGTACGTAATTGTGATTTTGTTACTGCTTCAATTAACTTATGGTTTGTCATTATAAATTCTCCTCTTCACCCTATGTTCTTGCCTCGACAAATATATAGCAGCGGAGCATAGTGATTTTTCGTGTTTTCACACTTAAATAATGTTAGCATAACACTATTCTTTTTTCAATTCTATTTTATATTTTTCTAAAAAATCTTTGTCTGGTTTAGTTAACGGATAACTTTCAAGTAAATCAGGTCTTTTATGATAAGTACGAATTAATTTTTGCTCATGTCTCCATTGTTCAATATGAGCATGATTTCCTGATAATAAAACATCTGGTACTGTTAATCCCTTAAATTCGCGTGGTCTAGTGTATTGTGGAAATTCTAACAAGCCATCTGAAAATGAATCATCTTGATGAGATTGTTCGTTCCCTAGCACACCAGGAATAAGCCTTACAATTGCATCAGTCATTGTCATCGCAGGCAATTCTCCACCAGTTAAGACATAATCTCCGATAGAAATTTCATCAGTTACTAAATTCGTTCTTATGCGCTCGTCATAACCTTCATAGTGACCACAAATGAATACGATATGCTCGGCATGACTTAATTCTTCTGCTTTACGTTGCGTAAACGGTTCACCTTGTGGACACATTAAAATGACACGTGTATTGTCACTAACTGCTAAATCTTCCATAGCATTAAATACTGGTTCTGGTTTAAGTACCATACCTTGACCTCCACCATAAGGATAGTCATCTACTTGATTATGTTTATTAATTGAATAATCTCTAAAATTAACCGTATTGACTTGTAACAATTCTCTTTCTTGAGCCCTTTTTAGTATTGAATGATTCAGCACACCATCAAACATTTCTGGAAAAAGTGTTAAATAATCAATTTTCATTAGTCCAGTAGTCCTTCCATTGGAGTAATAATGATTTTTTTATTATCAATATCAATATCTTTGACAACATCAGCAATATAAGGAATTAAATATTCTTTTGCTCCTTCAACTACCCAAACGTCATTAGCACCTGTTTCAAAAATATCGATAACACGACCAATAGGTGTCTCTTGATCATCAAAAACGGTACATCCAATAATATCTGAATAATAAAATTCATGTTCCCCTAATTCAATATCATCATGGTCTCGTTCTTGATAAATAACGTCTCCTTTAAGATGTTCAATATCATTAATATTAGTGATACCTTCAAAAGTCAACATATGTAACCCTTTATGGATACGATGCGATTTTATCACATAATCAATATCTTGATTGTTATGTGATATCGTTAAAGTTTCACCGGGCTGAAAGCGAATATCTGTAAAGTCTGAATTGGATTTAACTTTCAATTCACCTTTAATTCCATGTGTATTTACTATTTGACCAACTTCAACTTTCATATATTTTACCCTCCAACAATTTTTCAAAATTACATTCTATCTCAGAATAAACATAACATCCTACGTCGCATTGAATAAAAAAGTATTATATTTTTATTTTACAATCTCATGATTGACTTCAGTTGTCAATTTTGAAAGTGACTTAAAATTCATCCAAATTTTATCAGCATTTATTTTATTAAATCTGTTTTTAACAATTACAATTTTTTACATACTTTTTAAAGACAATATACTTACTTTTAATGGTTCTCTCCCAAATTGGACTGATAACATAATTATTTTTTAGCCTCTCACCCCGTCTTGCACATTATAGTAAAAATTTTATTTTTAAAATTTTTCTATGACGGGTCCCTTGCCCAACTTGCATTGCTTGAAAAAACTGGATAACCAGTTTTTCTATGTTGGGTCCCTGCATTGCATGTTAGAGTTTCTGCTATCTTGATAGCTAGAAAATCTTATGCAGTTTATTATGAATTAATAAACTGTAAACCTATTTCAGACAACCAGTTTTTCTGTGTTGGGTCCCTTCCTAGGGTGCTGTCTCAGGAGTCTCGGCTTCAAATTAATTTTCGTTTTAAAGTATTCATTTTTTATTAATAAAATAAAAATACTTTTAATCAAATAAAAAGGGCACCATACTGGTACCCTTCACTTATGATAACATTTATATATTCATGTCTGGTTTACATCAATATATTGTGTTCAATGATAAGTTTTAAATTATTATTTCGACTAGTGATTAAGCTAATTATTTAGCTTTCTTTTGTTCGTCGAATTTTTTCATAATACCTTCTTTAGATAAGATATTGTGAACTGTATCAGTTGGTTTCGCACCATCTTTTAACCATTTTAAAGCTAACTCTTCATCAACTTTAATTTCAGGAGCATTAACGCTCGCTGGGTTATAAGTACCGATTTGTTCGATGATACGACCGTCACGTGGTGAACGTGCATCTGCAACTACGATACGATAGAATGGATTTCTTTTTGAACCTAAACGTGTTAAACGAATTTTAACTGCCATTTATAAAATCTCCTTTAAATCTGTTTTATTATTTATATTCTACAAGAAATAATATTAACAGGTGCTAGCAAATTTGTAAAGAGTTTTTTCTTTACCAAATATTTAAGTCCTAACTTGCACATTGTAACTTTTAGCAAAACCACTAATTAAAACGGCAAATTCATGCCTTTTAGCATATTTTGCATTTGATTACGCTTACCTTTTTTACCTTTACCGCCACCAGTAAATTGTTTCATCATTTTCTTCATATCATTGAATTGTTTCATTAGACGGTTTACTTCTTGTAATGATCGTCCAGAACCTTTAGCAATCCTTTTCTTGCGAGATACATTTAACGTGTCTGGATTATTTCGTTCTTCTTTAGTCATAGATTGAATAATAGCTTTAATATGATCGATTTGTTTGTCGTTCATATTTAATTTATCCAAGCCTTTCATTTTATTCATGCCAGGAATCATTTTCATAATATCATCTAATGGACCTAAATTTTTAACTTGATCTAATTGCTCTAAAAAGTCATCTAATGTAAATGATGATTCACGCATTTTTTTCTCTAAATCTTTA
The DNA here is from genome assembly GCF_017357005.1 of Staphylococcus simiae. Classification (NCBI taxonomy): domain Bacteria; kingdom Bacillati; phylum Bacillota; class Bacilli; order Caryophanales; family Staphylococcaceae; genus Staphylococcus; species Staphylococcus simiae. Next base: position 1,122,261 of record NZ_CP071589.1, on the reverse strand, counting down.
GCTTTTTCTTGGTCAACATCTTGCTGTGCTTTTTCAATTAAACTTAAGACATCACCCATACCTAAAATACGAGATGCCATACGTTCGGGATGGAATAATTCTAAGCCATCTAATTTTTCACTCATACCAACAAATTTGATTGGTTTTTGCGTTACAGAACGAATTGATAATGCTGCACCACCACGTGTATCACCATCAAGTTTAGTTAATGTTACACCCGTTATATCTAACTGGTTATCAAATGATTCTGCAACATTGACTGCATCTTGACCTGTCATTGAGTCAACAACTAACATAATTTCGTTTGGTTGCGCAATTTCTTTCACTTCTTGTAATTCATTCATTAACGCTTCATCGATATGCAAACGCCCAGCTGTATCAATAATAACAAAATCTAAATGTTCTTCTTTAGCATGTTGTAAAGCGTTAGTAACAATTTGTTGAGGTTTAACTTGATCTCCTTCACTATATACAGGAATATCAATTTGTTTACCTACAGTTTGAAGTTGATCAATAGCTGCAGGACGATAAATATCCGCCGCAACTAGCATCGGTTTTTTGTTATATTTTTTGCGCATTAATAATGCTAATTTACCGGCAGTAGTTGTTTTACCTGCACCTTGTAAACCAACCATCATTACTACAGTTGGTGGTTTGTTAGCCATTGTGATGGATGTATTTTCTCCACCCATTAATTGAGTCAACTCGTCCTGTACAATTTTTACGACTTGTTGGCCAGGTGTTAATGACTGCATTACATCTGAGCCTAAGGCACGCTCTGAAACGGTTTTAATAAATTCTTTCACAACTTTGAAGTTAACGTCGGCTTCTAATAATGCTAATCTAACTTCACGCATCATTGTTTTGATATCTGCTTCAGTTAACTTACCTTTACCACGCATTTTCTGCATAGTTGCTTGTAAACGCTCTGATAAGCCTTCAAATGCCATAAAATATGCCCCCTATCTCTCTATTCTAATTCTTCTAATTGTTGAATATATTGTGCTATTTTTTTCGTATCATTTAAATGACGTTTCATTTCTTTATATATTTCTTGTCGTTGTTCAAACTTTTGATATAATGCCAATTTAGCTTCATAATCTTCAACTAAATCGCCAGTTCTTCTTATATTATCATAAACTGCTTGCCTACTCACATCAAAAGTATCAGCGATTTCACTTAGAGAATAATCTTCAAGATAAAATAACTCTAAATAGTTACGTTGTTTATTTGTTAACAATGATTGGTAAAAATCAAACAAATAATTCATGCGTAATGTTTTTACTAAATCATTTTGACTCATGATCATTATCCTCTAATTGCTCAGTATTACCGGCAACACTATCAATTTCTTCATTTTGTTCAATCATGTCTGCAAATAAACCATAAACATAACTTTCAGGATTAAATGGTTGTAGGTCATCAAGTTGTTCACCTAAACCAACATATTTAACTGGTATATGCAATTCATTTCTAATAGCTAATACAATACCACCCTTAGCAGTTCCATCTAATTTTGTTAAAACAATGCCAGATACATTTGTAACATCTTTAAAATTACGTGCTTGTGATAATGCATTTTGACCAGTAGTTGCATCTAAACAAAGTAATACTTCATGAGGTGCTTCTGGCACAGCTCTACCAATAACACGCTTAACTTTTTCTAATTCTTGCATTAAATTGGTTTTGTTTTGTAATCGCCCAGCTGTATCACAAATTAAAATATCTACACCTTTATTTTTAGCTGCATTAATAGCATCGTACATAACAGCCGCTGGATCTGAACCTTCACTTTGGCTTACTACCTCAACGCCAACACGTTCTCCCCATACTTTTAGTTGTTCGATTGCTCCAGCTCTAAAAGTATCACCAGCAGCTAACATCACTTTCTTACCTTCCATCTTGTAACGATAAGCAAGTTTGCCAATTGTTGTAGTCTTACCAACACCATTAACTCCTACCATAAGGATGACGTTTAATCGTCCATCTTCTAAGTTCATTACTTCGGATTTATCGTCTTCTTGATGATAAATTTCAACAATTTTTTCTACTATAACCTCACGTAAATCCTCAGTATCTTGAATATTACGACGTTGTGCTTCACTGCGTAGTTCTTCTGTTAATGTCATTACCGTATTAAAACCGACATCGGCAGTAATTAACATCTCTTCTAGTGCCTCGAAGAAGTCTTCATCAACTTTACGATATCTCGCAATTAAATTATTTAATTGTTCTTGGAAGTTTTGTCTAGATTTCTCTAAACCAGCTTTAAACTTAGCACCCATTTTTTGGGCTTCGATCTCTTCAAAATCTTCAATAGATATTAAGCCGTCATCATCAAAATCAGCTTCACTCAATTTACGTGGTTTTTTCTTTGGAACTTCAACTTCTGCTTCATTAGATTGTTGCTGTTCTGATGATGGTTGTTGGTCCTCAGTTTCAGGTAAATTACTTTGTAATTGTTCTTCATCTTTTTTTGTTGTAGCAAATTTATCCTTTAAACGTTTAAAAAAGCTCATTACTGTTCCTCCTTGAGTACATCGTCTATAGTATTTAAATTAACACTTACTAATTTAGTTACCCCTGATTCTTGCATTGTTACACCGTATAGTCGATCTGAAAATTCCATCGTACCTTTACGATGTGTAATAACGATAAATTGGGTCTGTTCTGACAAATCATTTAAATATCTAGCATAACGAATGACATTTGCTTCATCTAACGCCGCTTCAACCTCGTCTAAAATGACAAACGGCGCTGATCTCACTTTTAAAATTGCAAATAATAATGCAATGGCTGTTAAAGCACGTTCACCACCGCTTAACAGAGATAAATGTTGTAATTTTTTGCCTGGCGGTTGTACATTAATATCTACACCAGCAGTTAAATAATTATCATCTGTTAATGTTAGTTTAGCATCTCCGCCACCAAATAATTGTTTAAACACAGTAGTAAAATGTCCTTCAATGGCATGAAATGTTTCTTTAAATCTTCCGATAACTTCTTGATCCATTTCATTAATAATTTGTTCTAATGTTTCTTTAGCTTGTCGTAAATCCATTCTTTGCTCATTTAAAAATGTGTATCGTTCATTTAGTTCATCATATTGTTGAATTGCATTTAAATTAACTGGACCCAATTCTTCAATTGACATTTTAGTCAATTTAACTTTTTTTCGTAAACTTTCAATATCTTCATCACTGTGATAGTCGGCTTTTGCTTTTTCAAAAGTTAAATTATAATCGTCATTTAAATGATTGATAGCATGACTAATTAGAACATCTAATCTAGATTGTTGTGATTTAACATCTTGATAATGATTTTCGATAGATAGTATATCTTGATGACACTCTTGTAACTTATCTTCTAATTGTTCAACTTGCTGGTTGATATCTATTCTATGTTGTTTTAATTCATCTAATTTTAAGGATAATTGCTGTCTTTCTTCTTCCGCATTAGTAATTTGTTGTTGAATATTATTAAATGCTTGTTCACCCATTACTTCATCTGAGTTAAAGAAAGCAATCTTCTCTTTCACTTCAGCTAGTTGTTGTTCAGTTGCTTGTTGTTGATTATTTAAACGCCCTATTGATTCTTTTTGAGATTTAATACGCTCTTTAATTACTGCCAAATCAGATTGCTTTTGATGTAGTTGTTGCTGCGTTTGAGTCGTATTCTCTTTACCTTCTTTTGATAATTGTGTATAACGCTCTATTTCTTCTTCAAGATATTTTAACTGCTGCTGAATATTTGCAAGTTGTTGTTCTTTGTCAGTTAACGTTTGCTTACTTTTTTCACTTGCATAGCCATCATTTTTCTCAAATTCAAATTCTTCATGCTCATTTTTAATCTGAGTTTCTTGAGTTTTCAAGCGGTCTAAATCTAATTCATATTGATGAGCTTGCTCTTTAAGTACATTATAAGTTTGACTTTTATCAAAATATTGTTCACTTAATTCATCACTTTGTTCTTTTATTTCTTTAAACTGTTGTTCAAACGTTTCAGTTTGACGTAAATAGTCTTGTAACTGCTTACGCATCGTTGTTAATTCATCTTTTTGAGACAGGATGCTCTTAGTCTTTCTAGCACCACCACCAGTCATTGAACCACCTGGATTAACAATGTCACCTTCTAAAGTAACAATGCGTGTACGATATTTAATTGCTCTTGCTAAGTCATTAGCATTTTTTAAATTATCAACTATAATCGTATTGCCTAATAAGTTGCCAATGATTTGTTGATAAGTTGATGTTACTGTCACTGCTTCAGAAGCTACACTGATAAAACCAATTGCTTGTTGAGCAATCGCTCTAATATCAGAGGCTATCGTTCGACTTTGTATGACATTCAATGGTAAAAATGTCGCTCTTCCTAGTCCTTTATCTTTCAAGAATTTAATGGCATTACGCCCATCCTTTTCAGTGTCAACTATGACATGTTGTAAGGATGCACCTAACGCGGTTTCAATTGCTTGTGTTAATTTTGAAGGAACTTCTATAATTTCAGCTACTGCTCCGTGTATGCCAGACAATTCTTTATTCTTAGCCTTTAATATATGTTTAACGCCATTAAAGAAATATGTATAATCTTCTTCTTGAGCAGCTAAACTATCAATTCTCGTTTTCATTTTTTCAGTATAACGATAAGCTTGATATAACTTTTCTTCATATTCATTTTGTGATTGCTTTGTTTTCGACAAACTTTGCTCAAGCGACTTAATTTCTTTATCAGTTTGTACCATAGCTTTTTTCGCTTGTTGATATTCCTTATCAACTGATGTGATTTGTTGTTGAATAGATTTAAGCTGTTCATATACTTCAACTAATCTTGAATCTAAGCGTGACTTTTTAGCTTCATTTTCTTCTATAGTATGTTTTAAAAAACGAATATCATTATTAACATCAGATTGTTGTGACATTAATGTATAGTAATCATTCTTAATTTGTTCTAATTTTTCATCGTGTGCTTCATCTGAAACATACAGTTGCTCTTCTAATACTTTAATTTCACTATTAAGTGCTTTTTGTTTATCTTGTAATGCCTGTAATGCCGTTGAACATTCTAGACGTTCTTCTTCTATAGTAGTTAATTGTTCATTTAAATTTAGTTGCTCTTCTTCATATCTTGCATTTGTTTCTGATTGATTTTTTTTACGCTCTTCAAGAACATTTAATTGACCTGAATATTTTTCAAATGCTTCGGTTGCTTTAACAAGTTGATAATTAAGCGTCTCAATATCATTATCAATTTGTTGCCGTTGTCCTTTAAATTGCTGAATATGTTGTGATAGTTCACTTTTTTCAGCTTCTTTGCTAGCTTCTTTACTTTTCAAGTCATTCAAACGCTCATCTAATTGTTGGTTATCATTATGATAACTCGTTATGTCATTAACCGTAACAACAATATCACTGTGTGTCATTTGTTCAGATAATGTTTTATACTCTTTAGCAATAGCTGCTTCTTCTTTTAAGGGTTCTACTCGTCCTTCTAGATCATATAAAATATCTTCTACACGAGTTAAATTATCTTCTGTTTGAGCTAATTTATTTAATGATTCAGCTTTTCTTTTTTTATATTTTAATACTCCTGCTGATTCTTCAATAATTTGACGACGATCGACAGGTTTAGCATTTAAAATTTCATCCACACGACCTTGAGAAATAATGCTGTATGCTTCTTTGCCTAAACCTGAATCTAAAAACAGATCAGTAATATCTTTAAGTCTAGCACGATCATTATTTAAGTAATATTCACTTTCACCACTACGATACAATCTTCTTGTTACAACTACTTCTGAAGCATCTACATTAAGTTTGTTATCTTGATTATCTAGTCTTAATTGAACTTCAGCGTAATTTTGTGCTTTACGATGCTCAGCTCCAGAAAAAATAATATCTTCCATTTTTGAGCCACGTAGAGATTTAGCAGATTGTTCACCTAGTACCCACTTTATTGCATCTGTAATATTACTCTTGCCACTACCATTTGGACCAACAATTGCTGTTACACCTTTATCAAATTGCACATTTGTTTGATCTGCAAATGATTTAAATCCAATGGCGTCAATTGATTTTAAGTAAACCATTCTTAACTCCTTATCACTATTTCACTATTCAAAAGCTCTATCTTATTTCTCATCATGACAGAACTTAAAACTAAAAAGCTTTATCTCTTGATTTTTAAAAATTTAGTAATAACTGCTTGAATTATATGATGTCAATGAATCAACAACTTTCAATCCTAGTCAATCTTACTAAGTCAGAATTAGGAAGTAATAGGTTAATAATTTTATTCCTGTCCCAATCCCCATTTTTTTATAATTTTAACTTACGTTTACCTCTAACTTAATGCAAATTCTTTAATTGTTTATATGCTTGCTCAGCCGCTTTTTGTTCAGATTCTTTTTTTGTTTTTCCTTTACCACTAGCAACAGCGTGTCCTTCTAATATCACTTCAGATGTGAATAGCCGATGATGAGCTGGGCCTTCTTCATTGATTAACTTATACGTTACATCACCTTTATTCTGTTGATGAACCAATTCTTGGAATTGTGTCTTAAAATCTACCACACCTAATAATTCATCATGTTCAACATGTGGAAATATCACTTTTTCAGCAAATTGCCAGACGATATCTAAGCCTTGATCTAGATATAGAGCACCAATAAAAGCTTCGAAAGCATCTGAAATTAACGATGGTCTTGTTCGACCACCAGTCTTTTCTTCGCCTTTACCGAGTAAAATTATTTCATTTAAGCCGATTTTATTTGCAAATATTACAAGTGAAGGTTCACAAACTATTGTCGCACGCATTTTTGTTAAGTTACCCTCTGGTAAATCTGGGTGTTTATCAAATAAATAGCGTGAAACCGTCAATTCTAATACCGCATCTCCAAGAAACTCTAATCGCTCATTATGATCTAAACGGTTCATATTAAAATCGTTAATAAAACTAGAATGAGAAAAAGCTTGTTGATATAATTCAATATTATTATATGAAAATCCTAACGCTGTCATCTTAGCTTCAAAATTCAGTCTAAAATGATGTATAATATCGTCTTTCTTTTGTTTCGACATCATCAAAACTCCTTTATTTTATCATCTTTAATTATTATTAATTTTACGTCATCTTTAACTATAATTAAAGAAAAAAACTGAGCCGACAAATCTATCGACCCAGATGTTTAATTTATTATTTTTCAAGACTGTTAATAAAGTTAACAGCATCACCAACAGTGTTGATTTTTTCAGCTTCTTCATCAGGAATTTCAGTACCAAACTCGTCTTCTAATTCCATTACTAATTCAGCAATATCAAGTGAGTCAGCGCCTAAATCATCTTTGAAAGATGCATCTGCAGTTACTTTATCAGCATCAACACCTAAACGGTCAACGATGATATCTTTTACTTTGTCGAAATTTTCCACGTCGATTCACCTCCTTTAAAAATGCCTATACATAGACTATTATATTTTCACATGTTGAATTGTAAAAAACAAGTAGAAATTTTAGAAACACTTATCACTTTTAGTGATTAGTGTTTCTTGGGAGTGGGACTGAAATGAATTTCCAATAAAATTCATTTCCTAATCCCACCCCGGCAAAACTGACTAGGGTTGTAAAACGTTAATTTATTAACATTTTACAACCCAGACAGTTACTGCCAAATGCTTAAGTATAAGAAGTATAAAATGTTTTTTTGTACCAATGTCATAAGCTTGTCACTTATTCCATAAACATACCACCATTAACATGGATTGTTTGTCCAGTGATATATTTCGCTTTATCTGAAGCTAAGAAAGCAACAGTATTTGCAATATCCGTGTCTTCACCAAATCGAGATAATGGAATTTGTGTTAACATTTGTTCTTTCAAATCATCACTCAAAGCATCTGTCATATCAGATACAATAAAACCAGGAGCTACAGCATTAACCGTAATACCACGTGAAGCGAGTTCACGGGCTGCTGATTTAGTCAAGCCAATCACACCAGCTTTAGTTGCAACATAATTTGCTTGTCCAGGATTACCTACTGCACCTACAACACTTGATAAGTTGATAATAGCTCCACTACGCTGTCTTAACATTTGTGGCGTTGCTTTTTGAATACAATTGAATACACCTTTTAAGTTAGTATCAATAACATCATCCCACTCTTGTTCTTTCATACGCATTAATAAATTATCTCTAGTTATACCAGCATTATTTACTAAGACATCTAATGAGCCAAATTGACTAACAACTTCTTTAATCATTGCTTTTACTTCATCAGGATTAGCAACATTTGCTTGAATTGCAAAGCTATCTACACCTTTAGCTTTGATTTCTTCAACTACTGCTTCTGCTTTATCTTTACTTCCTGCATAATTGACCGCAACATTATAACCTTCATCTGCTAACTGTAATGCAATACTTTTACCTATACCTCTAGATGCTCCTGTAACTAATGCACTTTTAGTCATTTTGATTCCATCCTTTCACATCTTCTAAAGTTTGTATTGATGTTAATGTGACATCTCTATTAATTTTCTTAATTAAACCTGATAGTACTTTTCCAGGGCCAATTTCTATAAAATGATCTACACCGTTATCAATTAACCATTCAACAGAATCAATAAACTGAACTGGTGAATATAATTGTTTAACCATTTGAGCTTTAATAACTTCACCATCTGTTTCACCCTGTGCATTAACATTTTGTACTACTGGAAACTTAGCATTATGCCATTCAAATTGATTAATATAATCAGAAAAATCCTGCTCAATCACTTTCATCATAGAAGAATGGAATGGTCCAGATACTGCTAAAGGCATGACACGTTTTGCACCTAACGATTTACCTTTGTCCACTAACTCGTCTATCAGTGCTTTGTGTCCTGAGACAACAATTTGTCCTGGACAGTTAATGTTTGCTGGTTCGATAACTTGGTCATCTGTAGATAATTCTTTACAGATATTGTCTACTTGTTCAAAATCTAAACCTAAAACAGCAGCCATACTACCAACACCACTTGGAAATGCTTGGGCCATTAATTGTCCACGTTTGCGAACAATTTTAACTGCATCTTCAAATGATAATACTCCACTTGCTACTAAACTCGAATACTCACCTAAACTATGTCCCATTGTATAGTCTGCGTTTAACCCTTCTAATGCATGGAATAAAGCTATACTATGGCTTAAAAGTGCTGGTTGTGTATGTTCAGTTTGACCTAATTTGTCTTCAGAATCGACAAACATAGTTTCTAAAATGTCAAAATCCATTAGTTCAGCTGCACTATTTAAAATATGTGTTGCTGCTTCATTATGATTGTATAAATCTTGTGCCATACCTACTTTTTGTGCACCTTGTCCTGGAAAAATAATTGCAGTTTTAGTCATTCGTTTCACCTACAGTTTCTTTCATTGTTTGTACAATTTGTTGTTCGCCAGCAATTTTGGCTTGTTTAATGGCAGAATAAAATGCTTTAGCATTAGAACTACCGTGTGCTTTTACTACTGTGCCATCTAAACCTAATAACACAGAGCCACCATATTCAGAGTAATCCATTTTTTTGGCAAAAGCATCTAAATCTTTCTTTAGAATTGCCCCTGCAATTTTATTTTTAGTGCTACTCATTATAGTATCTTTTAACATTTTACCTATGGACTTCGCAGTACCTTCTAAATTCTTAAGTACCATATTTCCGGTATAACCATCAGTTACAACAACATCAGTTTCTCCATCCATCAATGTTTTAGCTTCTATATTACCAACAAAATTTAATTGTTGATCTTCGTTCAATAATTGATAAGCTTTTTTAGTTAGTGCATTACCTTTTGCTGGTTCTGTACCAATATTTAATAATGATACTTTAGGTTGATTAATACCTCTTATTTTTTGAGCGTAAATGTTACCTAATTGAGCATATTGTTGTAAATGTTCAGGTTTAGCATCTGCATTAGCGCCCACATCTAAAAAGACGAAACCTCTGCCATCAATGGTCGGTAAAGTAACAACTAAAGCAGGTCTAGCCACACCTTTAATACGTCCGACAATAAATAAACCAGCAGACATTAATGCACCTGTATTACCAGCTGAAACGCATCCATCTGCTTCTTTAGATTTAACCGCTTCGGCCATTTTAACCATAGAACTATCTTTTTTACGTTTAATAGCTCTAACAGGTTCATCTTCCATCTCAATTTTTTCACTGCAATGTCTAAAATCTATACGTTCATGCTTTAAATTATATTTTGCTTGATCACCAAAAAGGATAATTTCTAAATCTTTAAAATCTTCGACAGCTTGTTTTACTGCTTCCAAAACAATATCAGGTGCATTGTCTCCACCCATCATATCAATTGCTATTTTGACCATTATATTATTCCTCACTTATAATAAAACATTTTAAAATTGCCTTTAAATACTAATTTATCTTTAACATAAGAATTAACTTCAACAATATAAAATCTTGAAGTTTTATCTATTACTTTGGCTTGTGCAATAACCGTATCATTTAATTTTACTTTTTCTAAAAATTGAATATTACTTTCATAAGTTAATACTGTTTGATACTGAATTAATGCTACACACAAAGAATTGGCTTGTGCAAACAGTACGTGTCCTCTAGCAATTTGATTCTTTGCGAAAACAGAATCATGTGTAATTTCTAAAATAGATTGTGCTGTATCATTTGGTTTCACTTGAATTAATGTTCCAATAAATTCTTGTTTGTCTATTGAACTGATTTGTTCATAATACTCTTCAGCTACTAATTGAATTCTTTTACGTAATTCAGGAATATTTAAATTCGTTCTGTCTAGGCGAATCGTTTGAATACTTACATTAAATTTGTCGCTTAATTCGTTATCAGTAATGAAGGGATTACGTTCTATTTGTTGTTTAATTGCTTGTCTACGTTCATCTTTTTTTAATTTCACAACGTCACCCCTCATTTTTTAGTACCTAGTCTTAAACATTCCTCACATATCATAACACTTTCTGTTTAAACTGCTCAACAATTTACTGTGAAATATCTATACTTTTTATATTATTATTATTTCAAGAAAGTTAGCAGTTACCTATAAGCTATTAAAAATACAATATTTACTACATCATAGAATTCTTTATTCAATACATTTTCTAAGAACCTGTGACAAAAGCATGTTACATTTAAATTTAACTATTTGGCAGTAACTGTTTGGCTTTTAAATTGTTGATAAATCATCGTTTTAAAAACCTCGTCAGTCTTGTCTGGATGGAATTATGAAATAAAATTTATAGAAAAAATTTTTCTGTCCCACTCCCAGTAATTCTTTAATCAAAGCTTCGATAGAGCAAATGATTTTCAACAAAACTTCTTAAATGTTGGTACTGATTATCAAAGAATGCTCCAGATTGGATAAGTTCTGCAGCTTCATCTCGAGCCACTTCTAACATACGATAATCTTCGACAATATTTGCAACTAGAAAGTCGGGTAATCCACTTTGCTTAACGCCAAAGAAATCACCTGGACCACGCATTTCCAAATCCCGCTCACTTAATTCAAAGCCATCAGTTGTTTGCGTCATTATGGTCATACGTTCAATACCAGTTTCCGTCTTAGGAGAAGCAATTAATACACAATAACTTTGATGCTCACTTCTACCAACACGTCCACGTAATTGGTGCAACGTAGATAATCCAAAGCGATCTGCATCATAAATCATCATGAATGTTGCATTAGGTACATTAACACCAACCTCAACAACTGTTGTTGAAACTAGAACATCAATTTCATGATCACTAAACTTTTGCATTACTTCGTCTTTTTCCTCAGAAGATAGCTTACCGTGTAATAATCCTACACGTTGCTCACCATAATATTGTTGTAAAGATTCATATAAGGCAACAACATTTTGTACATCTTCTAAATGCTCAGAACTTTCTATTAATGGACATATGACATAAGCTTGACGACCTTTTGTTAGTTCAGATGTCATTTGTGCTAATACTTGATCATATTGTTCATGTTTAGCCCAAGTCGTAATAATTGCTTTTCTTCCTTTAGGAAGTTGTTTTATTGACGATACATCCATCTCACCGAATACCGAAATGGCAAGTGTTCTTGGTATAGGTGTTGCAGTCATAAACAATACATTTGTCATGGCACCTTTTTCTCTCAGTAATTGACGTTGATTAACACCAAAACGATGCTGTTCATCTGTAATAACTAAGCCTACATCCTTAAATACTACATCATCTTGTATTAACGCATGCGTACCTATTAAACAATCAATGGTTCCTTGTTCTAATTGTTCAAGAAGTATACGACGTTTTTTTCCTTTAACAGAGCCAGTCAATAATGCCACATTCATTTTATCGCCGAATAATTGTATTAAACTTTCAGCATGTTGCTCTGCTAAAATTTCAGTAGGAACCATTAATGCTGATTGAAAACCTGCTGTTTTTAAAGCATACATACATATCGCCGCAACTACCGTCTTACCAGAACCAACATCCCCTTGTAATAATCTGTGCATTCTAATAGGTGCTTTTAAGTCTCTAAAAATCTCGTTCACGCTATTTTTTTGTGCTTCTGTTAATTCAAAAGGTAACTGATCTATAAAATCTTTTACTAAGTCAATATTATAATTTACTTCAATTGCTTCGTCCGTTGTCTTTTCTAATCTATTTAACCATTGCATACGTAATTCAAATAAAAACAATTCAGTAAAAGCATACGTCCTACGTGCTCTTAATAGTTCTGTTTTGTTTTTAGGATTATGTAGTGTGTTTAAGGTAAATTCCAACGATTCTAATTTATATTTTTGTCTTAAATCATCAGTTAACCATTCATGAATTGTTACATCTTGAATAGCTTGTCTAATATGGTCTCTTAATTGCTTTTGTTTAATACCTTCCTTGATTCGATAAACTGGCTCTAATTGTACTTCATTTTGGTCATTTGATACTTGCGTAGTAGCATTAAAAAAGACTCTATTGCCTGTTATTTCTTGTTTATATCTATTCCATTTACCTTTAATGGTAATTGTTTGGTTCAACTCTATTTTCTTTTTTAAATAAGGTTGATTAAAAAATATACATTTAACTGCGATACCATTGACCATTAAGTGCACAGTAAGTTTTGATTTATTTCGTCCAAAAAAGGCAATAACTGGTGAAGTATATACTTGTCCTTCTACAGTGACATTCGCTTGATCATCGGCTTGATTTAAATCAATCACTGTATTGTCTTCATATCTCGTTGGTAAATATAGTACTAAATCTTCAACAGAGTTAATATTTAGTTGTTGCAAAGCTTCTATCTTTTTAGGGCCTATTCCTTTAATTTGTCCTAACGAATACGGACTTTCTATTAAATTGACCTTTGTCACTATGATCACCTATTAATTCTTATTTATTTCACAAGATGCTTTTGTAATAGCTCTATTCTATCATGAAAACTACTGAATACCCATGCTCAGAACTTTACTAAAGAATAAAAAAAATCAAGACCCTCACAACATTGCAGGTCTTGATTAAAGTAAATTATATTTAGTTAAACTTTATCATTAAATCTTATTCAACTGAAAAGAAATATTGATATATAGGTTGATTACCTTGATGCTCTTCAATTTCAACTTCGGGATAGTGTTCTTCAATCCAAGAAATCGTTTTATCTGTCAGTTCTTGCTTAGCATCTTCTCCAGCTATGATAGTTAAAATTTCAGTTTCTTCAGATAGCATTGCATTTAATAGTTCTGTTAACGTAACAAACTCATCTTTATTACTGCTAACAATTTTATCTTCAATCAAGCCCATATAGGCATCTTTTTTGATTTCAACACCGTCAATTTTAGTGTCACGAACAGCATATGTTAATGACCCTGATGTTACTGAGCTAAGCGCTTGTTCCATCTGTAATTTATTATCCTCAACTGTGGCATCTGGATTATATTGGAATAACGCATTAATACCTTGAGGAATCGATTTAGTTGGTACAACGACTGCATCAGCATCTACAATACTTGCAGCTTGCTCACTAGCCATTAAAATGTTTTTATTATTTGGTAAAATGATTGCTCGTTTACATTGTGATTGTTCAATTACTTTGACAATATCTTCAGTAGATGGATTCATCGTTTGACCACCACTTATAATATGTGTGGCACCCATAGATTTGAAAATGTCTGATATACCATCACCCATTGATATAGTAATAATAGCTGTGTCTACTGTTTTCGTTGTTTCTTCTGTAGAACGTTCTTCTTTACGCACAACTTCGCGATGTTGTTCTCTCATATTTTCAACTTTTAATTTAATTAACTCACCGTATTGTTGACCATAGTTAAACACATCACCTGGATGTTCGGTATGTACATGAACTTTAACTATTTCTTCATCATTGATAACTAATAATGAGTCTCCATATTCGCTCAAGTCTTGTCTAAATTCTTGTTCATTGAATTCTTTTTTATTTTTGCCAAAACGAACCATCATTTCTGTACAATACCCATAAACGATGTCTTCAGTATTAATAACGCCATGAAAATCGTGTTCATCATGAACTAAATCATCTTTATCTAGCGTTACAGCTTTTACAGATACTGTTTCACCTTTAAGCGCCTTTAAAAATCCTTCATACACACATAATAGACCTTTACCACCACTATCTACAACGCCTACTTCTTTTAATACTGGCAATAAATTAGGTGTATTATCAAGTGATTCTTCTGCTTTGACAATGATATATTCCATTAATTCTATACAATCATTTGTTTGTTGACATTTATCCATCGCTGCACTTGCTGCGTCTTTAGCAACTGTAAGAATAGTACCTTCAACTGGTTTCATCACTGCCTTATATGCAGTTTCAACGCCTGCATTAAAGCTTTCTGCCAATTGTTGTGCGTTAATATCAGTCTCATTTTCTATATTTTTACAAAAACCTCTAAACAATTGAGATAAGATTACACCTGAGTTACCTCTAGCTCCCATCAACAATCCTTTTGAAAATGTCTTTCCTAATTCACCAATGTGTTGTGATAAATTATTTTCAACTTCGTCTCTACCTGAAGTCATTGTAAGGTTCATGTTAGTACCTGTATCTCCATCTGGTACAGGATAAACATTTAATGAATCTACTAAATCTGCATTATTAGATAAATTTTGTGCCCCTTGTATTATCATATCGGCAAATAATTTACCATTAACTTCGCTAATCATTTCCAGTTGTCCTCCTAGTTTTTCTTACCTGTATTATTCACACGTACACCTTGTACATATATATTAATAGAATTAACTGATACATTGAGTGATTTTTCTAAAGTATATTTCACAGTTGATTGAACATTATTAGCAACTTCTGATATTTTCACACCATAACTTACAATGATGTACATATCAATGTCAACTACACCGTTACTTTCATTAACTTTAATGCCTTTAGCATAATTTTCATGGCCTAAAATTTCAGCAATACCATCTCTTACTTGTTGTCTTGAAGCCATACCTACGATACCATAACATTCAACAGCTTTACCACCAACTACTGATGCTATTACTTCATTTGATATGTCGATTTTACCGTAATCATTTGAAATTTCTAATGTCATCGTCTATATTCCTCCTATACTTCGAAGTTATTCTTTCCCTATTAAATAAACATATAGTCTCTTCAATTTTTTAAATTTAGTTCTAATCATAGTTTTTGAATCTTACATTACTTATATTAATAGTTAATTGTATCCATGTGACTTCGTTAATCTTTTTAATATCTACATTATTTGAAGATGCATAATAAAAAGTAAACTTTGTCAAACTATGATAAATGCTTTTATACTTTTCTGTTACTTATAATGAAACGTCTATAAGTTAACAATAAACATTAACACAAAATATTTAATTAATACTTTTAAATATCATACTATATCACTTCACAGTCTACAATTATATCATAATATAAACCAAAGTTGACTTTTCACGAAAAATTTATTTGTTTTTTTAAGATAATTATGCTATGTTATTTAAGTATATAAGTAGTTATGTGTATTTATATTTATTAAAGGAGGTACTCATATGGGTAAACAATGTTTCGTAACAGGTCGTAAAGCTTCGACTGGTAACAGACGTTCACACGCTTTAAACTCTACTAAACGTAGATGGAACGCTAACCTTCAAAAAGTTAGAATTCTAGTTGACGGTAAACCTAAAAAAGTTTGGGTTTCTGCACGTGCTTTAAAATCTGGTAAAGTAACTAGAGTTTAATAAATATATTGCACATAAAAATGATCCTTATGTGGAGGAATCATTTATAAGAACTTAAAGGTTATCCTTTAAGTTCTTTTTTTGTTTATATCGTTCTTTAACAAACGCTCAGCTGTCAAGAATATTAGTCCAATTTGATAGCACACCTTGATAATTTGTGTATCCAAGCACTTCAATTACTATATTAGTCTTGGTTGGCTAACTCTTAATTATAAAACTATAATCATTTTTTACAAGTTGACTAGCTAATCCGGGAGTCTCAATTTCAACTTACTTTAAATTTTTCTTACTTTCTACTAAATTCGATTATTCATTTTAAAAATAGAAAATATTTATATTAGTTATTCCTGTAACAGTTAAAAAGTGGAACAGTAAGTGCGTTGATTTGTACCGCCTTCTGTTCCACTTTTCTTTATTAATCTTTTAATTATTTAAATCTGTACTTCTTATTTGTAATAACAAACCTTGATGTACATTAATAATCGCATTATCTTGTTCAACTTCATTAGAAATAGTTAAAGTCGAACCTAGATCTAATAATTGTCGGTGCAAATCATATTTAAAACCAGTTAATGATAACAGTACATTATCAGACATTGGTATAAACGAAATATAAGGATATTTCTTAATTAATTGAATATGATGTTCACCCGTCGGTAATAGCTTTATTTTATTTTGACTATCAACTAATTCAATCGTAATGTTATGTTGATAATACGCTTGTTTCAACAATAATTGCACTGCACCAAAAAAATGATCCAATCTGCCACCTGTTGCACCATATACCGTAATTTGATTAAATCCTAATGCTACTGCTTTTTCAACAGCAAGAGCCAAATCAGTATCTGCTTTTTCAGCTTTGACAGGCTTAATGTTCAATTGCTCTTGCAACAACTTTCTTTCTGCTTCATTTACAGAATCGAAATCTCCAACTGAAAAAAATGGTGTTATATCATGCTCCAATAATATTAACGCACCTCTATCTACACCAGCCCATTTATCTTCATGTCTCGACGACAATAAGTCCTTAGGTAAAAATCGATCAGAGCATAAAAGATTGATATGCATAGCTATTCACCTTTCAATTGTTGAGTGACATCTTTATAACTTTGTTGCTTAAAGAAAAATGATCCTGTTACTAACATAGTCGCTCCATTCTCTACACATACTTTTGCTGTTTCCAAATTAACTCCACCGTCAACTTCAATATCATATGTGAAACCGTGTTGTTGCTTCAATTGGCTTAACTCAGCAATTTTATCAACACAGCTTGTTATAAATTGCTGTCCACCAAAACCTGGATTGACAGTCATAACTAAGATGTAATCAACAAGCCCTAAAATAGGTTTAATTAAAGATACAGGTGTGCCAGGATTAATCACTACACCAGCTTTTTTATTATGTTGTTTAATAAGTTGTATTGCTCTATGAATATGGGGTGTTGCTTCAACATGGACAGAAATTAAATCCGCTCCATGTTCAGCAAATAATTCAATATACTGCTCAGGGTTTTCTATCATTAAATGTACATCAATTGGTAATGATGAATGTTGGCGCACTGCATCTAAAATAGGTACACCAATCGAAATATTAGGTACAAATTGACCATCCATAACATCAAAATGAAGACCATCGACGCCAGCATCCGCTAAGTGATCAAGCTCAACTTTTAAATTCGCAAAATCAGCTGATAAAAGTGAAGGGTATAGTTTTGTCATTTAATATCTTACCTTTCTATTTGAAATTTCATTAAATAATTGTAAATAATGATCATATCTAAATTGTGCAATATCCCCATCTTCAAGTGCTTTTTTCACATTACAATGTGGTTCTTTAATATGATTACAATTTCTAAACTTACATTGTTCACCATAATAATTCAAATCTAAAAAGTAATGTTTCACATCGTCTTTATCGATATGATCAAAATCTAAGGCACTAAAACCTGGAGTATCTGCGATAAAGCCATTATGACGTTCAAATAATTCTACATGTCTTGTCGTATGTTTACCGCGATTCAGAGATTTAGAAATGTCGTTAGTTTCTAGCTTTAATTCAGGCATATATTGATTCAACAACGTTGATTTACCTACTCCAGATTGCCCACTTAAAACAATCAAACCTGGAGGCCAATGATCAACTAATGTCGTTCTATCATCACCATCACCTACAAATTCAGTTTCATATCCAATTTTATTATAAATATCCAATAATTGATTAATTTCTTCTACTTGTTTAGGCGAAGCTAAATCTTTTTTTGTTACTAATATTCTTGTAGTTAAATCATAAGAGTGAGCAATAACCAGAAATCTATCTAATAACTGTGTTGAAAAATTAGGTTCAACCGCACTCATAACCACCACTAGTGTATCTATATTACTCACAGGTGGTCTTTTTAATTCATTATTACGTGGATGGACATGATGTATATAACCTTCATCAACATTTTGAACATCAAAATCAACGATATCTCCTACTATAGGTGAAAATTTATTCTTTCTAAATAGACCACGTGGTTTAGTATTAAAGCGAATACCTTCAACATCAACTTGATATACACCACTAATCAATTTTACAATACGACCTGTTTTCACTATGACACCTCTCGTTTTTATTAACTTAGTTTATTATATCAAAGTATCGAATATTTATATATCATTCACATTTTTTAAAATTAATTAATACTTACTTTTCAAGTTATATATACCCTAGCAAATTAAACCGTTAGTTATAATTGCTTGTCTTATAGACTTACAATCTTTACTAGCTCTTGCCCAACTTACATTGCTTGTAGAAACTGTTTAGCAGTTTCTCTATGTTGGGTCCCAATGCAATTGTTAGAGTTTCTGCTATCTTGATAGCTAGAAACTCTTATGCAGTTTATTATGAAATAATAAACTGTAATCCTTTTTTATATCAATTGTAATCCTTTATTTTTGATTTTTAATCTTTACTAGCTCTTGCCCAACCTTGCCCGTCTTGCATATTAAAGTAAAAATTTTAGTTATAAAATTTTTCTATGACGGGTTCCTGCATTGCTTGTTGAAACTGTTTCGCAGTTTCTCTATGTTGGGTCCCTTGCCCAGCTTGCACATTTAGAGCTAGTTATTTACTAGCTCTTATGCAGTTGCACTAATAGTGCCAACTGTAATCCTTTAAATTTTTCTATGACGGGTCCCAATGCGATTGTTAGAGTTTCTGCTGTCTTGATAGCTAGAGACTCTTATGCAGTTTATTATGAATTAATAAATAGAGAACCTTAAAAACTCTCTTAATAAGTCATTGATTAAAATGATTATTAAGAGAGTTTCATTATTACCACTCAGCAATACAAAAAACTAAGTAACTCGTGTATCTTAAATCAAATTGCATGACTAAAAATGTCACTTTACTTGAAATTAGCAACTTCGTTACTTAGTTTTAAATAGTTTTAATTTATTTTAATTATGTTCTTTAATTAATTTTACGCATCATCGTAGCTAACATCTTTATCAGCTACAATTTTACCATCGACTCTAACTGTATAACCAGCAGTTTTACCTTTTTCAATTTTAAGTGGTATATCAATCTTTTGATCACTTGTTATAGTAAAATCACTTTTAGCTGAAGTACCATTATTATCTTTATCTCTAATATATACTTTAACGGTTTGTGATTTGTTTTTCTTACCACTAAATGGCACATCCACTGATACAGAAGTACTTTTAACTTTATCACTATTAGAATCATTGTCAGAATCAGATTTTGATGAAGAATCTTTTTCTTCTCCTTTAGATACTTCAAATGAAATCGTTGACCCTTCATCTACGGATTTTGATTTAGGCGACTGCGAAATAACGTCTCCTTTATCAACATCATCATCATACACTTCTTTACTTACTACTTTAAAGCCTTTATTTTCTAAATCTTTCTTTGCTTTTGAAAATGACTTACCTTCATAATCATCTACATATACTTGTTTAGGTCCAAGTGACTCATAAATTTTTATGTCTGAATCATTTTTCTTAACTTTATTGTCAGCAGCAACGCTTTGATCAGCAATTTTACCTTCAGGAACATTGTGGCTATACATTTGTTCAACTGTAATATTTTTTAAACCAACTTCTTTAAGTTTATCTAAGGCTTCGTCTTTTGATAAGCCAATAACATTTGGCATTGTTACACGTTCGGGTCCTTTGGATATAACTACATCCACACTATTCCCACGCTCAATGCGTTCACCTTCATTAGGGTTAGTTTTAATAATTTCATTTTCAGCGTATTTATCACTGTAACTACGCGAAATTTTACCTAATTTTAATTTATGTTGATTGAAAATCGTTTCAGCTTCTTTAACTGTCTTTCCTAACACATTAGGTGTTTCTTCATATTTATTACCAAACATTGCCATACCGACAAATGATATTAATGCGACTACCAATAATACGAAAATCAATGAATATAAAATTATTTTTTTCTTAGATTTTTTCTTCTTTGGTCCAGTGTAAAGTGCTTCTTCTGACTGTTGAAATTGTTGATGATGTGCAGGACCTTCAACAATTGGTACTTGCATGGTTTGTTTTGTAACTTTTGGATTATTATTTAAATGATTGGCAATGTCTTCTTTAGAGTAACTAACTGCCTTAGTCTTCATTTTATCTAATTCATAAACTTCTTCTAGTGCCCTATTTTCATGAAGTACACTACTTAAATCATCTTTCATTTCTTGAATCGTTTTATAGCGATTTGTTTTATCTTTTTCAGTTGCTCGTAACACGACATTACTTAATGCTTGTGGCACATCATGTCGTACTGCTGTTGTTACATTGGGTACAGATTCTTGAATATGTTTAATTGCTATACTAACAGCTGTTTCGCCATTAAATGGTGGTTCACCTGTTAGCATTTCATATAACACAATACCTATTGAGTATATATCTGTTCCTTCATCAGTCGATTCACCTTTCGCCTGTTCTGGAGAAAAGTATTGCACTGTACCTAAGACATGGTTTGTTTGCGTAAAAGAAGTCTCACTAAGTGCTTTTGCAATACCAAAATCAAATATTTTCAACGTTTTGTGTTTATCTATTAATATGTTTTGAGGTTTTATATCTCTATGTACAATACGCATATCATGCGCTTCTTTAATTCCATTTAAAATTTGATTGGTAAAATTGATGGTAGTATCAATACTTAAAGGACCATGATTATGAATATATTCCGATAATGTTGGTCCTTCTATATATTCCATAACTAGAAAATAGCAATCATCTTCTTCGGCAACATCAATCATACTTACGATATTTTCATGTGATAGTTGAGAAGAGTTATGTACTTCACGCTCAAACCGCTTCAATGTGGCTTCTTTCTCACTTGGAGGAATAGATATAGCTTTAATGGCAACTTTCATATCTAAGACGGTATCCTCAGCAAGATATACCGTACTCATTCCGCCGCCACCAAGTTTATCTATAATTTTATATCGCTCGTTTATTATTTTACCTATCATACTTTATCACCTTCAATTGCTGCGACTATGAAAGTTATATTATCTTTCGAATGGTGATCCATCGCTAATTGCATTAAATGATTACCGTGCTCTTCTAGTGTTTGATCTTTTTTCAACTGACGTTGTATGTCATTGTCTTTAACATAATCAGTTAAACCATCAGAACAAAGCAACAAATAATCATAAAAGTTTAATCGTTTGATAAATAAATCTGGACTTACACGTTTATCTGTACCCATCACTTTAGTAATAATATTTCGTTGTGGATGCGTAAAGGCTTCTTCTTTAGAAATTTGACCAGTAAGTACTAAATGATTAACAAATGAATGATCACTTGTAATTTGATCAATTTGTCTACCATTAATAACATATGCCCTTGAATCACCAACGTTAGCTACTACTACAGATTTATCGAAAACAAGTGCACAGACACAAGTCGTTCCCATACCATTATATTCTGGGTTTTCTTGCGCATAGTGAAATAGTTGAAAATTGATATCTTTAATTTGTTGACGTAACCAATTTTCTGCTTGATGTTGTTCTATAAGATTTTCATTTTCAAAACGTTGTTGTAATTCAGAAGTTACAAATGAACTAGCTACTTCACCAGCTTTGTGACCACCCATTCCATCACATAGTACTAATAATTGTTGTTGTGTTTGATTATAGAAAATACCTCCAGCATCTTCATTTTTCTCTCGATGTTGTCCAGTATCAGTAAAAAATTGTGCCTCTAGCATTTATCTTTACCTCGTTTCTACTTGTCGTTCCTTTGCTCTTAATTGACCACATGCAGCGTCAATATCAGAACCTTGTTCACGACGAATTGTAGCATTAACTCCAAGTCGTTTAAGTTCTTTTTCAAATTTAAATATATCATCTTTTGGCGTCTTAACGTAATTTCTCTCAGGTACATGGTTAACAGGAATTAAGTTAACATGACAATTTAAACCTTTTATTAGATGTGCCAGTTCACGTGCGTGTTCTAGTTGATCATTTACGCCACCAAATAAGCCATATTCAAAAGTTACACGACGATTTGTTTTCTCTTGATAATATTTTATTGCTTCAATTAATTTTTCTACATTATATGCTCTATTAATAGGCATTAACCGTGAGCGAACTTCATCTTTTGCTGCATGTAAACTTACTGCAAAATTGATTTGAATATCTTCATCTGCAAAATCATAAATTCTCGGAATAATACCTGAAGTTGATACAGTTATATGACGTGCACCAATATTCAAACTATTATCATCATTAACAATTTTAAGGAAATCCATCATTTCATCATAATTTTCAAAAGGTTCACCAATGCCCATAATAACGATTTGAGATACACGTTCATTTGTCTCATCTAAAGCTTTTTGTACAGTGAGTACTTGTGACACGATCTCTCCGGCTTCTAAATTACGTTTTAAACCACCTAATGTAGAGGCACAAAACGTACAACCTATTCTACATCCTACTTGAGTCGTCACGCAGACAGAATTACCGTAATCATGTCTCATTAATACCGTTTCAATAGTATAACCGTCTTGTAATTCAAATAAAAATTTAATTGTTCCATCTCTACTTTCTTGTTTAACTACTGTAGTTAATGTAGTGACAGTAAAATTATCCTGTAGTAATTGACGTAAATCTTTTGATAAATTAGTCATGTCATCGATTGAATTAACACGTTTTTGATACAACCATTCAAATATTTGTTTAGCTCTAAATTTTTGTTGGCCATGCTCTACTAACCATTGTTGCATCTCATCGAACCTTAATGAATAAATTGATTGTTTGTCAAAATCAGGGAGGAATTTATTTTTCTTTTTCTTTTCTGTAGTAATCATGCTTATTGTTCCTTTCTTGTTATCTTTGTGATAAAGAATCCGTCTGAATTAAAATCTTGTGGCATTATTTGCATTGTCTTAACCATTTCTCCAGTCACAGGATGTTGGAAAGGTTCAAATTCAAAGTTTTTATTATTTTTTAAGAATGTATAAATGACATTGTCATTTTCTAATTGTTCTATTGTACATGTAGAATAGATTAAAGTACCACCTATTTTGACATTGTTTTTTACATTTTCTAATATTTCTAATTGTAAATCAACTAGTGACGCAATATGTTCTTTACTCTGTGTATATTTAATTTCAGGTTTATGTCTTAATACCCCTAGCCCACTACAAGGTGCATCGACTAAAACTTTATCATAGGTTTGTTGATATGGTTTTGTTGCATCATGTTGAAAAGCTTTGATATTATTCAAGCGTAATTTTTTAATATTATAATTAATCAAATCTATTTTATGCTCGTGAATGTCTGTAGCATCAACGTGACCTTCTGGCATTAATAATTCAGCTATATGACAAGCTTTTCCTCCAGGTGCACTACAAGCATCCAAAACATAGTCATGACGCTCTAATCCTATAATATGTCCAACAAACATTGAACTTTTATCTTGAATAGAAACAAAGCCATCTTTAAATGAGCGAGAATTGATAATTGGTTGTCCTGAAACATGTAGACAATATGGTAAGTCTTGATCTTGTTCAACCTCATATCCCTCATCTTGTAGTTTAGCGATAATATCCTCAATAGATGCACGTGTAATATTGGCTCTTACAGTTGTGTCATTTTGTTCCATGAATGATTGTAAAATTGCTTCTGTTTCTTCTAAACCATAATGTGTAACCCAATGATCAATAATCCATTTTGGCATACTATATTCTATAGCCATACGCTTTTTAGGGTCAGTAATATCTTCAAAATGAGGTAACTCACTGCGCATCATCGTTCTTAAGATACCATTTACAACATTGCCATTATGGTATCCTCCACGTTCTTTAGCAATTTCAACTGCTTCATTAATAATTGCATGATCAGGTACTTTATCTAAATATACATATTGATATATACTCATCCATAATAATTGTCTAACCCAAGCCTTTATTTTAGTTTGTACAAAAGGCTTCAAAAAGTAATCTAATGTATATTTACGTTTGACTGTTCCATAGACAATTTCTGTGAATAAGCCTTTATCCATCGCATTTAAGTCATTAGCTGATAATACTTCATTAATGCGAATATTACTATATGCACCATCATTCATAATATCTTGAATCGTATCAAAAGCGAGACTTCTTACTGTTTCTGTCATATTAATTTCTTCCCAACCAGTGATTCTTGTACACCACTTAAATAATTTGCTACTAACATGCGTTTCTTACCTGCAAGTTGCATATCTGTTATTGCAATTGCGTTATCATCAGCAGTTGCTACAATAATCGCTTTTTTAGTTGTTTCAATAATCGTTCCGGCAACACCTTGCTTACCGCTGACCAAATGAGCTTGATAAATTTTCAGATTCGTATCATCCATAGTTGTATAAGCAACTGGCCAAGGTGACAAACCTCTTATATGGTTAAATATTGTTCTTCCAGTTTGATCCCAATTAATACGTTCATCTTCTCTAGAAATATTAGACGCAAAAGTTGCCAAATCGTTATTTTGAGGGATACTATCATTGGTTCCATTTATAATAGAAGGTAATGTCTCTTTTAATAAATCTGCACCTAAAAAGCTAAGTTTTTCGTGCATCGTGCCAACGTTATCTTGGTCTTCAATATCAATGGCCTGTTGTGAAATAATGTTGCCAGCATCTAACTGTTTAACCATATACATAATTGTCACACCAGTTTGTTGTTGCCCATCGATAATTGCCTGATGGATTGGTGCACCTCCTCTATACTTAGGTAGCAGTGAAGCATGAACATTTATTGCACCTAGTTTAGGAGATTGTAATAAAGACTCTGGTAGTAATTGTCCAAATGCTGCTGTAACAATTAAATCTGCATTTAACTGTATTAATTGCTTTAATTCTTCAGATCCTGCTAATTTTTCAGGTTGATATACTGGAATGTCAAATTCCAACGCAACTTCCTTCACTGGTGGCGCTGTTAATACCTTTTTACGACCTACTGGACGATCTGGTTGTGTCACTACAGCTATAACGTTATACTCAGCAACTAGCATTTTTAAAATAGTAGTTGAAAAGTCGGGCGTCCCCATAAATATAATATTAGTCATTATTAAAATATGCCTCCAATTCTTTTTCAGTTAATATATGTTCAGCACGTTCTATAAAAGGTATACCATTTAATTGATCTATAGTGTGTAAAATCATTCGAGCTACATCATCATGTGCAGTTAATTCTACTTTATTACCATTGATATCGTAACTTTCTAAGACAATTAGTTTACTTCTAGTTACTCGGCCATACGTATCAGGAATCGTAATTGAACCTTCTAAATCTGTTTCTGTTTCCGCAGATTGACTGATTAATGTTGGATTAATTAATTGTAAAAGACCTTCCTCTTCCATATCTATCATCGCAACTTGTAAAGGTTGTCCAATTTGCGGTGCACAAAGACCTGCAGCATCATTGGCATACATAGTATCTTCAATATCTTGTAATAACTGCTGCAATGAGTTATCAAATTGTGTCACTCTATGTGCTTGTGTTGTTAATAAAGGATGGGCAGATGGAACTAATTTTTTTATGGCCATAACATAAACTCCTCAATAAAATTCATCAAACTATTATAACGTAAAATGATTAAAATTGCGACCAGTGCTAATATATTTAACTTATACAGAAAATATTGAATGTTAATCAATATAGGATTAATTTCCAAGCTGTTGGGTATAATATTATTGAAAGATATATTATTTATATATTAACGCACAATTTAATATTACATTTACAGGAGGCACTTTAAATGGAAGTAAACAAAATTATTTATATTCTATTAGCAATTTTTCTTGGTAGTTTCGGTGTCCATAAGTTTTATGCAGGAAAAAATATGCAAGGCATATTGCACCTTCTCTTCTTTTGGACAGGTATACCACATATCTTAGCTATTATTAGTGCAGTGTTAACATTATTCAGACCATCTGATGAAAATGGCAATATCATGATGTAATTATGAATAAAGACTTCAAACGGCCAAATTAAGGTCATTTGAAGTCTTTTTTTACATCATTAGCTGTGGATCAATGTCAATCTTTAAAGATAGCTTATCTTTAACATATTTCTCATGATAATAATCGTCTAAAAATTGAATTGCTTGAAGTAAACCAGGTTCACTTTTATATTTCACTAAAATTTGGAAACGATATTCATTATTTATACGGGCAAGTGCTGCAGGTGATGGACCAAGCACTAGTGCTCTATCAGTTAAATGTTGCAATAAAATTTGATGCACATGTTGGGAAGCTTCCATCACTTTTTTCATGTTTTGATGTGAAATAGTAAAATTAATTAAAAAATAATATGGTGGATATTTCCCTAATTTTCTATATTGCATCTCTTTATTATAAAAAGTTAAGTAATCATTCTTTTGAACATCTAAAATAGCATAATGATCTGGATTATATGTTTGTATAATTACTTGGCCTTCTTTGTCATGTCGGCCAGCTCGGCCAGCTACTTGAGTTAGTAATTGATATGTACGTTCACTCGCTCTAAAATCAGGCAAATTTAACATTGTATCAGCATTTAATACACCAACTAAAGTAATGTTGGGAAAATCTAGTCCTTTGGCAATCATTTGTGTACCAAGTAAAATATCACCTTTACCTTGTTCGAAATCTGTTAGTAACTTTTCGTGGGCACCCTTCCTAGAAGTTGTATCAACATCCATTCTTATAATGCGTGCCTGTTCAAATTCTTGTTGTAACAGTTCCTCTACTTTTTGAGTTCCTGTACCAACTTGGCGTATATGTTCACTTTCACAATTAGGACAAGTGTTTGGCGGTGTTTCTTGATAACCACAATAGTGACATTTTAATAAATCTGTTGTCTTGTGATAAGTTAGCGAAATATCACAATTAGGACATTGCGGAACATAGCCACAATCACGACATAACATAAATGAAGCATATCCTCGTCGATTTAAAAAGAGCACGATTTGTTCATTTTTGTCTAAACGTAATTGAATCGCTTGTCGTAATTCAGTTGAAAACATTGAGCGATTACCTTCACTTAATTCTTTACGCATATCCACAATATCTATGTCTGGTAATGCTTGATTATTAACCCGCCCTGGAAGTGTCAACAATTGATAGACACCTTTTTCAGCTCTAGCATAACTTTCGAGACAAGGTGTTGCACTACCTAAAATAACAGGACAATGATGATATTCACTACGCCATTGCGCAATTTCACGAGCATGATATCTCGGATAATCTTCTTGTTTATACGTAGATTCATGTTCTTCATCAATAATGATTAATCCTAAATTTTTAAATGGTGCGAAGACACTTGAACGTGCACCCACACTAACACGTGCTCTACCATCTCGAATTTTTTGCCACTCATCATAACGCTCTCCATTTGATAGCCCTGAATGTAAGACTGCGACATCATCACCGAATCGACGCTTAAAACGCAGAACCATTTGTGGCGTTAACGCTATTTCTGGTACTAACATCATTGCTTGTTTATCTTGATTCAACACATCTTCAATAGTTTGTAAATAGACCTCTGTTTTTCCTGATCCAGTGACGCCATGAAGTAAAAAAGTTCGTTGTTCATGAGCCACAATTTTTTCTTTTATTGCATTATAAGCGTGTTGTTGATCAGCTGTTAACTGTCGTTTATTTTCCTGCTCAAAAATACGATCTGCAAAGGGATCACGTTCAACAATGGCATCATATTTTTCGACGTAGCCTTTTTTGACTAAGCCATTTAAACTAGATTTTGAAAATCCCATATCATCTAAATCTGTTAAAAATACTGTTTTATGTCGTTCTTCAGTTAAATATGCGTATAAATCATACTGTTTAATATACTTTTCTAATTGAGCTAAAACGTCATCTGGATTAAAACCATCTATAATACGTGCTGCTTTCTTAGCTTTCTTTTTAATATTTTGAGATAAAATTGTTTCTTCCACCACTAGCTCTTGTTGTAATAAGTCGATTAATTCAGTTATATCATTGTTTTTCTGCGCGTCTTTATAATTATAATAACCATGTCGATCAAATCGTCGAGCTAAATGATCTGGGATTTCTACACCTTCTATTAATTTAAATGCTTTATGATATTTAGCTTTTATCGCACTTGGCAACATGACTTCTAACATTGAAATACGTTTAATCACATGTGTCGTACTCATCCATTCACTTAATTCAATGAGTTCAGGTGTTAATTCCGGTTTGATATCTTGGACTTCTTTAATTGCTTTTAATTTCGCTTGTTCAATATCTTCTGGTGGATCATTAACAATATCCATCACATAACCTTGTATTGTTCTAGGTCCAAATGGCACAATTACTCGTACACCTTTTTGAACAACAGATTCAAGATGTTCAGGAATAATATAATCAAATTTAAAATCGACACTTTTGGAAGGAATATCGACAATGACCTTTGCTATCATTATTGCCACCTAGTTTCTAATTCATCTAAAATTCGAGCTGCTAAAGCACTTTTACGACCTTTCTTAATATATATGTGCTGTCCATCTTTAAAGTGCATGGTCAATTCATTATCGTCTGAATTAAAGCCAATAGTTTGATCTCCGACATTATTTGAAATAATGACATCAGCATTTTTCTTGTGCAATTTTTGTTCAGCATATGCATCAACATCTTTAGTCTCTGCAGCAAAACCAACTAAAAATTGACTTGTTTTATGTTCACCTAAATATTTTAAAATATCTACAGTACGTTTAAATGTTACAGATAAGTCGCCATCTTGTTTCTTTAATTTATGTTCTAACACTTCTGACGGTGTATAATCAGACACTGCAGCGGCTTTAATAACCATATCTTGAAGTTCAAATTTATTTTTAACCACTTCAAACATTTCTTGTGCACTTTGCACATGAACCATCTTAACACCTGGTATATCTTCAAGTTGTGTTGGCCCTGTTACCAATGTGACATTAGCACCACGATTCATTAACGCTTGTGCAATAGCAAATCCCATCTTTCCTGATGAACGATTAGATACGAAGCGTACTGGGTCTATAACTTCTACAGTTGGCCCTGCTGTTACGAGAACATTTTTACCATTGAATGAACTCGTTACTCTACGTTGTTGTGTTTTAAAATAATCATCAATAATTGAAACAATAGTTAAAGGTTCCTCCATACGTCCTTTTGCTACATAACCACAAGCCAAATAACCACTACCTGGTTCAATAAAATGATAACCATCATTTTTTAAAACCTGCATATTGTGCTGTGTACGTTTGTTATTATACATATGCACATTCATTGCGGGAGCAATAAATGTCGGTGTTTCTGTAGCTAATAGTGTAGAAGTTACCATATCAACAGCTATACCAACACTTAATTTAGCTATTGTATTAGCAGTTGCAGGGGCAATAATAATGGCATCAGCCCAATCACCTAGTGCTACGTGCTGAATTTCATGAGGGTTTTCTTCAAGAAATGTATTGGTATAAACAACATTTCTACTAATGGCTTGAAATGCTAACGGTGTGACAAATTGTTGAGCATTTTCTGTAAGCATGACACGTACTTCGTATCCTGTTTGTGTTAGTTTACTAGTTAAATCAATCGCTTTATATGCAGCTATACCACCTGTCACTGCCAACAAAATTTTCTTCATATTCATTCTCCCTTTAAAACATGTTATCTACTATTATATATATTTAAACATTGAACATCATCATCGAACATCATCATCGTTCGTTATTAGAGCTAGTTAGATTTTTAATCTTTACTAGCTCTTGCCCAACTTGCATTGCCCGTAGAATTTCTTGGTGAAATTCTCTGTGTTGGGTCCCAATGCAATTGTTAGAGTTTCTGCTATCTTGATAGCTAGAAAATCTTATGCAGTTTATTATGAATTAATAAACTGTAAACCTTTGTCATAGCAAGCAATTGTAATCCTTTATTTTTGATTTTTAATCTTTACTAGCTCTTGCCCAACCTGCACATTATTGTAAAAATTCTTTGTTAAGAATTTTCTGTGTTGGGTTCCTTGCCCAACTTCCATTGTCCGTAGAATTTCTTGGTGAAATTCTCTTTGTTGGGTCCCAATGCAATTGTTAGAGTTTCTGCTTTCTTGATAGTTAGAAAATCTAATGCAGTTTATTATGAATTAATAAACTGTAAACCTTTGTCATAGCAAGCAATTGTAATCCTTTATTTTTGATGACGGGTGCCACTATCCTCGACAAAATTGACTAGGGTTTAACACATGAAGAATCATCATTAAAAACCAAATAATTAATGTCAATCTCTTCATTTATTACTAGGAAGCGCTGTTTGTAAGTGAACCATGTTTAGTCAAGATTAGTGAAATAGTCAAACACAAATTTATGTTTATTATACATTAAAAATTAGGTAAATTAAAAAGCAGTGCTTTAAATTGTAAAAAAACAAACCTAACATTTGTACAATGTAGGTTTGTTTGAAATTACATATTACGACTACTTATATCCTATCCGTAGTAATCGCTAGAAATAATTGGACGAATCTTGCCATCTGCAATTTCTTCTAGTGCTTTACCAACAGGTTTATATGAATGGTATTCTGTTAATAATGCTGTTTCAGGATGCTCATCTAATTCACGAGCTCTTTTTGCTGCTGTAGTTGCAATTAAATACTTTGATTTAATTTGTTCAGTTAATTGATTTAACGGTGGATTTAACATTACTTTTTAGCCTCCAATAACATCTTTCTATATTTTGCTTCTACACGTTCTCTTTTAAGGTGTTCAGCTTCTACTATACATTGAACTCTATTTTTTGCAAGTTCTACTTCATCATTAACAACAACATAATCATATAAATTCATCATTTCAACTTCTTTTTTAGCTTCATTTATACGACTTTGTATCTTTTCGCTTGATTCTGTACCTCTTCCCACTAAACGCTCACGTAAATGTTCTAAGCTTGGTGGAGCAAGGAAAATAAATAGTGCATCTGGAAATTTCTTTCTAACTTGTTTCGCACCTTCAACTTCAATTTCAAGAAACACATCATGACCTTCTGCCATAGTATCTTTAACGTACTGAACTGGTGTACCATAATAGTTACCAACATATTCGGCATATTCAATAAATTGATCATCTTTAATTAAAGCTTCAAATTCATCTTTCGTCTTAAAAAAGTAATCTACGCCATCCACTTCACCGTCACGCATTTGACGTGTCGTCATTGAAATAGAATACTTATATGATGTAGTTGGATCCTCAAATATGCTCTTTCTTACAGTTCCTTTACCAACACCTGAAGGACCTGAAAGAACGATTAACAATCCTTTTTCATTTTCCATGCCTTACGACCTCTCTAAGCTAATCTTCTATATTTAAATATAATATCATATTGTTCTTGATATTGTATAGCATATTTAAAAGACTAAGACATAATTTCTAATTTAAAAATTTAATACGATTGAGATAAATTTTTAATAAATTTTAGCTTGTATATTGGCAACATCATAATTATCGAACGATTAGCATTATAATTAACATAGTTGGCAAACATTGACAGCTTTCGTATTAGTTCAAAAACTATACGATAAATAGCGTGCATGTTAAAATGATTTGAATGAAAGATTATAAAAGGTGGAATATATACTATGGCATACGATGGTTTATTTACAAAAAAAATGGTGGAATCTTTACAATTTTTAATTTCTGGGCGCATCCATAAAATTAATCAACCAGATAACGATACAATCATAATGGTTGTGCGACAAAATCGTCAAAATCACCAATTATTATTATCAATTCACCCAAGCTTTTCAAGATTACAGCTGACAAATAAAAAATATGATAATCCATTTAATCCACCTATGTTTGCACGTGTTTTTCGTAAACACTTAGAAGGTGGTATCATCGAAGATATTCGTCAAATAGGTAATGACCGACGTGTCGAAATCGATATTAAAAGTAAAGATGAAATTGGCGATACGACTTATCGTACCGTTATATTAGAAATCATGGGTAAACATAGTAATTTAATATTAGTAGATGAAAATCATAAAATTATCGAAGGCTTTAAGCACTTAACGCCTAATACAAATCTTTATCGTACTGTAATGCCTGGTTTTAAATATGAAGCACCACCTACTCAGCATAAAGTTAATCCTTATGACGTGACTGGTAGAGAAGTCTTGCAATATATAGATTTTAATAGCGGTAATATTGCGAAACAGTTATTAAATCACTTTGAAGGTTTCAGTCCCCTTATTACTAATGAAATAGTAAGTCGTCGCCATTTTATGACAACCGAAACCTTGCCAGAAGCATTTGATGAAGTAATGGCTGAGACGACACTAGAGCCTACTCCAGTTTTCCATAAAAATCATGATAGTGGTAAAGAAGATTTCTATTTTATGAAGTTAAATCAATTTTATGATGATATAGTCATCTATGATTCTTTAAATGATTTATTAGACCGTTATTTTGATGCTCGTGGTGAACGTGAAAGAGTTAAACAACGTGCGAATGACTTAGTTAAATTTGTACAACAACAGTTACACAAATATCAAAATAAATTATCTAAATTAATAGATGAATATGAACATGCTAAAAATAAAGATACTGAGCAACTTTACGGAGAATTAATTACGGCGAATATTTATCGTATTAAACAAGGTGATAAAGAAGTTGTAGCAACAAATTATTATACCGATGAAGAAATAACAATTCCTTTAAATCCTACTAAGTCACCTGCAGCTAATGCTCAGTATTATTATAAACAATACAATCGTATGAAAACGCGTGAGCATGAATTAACACATCAAATTAATTTAACTAGAGAAAATATCGATTATTTTAGTAATATCGAGCAACAATTACAACATATCACTGTGTCTGAAATAGATGATATTAGAGATGAACTTGCTGAACAAGGCTTTATGAAGCAACGTAAAAATGCCACAAAAAAGAAAAAAGAGCAAATACAATTGCAAGAATATGTTTCAAGTGATGGTGATACTATATTAGTAGGTAAGAATAACAAACAAAATGATTATTTAACTAATAAAAAAGCGAAGAAGTCATATATTTGGTTGCATACTAAAGATATACCTGGGTCACATGTAGT
This sequence comes from Staphylococcus simiae, assembly GCF_017357005.1. Classification (NCBI taxonomy): domain Bacteria; kingdom Bacillati; phylum Bacillota; class Bacilli; order Caryophanales; family Staphylococcaceae; genus Staphylococcus; species Staphylococcus simiae. The sequence continues at coordinate 1,088,455 of NZ_CP071589.1, read as the reverse complement.
CATTTTAAATGATGATCCAAGTGAAGAAACGATTAAAGAAGCGGCGATGTTGGCAGGTTACTTTTCAAAAGCAGGAAACTCTGGACAAATACCTGTAGACTACACATTGATTAAACACGTTCATAAACCATCAGGAGCTAAACCTGGGTTTGTAACTTACGATAACCAAAAAACGCTTTATGCAACACCAGACTATGAACATATTCAACAAATGCGTGTAAAAAAATAAAGCGCCTTGGAACATAATCATTCCAGGCTTAAATTCAATCATTTGGCAGTAACTGTCTGGTTTGTAAAATGGTGATAAACCAACGTTTTACAAACCTAGTCAGTCTTGCCGGGGTGGGATTACGAAATAAATTTTATTTCTATCCCACCCCCATTTTTATTATTCTGGTAATGCTAGTTGAAAACTGACACCAAATTTGTCTTGTACCCATGCAAATTCTCTATACGGTGGCATTTCAGTTTTAGGCATTAATATTGCCCCTTCTTTCTTCAAACCGTTAAATAAGCGCTCCATTTCTAATGTATCCTTAACGGTTACAAATAAGGAAATAGCAGGATTCATTGGTAATTCAGTGCCACTATTTGCGTCTATTGCCATAAACACTTGTCCATTTAATGTAAAAATAGAATGTTGAACTGTACCAGGATCTCCAGGACCATGGTCACCATACTTTGCCATCGTAATAATCTCGCTATCTTCAAATAAACTTGTATATAATTTTACAGCTTCTTCTGCTTGATTATTAAACATTAAAAATGTTGTGATTTTTGGGATTTCCATTTATAACCCTCCAACTTTGCCATTAATTTCTTTCATTATTAGTTTAACACGACTTGATCCTGTTTGTAGAACAATACATTTAAAATGTCATTCATTCAAATAGTTATATTAATTACTATGAAACTACTTTAGTAAATTAAACAATTTAAACTTAGATACATACCACGATACAATATAATGACCTAACATAAGAGATTACATTTCGCTTTATTTTGCTTTTCTATTATAATACTAAATAAGCAATAAGGAGGCTTTATTATGTTACATTATGTTATTCCCATCTTAGCATTACTCATCGTATTACTCATTGGTTGGATACTGGTAAAATTAATTATCCGCTAATATTCAGTTTATAATAATAAAAGCTATAATAACTGTCTTCAAAGAAGTATTTAATACACTTTATTGAAGATGTTATTATAGCTTTTTTAGATACTATTAATTTTTAAATGTGACCTTGATCGCGTAAGATATTTTTGACATGTTTAAATAAGTCTTCATTGTCATTTTTATCGAATTGTACGTCGTTCATTTCAGCTTCACTTTGTTGAACGTGTTCTTTAGGTTGGTTGGAATCGTTTGAATGATTAATAAATTCATTGCAATGTTTAATTTTAGCATATAAATTCTTAGTTTGTTGTTCATTCATGTTAAACATTCCCCTTTCTAAAGACTATCTTATGCTAAGTTGTCTCTCCATTCAACTAATGTCTTAATATCATCTTTCGTAATCTTGCCTTCGTCTTCAGCAACTTCAATTAATTCATTGTAATTACTTAATGTATAGAATGGTAGATCTGCATTTTTAAAAGTATCATCTGCTTTTTTTAAACCGTATGTGAAAATTGCTATGACACCAAGAACATCAGCACCGGCTTCTTTTAATGCGTCGACAGCAGTAATTGATGAGCCACCTGTAGAAATTAAATCTTCTACAACAACCACTTTTTTACCCTTACTGTTTGCACCTTCAATTTGATTTTGTTTACCATGACTTTTACTTGATGAACGTACATAGTTCATTGGTAATTTTAATTCTTCTGCAATAAAAGCTGCATGAGGAATACCAGCCGTTGCTGTACCTGAAATAATTTCTACATCTGGGAATTGTGCTTCAATTAATTTAATTAAACCATCACGAATAGCACCACGAACTAATGGGTAACCTAAAGTAACACGATTATCACAATAAATTGGAGATTTGATTCCTGAACTCCAAGTATATAAATCATTAGGTGATAGTGTCACCGCTTCTATATCTAATAATGCTTTTGCTATTGCTTTTGCCATTATGATAACCAACTTTCTTTAATAATTTGATAACTTTTAACAGGATCGTCGCTTTGCGTAATTGGTCGACCAACTACTATGTGAGTAGATCCTAATTGTCTTGCTTGTTCTGGTGTAGTAATTCTATGTTGATCATCTTTTGATGAACCTTGAGGTCTAATACCTGGTGTCACTTTCATAAAATCTACGCCTAAATGATTTGTTAATAATTTACTTTCTAATGGCGAACATACAACGCCATCTAAGCCAGCTTGTTTCGCTAATGAGGCATAGTTTAACACTGCATCTTCGATAGATGTTTGAATATTTTGCTCGTTATGAAGCATGTCTTCTGTTGTTGATGTTAATTGTGTGACAGCAATAATTTTAGTATTTTTATTATATTTTCTAAGACCTTGTAGAGCTTGCATCATCATTAATGTACCACCTGCTGCGTGAACATTAACTAAATCAACATTTAATTTAGCCAAACCTTCCATCGCTTTACCAACAGTATGAGGAATATCATGTAATTTTAAATCTAAGAAGATATCATGTCCTCTAGATTTTACTGATTTAATCAGATCCGGCCCTTCCTGATAAAATAATTCCATACCAATTTTCACGAATAAAGGCTCATCAAATAAATCTAAAAACTGGTTCACTTTTTCTTTTGATTCAAAATCTAAGGCAATTATCGGTAAATCTTTCATCATATTCTCTCCTAAATTAATTAGTGTCTATTGCTTGGAGAGATTGCTGATCAAAACTACATTAAGTATAAAGCAACCTCTTAAAGAATTAATGTCATCTTATCATCTTACATTTCACGCATTGTAAATGTCATACTTTCAATTACACTAGTTAGCGCATTGGCAGTATCTAACGATGTTAAACATGGAATACCATTTTCGACAGTTGTACGTCTGATTTGGAAACCATCACGTTCTACTTCTTTTCCCTTTGTCATCGTATTGATAACAATTTGAACATCACCTTGTTGAATGCGCGTTAATAAATCATCATCTCCGCCTATTTTTCCTACAACTTCAACAGGTATATGATCTTTTTTAATTCTATCCGCCGTACCTGATGTTGCTAATATTTTATAACCCACTTCATTTAAGCGGTGTGCTATTTTGACAATATCATCTTTATCTTTATCACTTACAGTAATTAACACTGTACCATGATCTTTTATTTCAACACCACTACCAGTTAACCCTTTGTATAGCGCCTTTTCTAATGTCTCATCTTTACCCATCACTTCACCAGTTGATTTCATTTCTGGTCCTAATGTAATGTCGACATTTTTTAATTTATTAAAACTAAATACCGGTGCTTTAACAAAGACACCGTCAGCATATGGTTGAACCCCTTCTTTATAACCCATTGCCGTTAATTTTTCTCCCATGATTGCTCTCATAGCAAGTTGCGCCATTGGAATATCCGTTATTTTACTTAAAAATGGTACTGTTCTACTTGAACGAGGATTCACTTCTAAGACATAAACACCATCATGCGCAATAACGAATTGAATATTAATCAAACCAATGATATCTAAACCTTTAGCCAGTTTAATTGTATAATCTTCAAGTGTGTCTAACTCTTCATTTGATAACGTTTGCGGAGGATAAACTGTAATTGAATCTCCACTGTGAACACCTGCACGTTCAATATGCTCCATAATACCCGGTATAATTACACTTTCACCATCACAAATCGCATCAACTTCAATTTCTTTACCTGTTAAATATCTATCTACAAGTACAGGATGCTCAGGACTTGCTTTAACTGCTTGTGTCATATAATTTTCAAGCTCTTCATCATTATCTACAATTTCCATAGCACGACCACCTAAAACGTACGATGGTCTGACTACAACAGGGTAACCAATTTCTTTAGCATTAGCTAAAGCTTCTTGAGGAGAAGTAGCTGTTTTACCTTGTGGTTGTGGCACATTAATGCGACGTAATAATTCTTCAAATTCTTTACGGTCCTCAGCTCTATTAAGATTTTCTAATGAAGTTCCTAATACTGTCACTCCATGTTTCGCCAATTTATCTGCTAAGTTGATTGCTGTTTGACCACCAAATTGAACAACGACGCCTTTAGGCTGTTCTAAATTAATGATATTCATGACATCTTCTTCAGTTAATGGTTCAAAATAAAGTTTATCTGAAATTGAAAAGTCTGTGGAAACTGTTTCTGGATTATTATTAACAATGATTGCCTCATACCCAGCTTGTTGGATTGCCCAAACTGCGTGGACTGTAGCATAGTCAAATTCTACACCTTGACCAATGCGGATCGGTCCTGAACCAAGTACTAATATTTTTTCTTTGTCAGTAACGATAGACTCATTTTCACTTTCATAAGTACCATAATAATAAGGCGTTGTAGATTCAAATTCTGCAGCACACGTATCAACCATTTTATAAACCGGTTTAATATCATTTGCCATACGTAATTGATATACTTCCTCTTCTGTCATATCAAAACGATGTGCAATCGTTTTATCACTAAATCCATAATCTTTAGCATATTTTAAATATGCTAAATCACCTTGATGTGCTTTTAATTCATGCTCGATGTTGATTATATTTTGGAATTTATGTAAAAAGAAATAATCAATTTGCGTCATGTCATGTATTTCTTTTAATGATGTGCCACGACGAATCGCTTCACCAATGAAAAATAGTCTTTCGTCATCTTGGTGAGAAATTCGTTCCTTAATGTAATCAATATCAAAACTTTCTCCATTCGGTAGTCCTAAATGATGCACACCATATTCCAATGAGCGAATGGCTTTTAATAAAGATTCTTCATATGTACGACCAATAGCCATGACTTCACCAGTTGCTTTCATTTGTGTACCTAATTCACGCTCTCCCTTTTCAAATTTGTCAAATGGAAATCGTGGAATTTTAGAAATGACATAATCTAAAGTTGGTTCAAATGCAGCATAAGATGTACCTGTTATCGGGTTAAGCATTTCATCTAGTGTCAAGCCAACAGCTATTTTTGCTGCTAATTTGGCAATTGGGTATCCTGTAGCTTTAGAAGCTAACGCTGACGAACGTGATACACGTGGATTAACTTCTATAATGTAGTAATCAAACGATTGTGGATCTAAAGCTAATTGGACATTACATCCACCTTCAATACCTAACGCTCTAATCACTTTCAATGACACATCTCTGAGCATTTGATACTCAACATCTGATAACGTTTGGCTCGGGGCCACAACGATTGAATCCCCTGTATGAATACCAACTGGATCTATATTTTCCATATTACATACTACGATAGCATTATCGTTTTTATCACGCATCACTTCATATTCTATTTCTTTGAATCCAGCGATTGATTTTTCAAGTAGGCATTGTGTTGCTGGACTATAATGTAGCCCATTAGAAACTATTTCTAACAACTCTTCATCATTATGGCAAATACCGCCACCAGTCCCTCCCATTGTAAACGCAGGTCTTACAATTAAAGGATAACCAACTTGTTCTTTAAATTTGAATGCTTGTTCTACTGTATTAACGATATCACTTTCTGGTACAGGAACATTTAAATCATTCATTAAAGTTCTAAATAATTCTCTGTCTTCTGCTTGTTGAATAGAGGTTAATTCTGTTCCTAATAACTGCACATGATTAGCCTGTAAGACGCCACTATCATGCAGTTGAATTGCCATATTCAAACCAGTTTGACCACCTAAAGTGGGCAATAATGCATCTGGCTGTTCTTTACGAATGATACGCGCGATAAAATCATGTGTTAATGGCTCAATATAAACTTTATCGGCAATTTCTTTATCAGTCATAATAGTTGCAGGATTTGAGTTAACTAGAATGACTCTATACCCTTCTTCTTTTAAAGCTAGGCAAGCTTGTGTACCAGCATAATCAAATTCTGCAGCTTGACCGATAATAATTGGACCTGAACCTATTACTAAAATAGTATGAATATCATTACGTTTAGGCATGTGTTTGACTCCCCTTTTCTTTTGCATTGTTCATCATAGTTACAAAATCATCAAATAAGTAATTGGAATCTGTAGGACCTGGATTTGCTTCTGGATGATATTGTACAGAAAAAGCAGGTAATGTCTTATGACGTAATCCTTCAACCGTTCCATCATTCAAAGCAATATGTGTTACCTCTAAGTCTGTATTTTCAAGTGATGCTTTATCAATCGCATATCCATGATTTTGACTAGTGATATCTACTTTTCCTGATTGTAGATGTTTCACTGGATGATTTGCACCCCTATGTCCAAATTTCATCTTAAATGATGTCGCACCTTGAGATAAGGCAAACAATTGATGTCCAAGGCATATACCAAAGAATGGAATTTTACCTAAAATACCTTTAATCATTTTTATTGCGCATTCAACTACTTCAGGATTTCCTGGTCCATTTGATAACATAACACCATCTGGTGACATAGCTAATATGTCTTCAGCAGTGGTATCAAATGGTACGACTGTTACATTACAGCCTCTAATATTTAATTCTCTAACAATATTTTGTTTCTTTCCAAAATCGACTAACACTACATTTAAATTTTGACCCGTGGAAACATAGGGTGTCTTTGTTGACACACTTTCAACTTCATTTTTTGGTAAGTCAACATTTTGTAATTGTTTAATTAAACTATCGATGTCTGCTTTATCATCAGTAAATCCTGCTTTTAATACACCATGTTGACGTATTTTGCGTGTAATACTTCTAGTATCTACTCCTGATATACCAGGAATTTGATGCAACACTAGAACGTCATGCAGTGTTTTTTGTTGTCTAAAATTACTTGGATGTGTGCTAGCTTCTTTAACTACAATACCGTTTAAAGTCGGAACTAATGATTCAAAATCATCACGATTAATACCATAATTGCCTATTAAAGGATAAGTGAAAGTAATAATTTGACCTGTATATGATGGATCAGATATCGTTTCTTGATACCCTGTCATTGCTGTATTAAATACAATTTCACCTATTTTTAAATTATCAGATCCTAAACGATATCCTTCGTAGTATGAGCCATCTTCTAACACTAAATAACGTTTTTGTTGCATTTTATTTTGCCCCCTCGTATTTAACTTCACCTTCGACCATAGTTAATATTGGATTGCCATATACTTTATAACCAATAAACGGTGTATTATCAGCTTTAGATAAAAAGTCTTCCCCTTTAATTTCTTGCTCATTATCTAAATCAATAATTGTTATATCAGCTAAACGTCCTGATTCTAGTCTGCCAAAATCTAAGTTGAATGTGTCGCTTGGTTTAACGGTTAAATAATCAACTAATTGTTGTAATGTCCATTCACCATTTTTGACGAAATGTGTATACAACAGTGGAAACGCTGTTTCACTACCTACAATACCAAATGGTGCTTTTTCCATTGGTTGAGCTTTTTCTTCACGAGCGTGAGGTGCATGATCGGTTGCAATGCAATCAATTGTTCCATCTAATAATCCGTCAATTAAGGCTTGTCTATCTTCATGACTTCTAAGTGGCGGATTCATTTTATAAATAGCATCATTACCAGGTACATCATCTTCTGTTAATAATAAATGATGTGGTGTTACTTCAGCTGTGACATGGATCCCCGCACGTTTCGCATCTCTAATGACACGTACACTTTCTTTCGTAGATACATGACATACGTGATAATGACAATGAGCTGCTTCTGCTAATAAAACGTCTCTAGCAATTTGTACTGATTCACAAATATTGGGAATACCAGGTATTCCTAATTCTTTACTACGTTGACCTTCATGCATAGCGCCACCATAAATTAAAGAGTTATCTTCACAATGTGCTACAACTGCTTTATTAACTTTTGATGCTTGTTGCATAGCTTCATACATCATACTAGCAGTCTGTACGCCGACACCATCATCAGTAAATGCAAATGCACCTTCTTTAGTTAATGCTTCAAAATCTACAAGCTCTTTACCTGCTTGTCTTGTTGTAATTGATGCATATGGCAATACTCTCACATGTGCACTATCATCAATAATACGTTGTAAAGACTCAAAATGTTCAACTGAATCGGGAACAGGTCTAGTATTTGGCATTGGACACACCGTTGTAAATCCACCTCTTGCAGCTGCAAGTGTTCCAGTTTCAATTGTTTCTTTATGTTCTCCACCGGGTTCTCTTAGATGTACATGAACATCAACAAAACCTGGCGACACAAAGTGTCCTTGTGCATCAATGATGTCAACATTTTCAGTTACATTTATATCATGACCAATTTCTTTGATAACTTTTCCTTCTATCAAAATATCAGCATTTACTAACTCACCATGTTGTAAAATTCTACCATTTTTTATTAATTTCATTATAAATCTCCCCTATTTATTTAATAATTCATCTATAACTGCCATTCTAAGATACATACCATTTTCCATTTGTTTAAAAATTCGAGATTTAGGCGCTTCTACTAAATCACTTTCTATTTCAACCCCACGATTGACTGGTGCAGGGTGCATGACTATTGCACTTGGTTTAAGACGATCATATCGCTGCTGGTTTAAACCGTGTTTTTGATGATAATCATCTTTCATAAATCTTGCTTCTTCTACAAGTCCATGTCTTTCGTGTTGGATTCTCAGTAACATGACTATATCAACTGAATCTATGACATCATCCATATTCACATAAGGAGCTTCTAATGATTCGTCAACCCAAGCTCTCGGACTATTGAACATGACATTCGCTCCTAAAGCCTTCAAACTATAATAGTTACTACGTGCAACTCTTGAGTTTTTAATGTCACCACAGATGACAACATTTAAGCCTTCAAAATAACCATACTCTTCATAAATCGTCATTAAATCTAATAAACTTTGCGTCGGATGTTGACCACTACCGTCTCCAGCATTTGCTATTGGAATATTAACATTTGTCAATTGCTCATAATAGTCATTATAAGGATGTCTAATGACTAATAAATCACAACCAATACTCTCTAACGTCTTACAAGTATCGTACAATGATTCACCTTTTGACACAGATGATGTTGTCGTATCAAAATTTATAATTTTTAAACCTAATTTTAATTCTGCAACTTCAAAGCTACACTTTGTCCTAGTAGAATTTTCGAAGAATAAATTAGCTACAAATTTACCATCTAATTGTGGTAATGGTTGCTCACCAGATTTAAAACGACTTGCCTTTTGGATTAAGTTATAAATTTGATCTGTAGTTAAATGTTCCATTGATAATAAATGATTCATAAAGCGCCCTCCTCGATTAGTCAATCTTAATGTTTTACATCTTTGTCTTTAGGTAAGATTAAGTTTAGGATAATCCCTGAAAGTGCTGCTAAAGCCATACCTTCAATTTGAAGATTAATGCCAATTTCTTTCAAGTTAATTACTAAATTACCAATACCTACTACTAATACTACTGATGCGATGACAAGGTTGCGGTTATTAGCAAAATCTACTTTACTTTCAACTAACATTCTTAAGCCACTCGCTGCAATGATACCGAATAGTAGTATTGAAACACCGCCCATTACTGGAGTTGGTATAGAAGAAATCAATGCAGTGAATTTACCTATGAAAGCTAAGATAATGGCGATAACTGCTGCTCCACCTATAACATAAATACTATAAATCTTAGTTATTGCTAGAACTCCAATGTTTTCACCGTATGTTGTACTTGGTGGTCCACCAATGATACTGGCAAACATTGTTGATACACCGTCGCCGATAATAGACTTATCTAGCCCTGGTTTTTCAAAGAAGTTTCTACCTACAATTTTATTTAATACCATTTGGTGTCCAATATGTTCACTTACTGTGACAAAAACAATCGGTATCATAACTAGCACTAGGCCGAGATGAAATGATGGTACATAGTCTTTAAATGGTAGATAAATATGAGGGAAATCGAACCATTTGGCTGACATTACTGCGTTAAATTTTACAATCCCCATAAAAATCGCTACCACATAACCAACAATAATTCCTACTAACACGGGTATTAATGATAAGAAACCTTTAAAGAATCCTTGCACAACTATTGTTACTAATAATGTTACTAGAGCAACAATTAAGTAACTCATGCTGTATCCTTTCATATCAGCAGAATTTTCATACATTGCCATATTAACTGCAGTTGGAGCTAAGCTTAGACCTATAACCATAATAACTGGACCAACTACAACTGGTGGTAATAATTTCATTAACCATGCTGTGCCACTTAATTTAATGAAAATGCCGATGATCACATACATTACACCACTCATAAATAAAGCGACTAGCATATCTCCTAGACTGTGAGTACTTAAGCCAGTAATAATTGGTGTGATAAAAGCAAAACTTGAACCAAGATATGCAGGTATTTGAGCTTTAGTAATTAATATATATAGTAATGTTCCAATTCCTGAAGCAAGCAATGCAGCAGAAATTGGTAAACCAGTTAAAAATGGCACAAGCACTGTAGCACCAAACATTGCAAACAAGTGCTGTAAGCTTAAAAAAGCCCATTGTGCTGGTTGTGGTTTTTCATTTACATCAAGTACAGGTTTCACTGTACGTTCAAACATTTGTTCATTTTCCATTATGTCATTTCCTCCATTTTCAAAAAAAGTCTCTTTACATCAATATATGTAAAGAGACTTAGTAAGCAGTTGAAGCTATACCTATCCTAGTATAAGCTATAACTTCAAACTTTCAATGAGGGTAAAATTTGTATATTTCTATTGTTTAAATATTTAAATTACCCTCACCTTTTTCAGTCTCTCGTACTGATTTAAAAGGGATATTATTCAATTATTACTGCATTTTCATTATCCATTTCTTCTAAAAAGACATTAACCGTTTCATCTTTTGAAGTGGGGATATTCTTACCCACAAAGTCTGCTCTAATTGGCAGTTCTCTATGGCCTCGATCAACTAAAGCTGCTAGGCCAATTTTTATTGGTCTGGCATTAAGTAAAATTGCATCTAAAGATGCTCGTACGGTACGTCCTGTATACAGTACATCATCAATAATGACAACAACTTTATCAGTAAGTTCCGTATCAATTTCAATCGCATCTTTACTCATTTGTGAAGACATATGTTCAATATCATCTCTAAAATATGTAATATCAATCGTTCCTGTTGGCACTTGTTTTTGTTCAATCGTATTAATCTTTTGTTGAATTCTATTAGCTAAAAATTCACCACGTGTCTTAATCCCTAATAAAATTAAATTATCAGTACCTTTATTATACTCTAATATTTCATGAGCAATTCTTGTTACTGTTCGTTTTATTGCGGCATCGTCCATAATAATTCGTTTAGACATTTTTTCACCCTTTTCAATTATTAAAATCGAGTAGGAGGATAACCATTATTTGATTATCCGTCCTCTCACACCACCGAGCGTACGGTTCCGTACTCGGCGGTTCAATATCTTGCGTAAGCCGTCTCTGCGAGTTGGGTTAATGGTTCTAACCCCCACTTGTAGAGACGTTTTGTTGTAAGTGCACGATGAACTTCATGCGTTGATGATAAGCGCCAGTATTTCTTTCTTGAATTGGCAATTTTCATTGCACTCTTATGGTCAAGTCCATACTTACGTAACATCTTATATTTGGTTTTTATTCTTTTCCATCTTTTGAGGATTAGTTGTCTAATGCGTCGGTTTAACCATGATTGTAACTTCGTTACAAAACCTGTAATAAATCCTTTACCAAAGTAATTTATCCACCCTCGTGTTACTTGATTAATTTCTGATATAATCTCTTTAAAGGTACCTGGTCTATTTCGTTTCGTTAGACGTCTTAAGGTGCGTTTTAAATTTCTTCTTGCTTCCATAGTCGGTCTGAAACGATAAGTGCCATTTACTTTGGTCATTAGACAACTCAAGAACTTTAAACGTGTGATAGAACCTACCTTGCTCTTTTCACTATTTACAATAAGTTTAAGGTCTTTTTCGATAAACTTTGTCACACTTTCCATGACACGTTGACCCGCTCGTTTTGTACGTACAAAGATGACGAAGTCATCTGCATAACGAACAAAGCGATGACCACGTTTCTCCAATTCATTATCTAATTCGTGAAGATAAATATTACAAAGTAACGGGGAAATAACACCACCTTGCGGTGCACCTATTTCTCTACTTCGATAATTACCATTGAGGTCGATTGCACCAACCTGTAGGCTTCTACGAATAAATTTAGAAATGGCTTTATCTTGAACATGTCGTTCAAATAGATACATTAATTTATCATGGTTCAACATATCAAAGCACTGTTTTAAATCACAATCAACTGCAACTAAGTAACCTTCTTCATAGTATGTTGCACATTCTTTAAGTGCAGTTCCTGTACTACGATTCGGTCTAAAGCCATGACTGTGTTTTGAGAAAGTACGGTCGATACTAGGTTCAATGACTTGTTTAATGGCTTGTTGGATAACTCTGTCTCTTGCGACAGGGATTCCAAGCACGCGCTTTTTCCCATTTGATTTAGGTATTTCAACCTTTCTTACTGCTTGTGGCTTATACGTGCCATCAAGCAGTTTTTGTTTAATTTGTGGAAAGTATTTTGCGAAATGTGATGTTAATTCACTTACTCGCATGCCATCGATGCCAGGTGCACCGTTGTTTTTCTTCACTTTCTTAATTGCTTTTTGTATATTATTCTCTCTTACAACAAGCTCCATCATAGATGGAGACTCACGATACATTTCTTTCATTTCACCTAAGATTTACTGTACGCACTCATATATCCTTTTTCGTTCCACTACTTATCTTTCTATGAGTTGCCAATCATTAATTGTATTCTGTACGTTGTAAATCTCTAACCTCCATTCTTTACTTTGTATGAATATTGTTCAGTCCTTCAGTATTTCTACCTACTATGACCTCTGCTGACTTCTCATCATTCGTTATTACTACGATTTTTTTTATCGCTGATGAGACCTCCCCGGGTAAGAGTAACCACTTTCCACTCATTCCACTGCATCATTTACTATATAGAACTCGGGTAGTATCGGACTTTATCTTGTATTGCAGATTCATCCATTCCACATAGCCTTGTATGATATTTCTGTTCGTCAGTGCGAGTGTTTGCGTCCGACTTCCTTCAGATTCCATTTCACAATGGACACCCTTGTCTTTCGCTAACAGTTCCTACTACCAAGCCTGTAACGGACTTTCACCGTCTAGTAATTACCCATGCCGGGCGCACAACAAAAAACCTCATGTCTTTAACAAGACATGAGGTTAAGTTATATACAAGCATATAGTACGTCAATGACTACAAAATCTATAGTCTTATAACCTTGACAAGTACTATGAGTTTTAATAAGTATATATCTATTTATATCATGTCTTTGAAGCCTCTCTGGACTTTCACTTAAAGACGATTAATGCGTATTTAAACTGTTATTAGGATAATACTATTTTTAACAAATGTCAATCATCCATAACACAAAAGATTACTATAATTTATAGTATATTATTATAGTTAACATAAGATAACTATGGAAAACTATACTAGTTCAATGTTTCTAGTTTACATAACAAAAATATAGTAATTTTATGCGTCACGTTTACGTATCGTATCCAGTAGTGTCTCAAAATAATCTGGTAATGCTGCTTGTTGTTCGATATATTGCCCAGTAATTGGATGTTCAAAACCAATTAAACCAGCGTGTAATGCTTGACCACCTATATCTAAAGTTTTCTTCGGACCATATTTAGGGTCTCCTACTAATGGGAAGCCGATGTATTTCATGTGGACACGAATTTGATGTGTGCGACCTGTTTCAAGTTGACATTCAACTAAGGTATAATCTTTAAAACGTTCTAAAACATTAAAATGTGTAATGGCTTCTTTACCATCATCAACAACTGCCATGGATTGACGATCATTTTTATTACGACCAATTGGTGCATCAATTGTGCCATAATCGTGAGGAATCACACCGTGAACTAATGCAGTATATTTCCTTTTGACAGTTTTATCCATTAATTGTTCTACTAAACCTCTATGTGCAATATCGTTTTTAGCCACCATTAATAAACCTGATGTATCCATATCAATACGGTGAACAATACCGGGACGAATTTCTCCGTTAATTCCAGATAAATCTTTAATTTGATACATTAAACCATTAACTAGCGTATTGGTATAATGTCCAGGTGATGGATGAACCACCATCCCTTTTGGTTTATATACAACAGCAACATCATTATCCTCATAATAGATGTCTAAGTCTAAATTTTCGGCAACGATATCTGCTTCAACTGTCTCTTTTTCAGTCACAACAATTTTATCGTTTAGCTTTGTTTTATAATTAGGCTTAATTGTCTTACCGTTAACACTTACTAAACCTAATTTAATCCAATCTTGAATTAGGTTACGAGACCATTCTTGATTCAACTCAGGAAGTATTTTATCTATTCTTGATCCAGTTTGAGACTGATCTATAATTTGATATTCATATATTTCCATCATCTAACCTCCTTATCTTTATTGTTCGATGAGTCTTTTATTAATGCGATAATAACGAAAATTACGCCAATCGTTAAACTTGAATCTGCAATATTAAATATCGGAAAATCATATCCAAAAATATTTGTATCTATAAAATCTACTACCTGTCCATTAAATAAGCGATCAATAAAATTACCTAATGCTCCAGCAAATAATAAACTAATAGCAACTTGTAAAAATAAGTTAAATTGCGCTTCCTTAATAAAGAAGTAGATTAATATGATTAATATAATGACTGTAATAATATAAAAGAATCCCATTTTGCCACTTAAAATTCCCCATGCAGCACCATTATTTCTGTGTGATGTAATATTTAAAAAGTTAGGTATAACTTCAAATGAGTCTCCAATTTTCATCGTAGTCGCTATTAAATATTTAGTTAATTGGTCAAAAATAATAATAAATAACGTCACGAGTACGGATGTCCAAATATAATATTTCTTGTGCATCGATGTTCCTCCATTCAACTGTCGTTTAGACAACTCATTATATTATATCCTAGAGCAACCAATAAAAAAAGTAAGCATATGACAATTACTAAAATATTAAAGCTCATAACTACGATATTTACCAACAAATTTGGATACAGTTTACACACAATCCTCTTAAAAAATAAATTTATAATTAATCAACATTTAATAATACTAACAATTACTACTACTCGCAAAAATTATTTTAGAATCTTTGTGTCTTAGACTCTATTTAATCAACTGTTTTAATTTTATTAAAACGATAATATATACCATCTGGCCCTTGAAGATTAAGATGAGTCGTTTCAGGATAATGAAAATCTACAATAGCTAAACCATAAGAGTTGAAATTATCAATTCTTTTCGTAGCTGACATCCATTGGTTCATTGCTAAATGTTGATGATATCCTTGTGACGCTAAAAATAATGAAAAGTCATCCATATAAGCTGCTATATCTAAACCAAAATAATCACAATAGTAATTTGTCACTTCTGATAGTCGAATTGTTTTTATATGCAAAGAACCTATAATTGCTAAATCAGGGATACCTTGCCACTGCTCATCTGAAGCATAGTTTAATAATTTGGGTACATTTAGTGGTTTAACATATATTTGAATTAAATCATGATGTGTAATCCATTCTTCACTAGGTTTATCTACATAAAATTTAAAACCATGCCCATCTGGATCTTCAAAAAATAATGATAAAGATGTAGATTGATTACCACCGTTTACTGGTATATCATATTCACTCAATTGAACTAATAAATCTGCTAAATCAGTATATGTTGGTAATTTAATTGCAATATGAAATAATCCAGCTTCAGATAACAATGGCTCACGTCCATGTTCAATTTCTTCAAGTTTAATAATATGATTACTTTGTCCAACCTCATATTGAATAGATGTTAACGTTTCGTTAATGATATTTAATCCTAAAACATTTTCATAAAATGGTTTTAGTTCGTTCTTATCTTTTACATTTAATGTTACACCATTGACAAAATGTGCCGTATTACTATGAAACATAAAAATTACTCCATTCCATTTCTTTTATACAATCATTTTTAATTTTAGGTTCTCTATATTTTACAACTGATAAATAAAAAAACGAATAATTTAAAATATAAATTATTTTGAAGCCGAGACTCCTGAGATAGGGACCCAACATAGAGAAACTGTGAAACAGTTTCTACAAGCAATGCAGGGACCCGTTATAGAAAAATTTTAAAAATAAAATTTTTACTTTAATGTGCAAAACGGGTATAGTTGGGCAACAGTGCTCGTCGAAGACCGGGGCCCCAACATGGAAATGATAATTTAATAATGTACACTTTTGACTGTTTAAGTATGTACAATCTGTAAAATTTAGAGATAATTTTATTGAGGTGAATAACAATGAAATTATCTTTAGATATAAATACAGATTATGAAGTTACAACTCTTTCAGATTTACCAAAATTAAAAATTGTTATGGAGAGCTTAAACATGAAAATTAATAAAAGTGAAATCGCAAGACAAATGAATGTAGATCGAAGAACAATAGATAAATATTTAAATGGCTTTAAACCTTCGGTTAATCGAAAAAAACAATCTAAAATTGATCCCTATTATGATTTAATAAAAGAATTGTTGTCTGAAGAATGTGAACAGAAATTCTTTTATAAACGCGTGTTATGGCAATACCTTAAAGATAATCATGGTCTAAATTGTGCGTATTCCACATTTAGAACATATATAAGAAAACATGATTTATTCAATAATTATTTTAAAAAAAGACGACAAAAGTCAACGCCTGTTGGAACAACTAGATTTGAAACAAAACCAGGTTGCCAAGCTCAATTTGATTGGAAGGAAGATATAAGATTTAAAACGAAGGATCATCAAGAGGTATCTTTAAATATTGGTGTTTTACTCCTGTCATATTCACGCTTCAAAATTATGCAAGTTACGATGAGTAAATCATTAGATGTATTACTTAATTTAATGGTTCAAGCTTTTGAATCTATTGAAGGTGTTCCAGAGGAACTTGTTACAGATAATATGAAAACAGTGATGAGTCAACCTAGGACTGAAACGTTTAGTGGACAAGTTAATCCTAAATTCAAACAATTCGCTGATGATTTTAATTTTAAAGTGAAGCCGTGTATAGCTGGTCGTCCTAGAACGAAAGGTAAAGTTGAATCCATTATGAAAATATTAGATGAAATTCATGCCTATCAAGGACAATTATACTTACATGAAATTCCACAATTTATTGACGAATTAAATGATCGTTTGAATTACTCAGTGCATAATGGGACAGGAAAAATACCAATTATTGAAGTAAAAAAAGAAAAGAGCTTCTTACAGCCATTACCCAATGTCCATGTAAGAAACTCATATAAAGTAGAACATAAATATTTGAAAGTCAATCGTTCGAATATGATTACATATCGCTCCAATCAGTACTCAGTTCCTGCTGAATACTATGGAAAAACGGTTGAAGTTCAAGTTTATGATCAACGTTTGTTTGTTTATTATAACACCAAATTAATCGTTGAGCATCCTATTACCCATCATAAATTAAATTATCAGCAACAACACTATTTAGAAACGCTAGCTGTCTCCTATGGAGACCATGATGATATTAATCAGCTGGCCTTAGATAATTTAAAAACGATAGGAGAGATGTATGATGAATAATATTACTAACTACCAACGTTTAAAAGATAATCTGTCATATCTAAAAATGAATCAAATGATTACTCATTTAGATGAAGTGATAGATTTTAGTATCACTAACGATTTATCATTTATTGATACTTTAATTAAATTGAGTGATTATGAAATCGCAGTTAAAGAAAAGAATATGATTGAATCAATGGTTAAGGTAGCAGCATTCCCTTTTAAAAAGGAACTGTGCGACTTTGACTTTTCATTCCAACCTAACGTCAATAAACAAGAAATCGTAGATTTTACTCATTTACGATTTATAGAAAACCATCAGAATATTGTCTTTTTAGGTCCAAGTGGTGTAGGTAAAACCCATTTAGCTACATCAATTGGTATGTCAGCAGCGAAAAAAAGAGTAAGTACGTATTTCATTAAATGTCATGATTTAATACAAAATTTGAAAAAATCTCAATTAGAGAATCGGTTAGAAAATAGACTCAAGCACTATAGTAAATATAAATTACTAATTATTGATGAAATAGGCTATTTACCTATTGATAGTGAAGATGCCAAACTCTTTTTCCAACTGATTGATTTAAGATATGAGAAGAAAAGTACCATTTTTACTACAAATATTAATTTCAATTTATGGAATGAAATATTTGAAGACCCTAAAATAGCTAATGCCATTTTAGATCGCATATTACATCACTCAAATGTCATAAAAATAACTGGGAAGTCTTATCGGTTAAAAGACCATTTTGTGAAAGTTGAAAAGACAGAATGACATTTTTGTACATTCTTAAACAATCATTTTTGTACATTCTTTTATTGACATTTACACCCAACAAAAAGAAACTAATTATTTAGTTTCAACGGACAATGCAAGTTGGGGTAGGCTGAGACAGCACCCTAGGAAGGGACCCAACACAGAAAAACTGGTTATCCAGTTTTTTCATGCAATGCAGGTTGGGCATAGTGAGGCTTAAAAAATAATTATATATCAGTGTAATTTGGAAGAGAACCTAATTTTATCACTAACTATAAGCTATTTATAATTTTACACACTTAGCATCATCAAAAAATGGGGATGGGACTGAAACCATTAAAATGATTTCAAAGTCCCATCCCCGTATAACTGACTAGGGTCGATAAATACTGATACTTTTTTATATAGTCAGTTATTAACAAATGTGACACTTTATTATTAACGAGAATTGTGTCCTAATGTTATTAGTCAGTCAATATTTATCTCACGTTTATTCAATTAAACTAAAGTTTTCACAACTTCTTGGCAACGTGGACACAAGTGTGTTAATTCTCCTACTGATCCTAATTCTTCTGAATAGTTCCAGCATCTCTCACATTTTTCTCCATCAGCATGTTCAATGACAATGTCACCGTGTTCATAAGTTGTACCATTATCAACATGATCAACTACTTCAACTTGAGATACGATAAATAACTGATGTAATGCTTCAAATTGTGTTAAAAATTCAGTTGCATTAAAACTATCATTACTACCAATAGTTACTTTAGCTTCTAAAGATTTACCGATAATTTTGTCATTACGGGCATTTTCAAGTGCACGGTTAACATCATCACGTAAACTCATAAATGTATGCCATTTGTCTAATAAATCTTGATCTACTTCTACTACTTTAGGCATATCGGCTAAATGCACACTTTGTTCTTTAACATGTGGTGTATGTGACCATACTTCTTCTGCAGTGTGAACTAAGATTGGTGCTAATAATTTAGTCATATCAACAAGAATTTGATACAACACTGTTTGCATACTACGTCTAATATGTGAATTACGTTCTTCAATATATAAAATATCTTTACCATAGTCTAGGTAGAAATTACTTAATTCTACATTGATGAAGTTTTGTACTTCTTGATAAATATTTAAATAATCGAAGTTTTCATAGTTGTTAATTGTGTTTGCTGTGAATTCTCTTAAGCGATTTAATAGATAACGATCAACTTCTAATAAGTCATTTTCAGCAACACTATCAGTTTCAGGATTAAAGTCATTGATATTCCCTAACATAAATCTTAATGTATTACGGATTTTACGATACACATCTGAAGTTTGTTTTAAAATTTCATCAGAGATTCTTACGTCAGCTAAGTAGTCAGTACTACTTACCCATAATCGTGCAATATCCGCACCTTTTTGTTTTACTACTTGATCAGGCACGATAACATTTCCTAATGATTTACTCATTTTCTTACCTTCACCATCCATAACAAAACCGTGTGATAGTAAGAATTTATAAGGAGATACTCCTCTAGTAGCAACCGCTGTGGTAATTGAAGAGTTAAACCAGCCTCTATATTGGTCACTACCTTCAAAATACATATCAGCTGGGAAATGTAATTCTGGACGTGTTTCTAATACGCCACGATGAGAAGATCCTGAATCAAACCAAACATCCATAATATCAGTTTCTTTGGTAAATTCACCATTTGGACTACCTGGATGCGTAAATCCTTCTGGTAATAAATCTTTGGCTTCTCTTTCAAACCATACATTTGAACCATGTTCTGCGAATAAATCAGCTACATGATTTACTGTTTCTTTTGTCATGATGATATCACCATTTTCAGCATAAAATACTGGAAGTGGTACACCCCATACACGCTGACGAGAAATAACCCATTCTCCACGATCACGAACCATATTATAAATACGTGTTTTACCCCAGTTTACTTTGAAATTAGTATTATCAATAGCATCTAAGATATCTTGTCTCACTTTACTAATTGAAGCAAACCATTGAGGTGTTGCACGGAAGATCACAGGCTTTTTAGTTCGCCAATCATGTGGATAACTATGTGTAATAAATTCTAATTTTAATAAAGCACCTTTTTCAGTCAATAATTCTGTAACAGCTTTATTGGCTTTATCATAAAACATTCCTTCAAAAGGTCCACCTTCTTCAGTGAACACACCTTTATCATCAATTGGACTAATAACTGGTAATTCATATTTTTGACCAACGATATAGTCATCTTCACCGTGTCCAGGGGCTGTATGAACACAACCAGTACCTGCATCTGTTGTTACATGATCTCCATTAATTACAAGTGATTCACGTTCTAAAAATGGGTGTTGTGCAACAACGTATTCTAATTCTTTCCCTGTGTATTCTTTTTCCAATTTTAATGTTTCTTTATCCCAATCAAGTGCCTCAGCCACACTGTCAGCTAAAGCTTCAGCAATAATATATTTTTTCCCATCAACATTATATTGTCCATATTTAAGTTCTGGATGTACAGTGATAGCAACATTTGAAGGAATAGTCCAAGGTGTTGTTGTCCAAATAATAAATTTAGCATCAGAATCCACAATACCTTTACCATCTTTTACATCGAAGGCAACGTAAATTGAAGCAGAACGTTTATCATGGTATTCGATTTCTGCTTCTGCTAATGAAGATTCACTTGATGGTGACCAATAAACAGGTTTTTTACCTTTATAAATTAATCCTTTATCAGCCATTTCTCCAAATAATCTAATTTGAGCTGCTTCATATTCTGGTTGTAAAGTAATATATGGGTCATTAAAGTCACCACGTACACCTAAACGCTTAAAGTCTTTCTTTTGTAACTCAATTTGTTCTAATGCAAATTCTTTACATTTTTCGCGGAATTCAGCTGTTGACATTTTTTTACGGTCAACACCTTTTTTTGTTAAGGCTTGTTCAATAGGTAAACCATGTGTGTCCCATCCTGGTACATATGGCGCATAAAACCCTTGCATTGTTTTATAACGTACAATAAAATCTTTAATAATTTTATTTAAAGCATGTCCCATATGTAAATTGCCGTTTGCATATGGTGGTCCATCATGAAGAATAAAAGTTTTATTACCTTTATTTTTTTCTAATGCTTGATGATATTGATCTTCAGCATCCCACTGTTCTTGAATTTTAGGCTCTTTATTAGGTAAGCCACCACGCATTGGAAAATCAGTTTTTGGCATTAATAACGTTTCTTTATAATCCATTTAATTCACTCCTTAAAAAAATAAAAACTCTAAGTTAAATAAAAAGGGACGAAATTCTCGCGGTACCACCCTTCTTAACTCAACTTAGAGTTCTCTCATTAATATTATTTATAAATAGTAGTCAGTGATATGACTATACATTCTTTTACTAGGCTCTCACCATGACCTAGTTCGCTGTGAAAAGAGGTTGTATATCACTTGTCTGACTTATTTTTTATTATTTGTTGAATTTGTCTCATCTTGTTTGTTATCAGCAGTTGAAGCATCACTATTTGAATCGTTAGCACCATTATCGTTAGCTTGTTCTTTCAAAGCAGATTCTTCTGGTTTTAAATCATTATCATTTAAATGATGGATATTTTCAAGTGTTACTTGTTCTGCATCTAAATCATAATTTAATAAGTAATCCCAATCTTCACTCTTCAGTAAATCTAATTGGGCTTCAACTAACATTTTGAAACGTGACCTAAATACTTTTGATTGACGTTTCATATCTTCTGTTTGGAAAGATAATCGTCTAGCTTTTTCTACTGCATCACCAACGATTTGATCAGCTTGTGATTTAGCTTGAGCAAGTGTAGCTTCAGCTTGTTTGTTAGCTGCTTGTTTCGTTTCTTCGCCAGCTTTTTGAGCTTGAATTAAAGCGTCACTAACTGATTGATGTACATCTTGATAAGACTTAATATTAGTATCTCTCTCTTCGATCACTTTTTCAAGTTGTTTTTTATCTTCTTTTAAGCGTTCAATTTCATTACTTAGTTGATCTAAATAATTAGCAACTTCTGTTGGTTCTAAACCATTTTTCACACGTGTAAATTCTTTATTCTTAATTTCACTTGGTGTAAAAGGCATTGTATATCCTCCTCAATTAAGCATTATTTAAATAATGTTCTATACGTAATATGTGTTTTATCTTTTTTAGTTTTTCCACCAAGGCTTGTAATTTGAGCTCTTCCATAACCTTGTATTGAGATTAAATCATTCATTTGTAATTGAAAATCACTTGAATCAACCGTAGTATGATTGACTTTCACTCTTTTTTTATCAATTAATTGTTTAGCTATTGTTCTAGATTTGTGAATCATTTCTTTTAAAATTACATCTAATCTTAAAGAACTAACAGTAGCACTATTTAATTTCCAATCTTCTTTAGATTGTATCATATCTGAGAACGGAATAGTATTAAGTTTAACTGTTGCCCCTTTAATACGTTGTAATTCTAACATAATAAATGATTGCAATCTACTTGTCAAAACAAATTGTATTTGTTCACCGACGATGATATCACCTACTTGTTGCCGATCGATACCTAAAGACATTAAAGTCCCCAGTATATGTTGATGTTTCAGTGTAACAAACTTATCAGGGTAATTAATTTGAATTAACACTAAATCAAAATCATCATCTGTTGCTGTATAGTATTCCGGTGCTATTATCGCTCTTTGTCGTTCAGCATTTGGTCCACCAAAAAATGTTACATTCAAATCATCATAACTACCACAAATAACTTCTAAAATATATTGACCTCTAGGATCTAAAAACTGAGTTAAAATTGGCGCATAACTTTGTTGAGCTTGCTCACATTTATCAGTTAGTTGATCTATCAAACCGTACTCTTCTTGTCTAAAATGTTGATATATATCTATGTTAATCACATCCTTTATTCGATTTAAATGCGCACTCTATTTTTAGGACTGGTTAATTAAAAATATAATATATTACGATGCCAATATTCCAGTGGTATGGACCCAACACAGAAAAATTCTGATAAGATAATTTTTCCAGTAATGTGCTAATTAAAAGCAAGGCTACAATACTATCAGTTCAATTTGATAGTGTACCTTCTAATGAACAATAAGATTTCTTCAAAAGTATCATAATTAAATCAATACCCTACTTGCTATAATCTTTGTATTATTTTTGGCTATCAACGAGTAAATACTTTGTCTAATAAAATTAATAAATATAGTAAAAAACGAGGTCAAAATGTGCTTAACACATTTGCCTCGTTATATACAGTTAATTAACTTAAATACATTAATATCCAATTAAAAATAAAAACTAAACCTCTTTGGAATAACATTAATACTACAATGGCAGCAATTGATGAAATATCAATCATACCTATAGGTGGAATAATTTTGCGGAACGGTTGTAAAAATGGTTCATATATTCTCGCTAAAAATTCTCCAACTTTAGATTCACGTATACTTGGAACCCAAGAAGTGAAGAAATAAATAATCATTCCCCAATAATATATATTAACTAGGAATAGAATAAACCTAAATACTGTATTTAATAAACCAATATCCATATCGTTACTCCTTAGTCAAATGACTGTTCCATATTTTCGATTTGATCAGTTATACTTCCTGCAACTTCCACATTATCAGGTGTACAAAGGAAAATATCAGAACCAACACGTTGGATATCTCCACCAATCGCATAAACTGTACCACTTAAGAAATCAATAATTCTCTTAGCAGAGACTTTATCGATGCGTTGTAAGTTAACAAGTGTTGCACGTCTATTTTTTAATTCATCAGCAATATCTTGTGTATCAGAAAATACTCGTGGTTCAAATAAGCACATTTTTGAACTTTCTTGTGCTGAATAATTTGGCGTTGCATTATTCATAGTTACAACATTGCGATTGTTATTCTTTGAATTATTTGTCATACGACTATTCCTTTCCTCTGAAGTTGTTGTATATCTTGGTGTAGTCTTTTGTGGAACTGATTTAATTGAATTTTGTGTTGTTTGTTCATTAACAGCTTTCGATTGTTCTTTTACGGGTTCTTGTTCTCTTACTTTATCATGTCGTTCTGGTACTTCTACTTCTTCTTCATCATCTATTACAAAAAAACCACTAAATAAATCTTTTAAAGCCAAGGGGCTCACTCCTATTCTCCTACAAGTTTAGTCCCAATTCTTACAAATGTAGCACCTTCTTCAATCGCTAGTAAATAATCATTACTCATACCCATTGATAATTCATTGCATGGTGCATAACTTAAATTGAGTTGTTGTATGTCTTCTTTTTTAATTCGTAATTGTTCAAATATTGATTTAATATATGTTTCATCATCTGTATATGGCGCCATAGTCATTAAACCAACAACTTCAATATGCTCATAATCTTTTAATTGTTCAATAAATTCTGTTACTTCACTTAATCGAATTCCATGTTTTGATTCTTCACCTGACACATTAACTTGTACAAAACACTTAACAGTGTGGTTAGCACGTTTATTAATCTCTTTGGCCAGTTTAAGTCTATCTAAAGCATGGAAATAATCAATGTCATTAATAACATCTTTTACTTTTCTTGTTTGTAAAGAACCAATAAAATGCATAGTTACATCATGTGGCAATTGCTCTTTTTTGGTTAAAAATCCTTCTACTCTATTTTCACCAAAATGTCTGATGCCAGCTTCGTATGCTTCTTTAGCTCGCTCTATTGTAACATATTTTGTGACTGCTATCACGTTTGGTTTTGTTGAAAGTTTACTTTTTTCAAGTTGATCATTTATTTGAGCATTAATATGTTGTAAATTTTTAATTACTTTCATTTGTCGTGCCTCCTTATTTCTGACCGATAAATGCTAACATTCGACCAGTTTGACCTTGTTCAAGTCTATAAGAAAAGAATAAATTTAAATCTTCTGATGTTGCATAATCAGTTATATATATATTACTTGAAGGAATGCCATAGTACTCAAGCAATAACTTATTTGCCAATTTCAAATCAATACCATGTCTATCATTTTCTCTTTGGACAACATATTTACTTATATCTATTGGTAACGTTGCAAATTTATTTCTAATATCATTATTTATCTCATAACTTGATGACGTTGCAGGACCAATAACCACATACATTTGCTCTAAGTCAAAAGAAACTTGTTTAATTACCTCAGCAACAATTTGTCCAAATGTACCTCTCCACCCTGCATGAGCAAGCGCAATAAAATTATGATTAGGACTATAAAAATATACAGGAACACAATCTGCATAACACATTGTTAGTAATATATTATTTTCATACGTATACATAGCATCAATACCATGCAATGATGAAGTTAACGAATCTATATTAATACCTTTATCTTTTGAAGTTATTTCTACAACTTTATTTTCATGTGTCTGTATTGGGAACACCCAATTTTCTCTATCAAACTTAATTTCTTCTGCCAATATCTTCTGATGATTTGTAATATGTTGAGGATGATCATCTATATATCTCGCCATATTAAAAGCTTCATTAGGATAATTACTCTGTCCGTCTTCTCTAGTTGTAATTCCTAGTGTCACATCAAATTTAGTAGCTTCATTATACAATAAATGATGTCCTTGTTTTATAAATTTTTCAGTCAATCGATTGTCACCAGCATTTCAGTTTATTTTATAACCAGTCATTTTAGTTAATAAGTCTATAATATAGTATTTACCGTAAAAATCAAAATATTCTATTAGCCTAATATGGTTCTCTATTTTATAGCACTTATAAATAACAAGCGAATAATTTTAAATGGAAATTATTGTAAAGTCGAGACATCTTAGGTTTGGACTCAATATAAAAAATTCTATGATTACAGTTGACACTATTAGTGTAACTGCATTGGGACCCAACATAGAGAATTTCATCCAGAAATTCTACGGACAATGCAGGGACCCGTCATAGAAAAATTTAAAAAGGATTACAGTTGCACTATAAGTACAACTGCATAAGAACTAGTAAATATTGAAAAATTAACTAGTTCTAAATGTGCAAGACGGGCAAGATTGGGCAAGAACTAGTAAAGATTGTAAATCTAACATAAAGGATTACAATTGCTTGCTAGCGCAACAATTGCATAAGAGTTTCTAGCTATCAAGATAGCAGAAACTCTAACAATTTTGGTAGAGCACCACTATTATCTTCAATTAAGAATTTATAAAAAAATCATCAGAAATTAATCTGATGATTTTTAAAGTTTATAATTGATATTCAACCTATAATTAACGTCTTGTTCTTCTAGAACGTCTTTCTTCTCTATTTCTAATAAAGCTTGGAATATCATCATCTTTAGTAGTATGAGTTCTTTCGCTTGCACTATCACTTGCTTGAATGCTTGATGTATTAGTAGTATATGGTTCTTCTTTACTTGAATTAGAAGGTGTTGCAGCGCTTGCACCAAATCCAGTTGAGCCAGATTTACGACCATGAGCAGCAGGTTTATCATCGAATCCAGTAGCAATAACTGTTACAACAATTTCATCTTGTAATTCTGGATTAATTACTGTACCAAAAATCATATTAACATCTTCATCAGCAGCATCTTGAACAATATCAGCAGCTTCTTGTGCTTCGAATAATGATAATGATTCTCCACCTGTAATATTCATAAGAACGCCTTGAGCTCCAACGATTGAAGTTTCAAGTAATGGTGAAGAAATTGCTTTTTTAGCAGCTTCAACAGCTCTATTTTCACCAGATGAAACACCAATACCCATTAATGCTGAACCTTGATTAGACATAATTGTCTTAACGTCAGCAAAGTCTAAGTTTACTTCACCTGAAACTGCAATTAAATCAGAAATACCTTGTACACCTTGACGTAACACATTATCAGCTTCTTTAAATGCTTCCATCATAGGCGTAGATTTATCAACGATATCTAATAAACGATCATTAGGTATTACGATTAATGTATCTACTGCAGCTTTCATTGATTCTACACCTGCAGCTGCTTGTGTTTGACGTTTACGTCCTTCGAAACTAAATGGGCGAGTAACAACACCAACTGTTAAAGCTCCCATTTCTTTAGCTATTTTAGCTACAACTGGTGCAGCACCTGTACCAGTTCCACCACCCATACCAGAAGTAACAAATACCATATCTGCACCTTGGATAGCATCTTCAATTTGTTCACGAGATTCCTCAGCAGCTTTTTTACCAATTTCTGGATTTGCTCCTGCACCTAATCCACGTGTTAATTTCTCACCGATTTGGATTTTAGATTCAGCTTTAGATAAGTTTAAAGCTTGACCATCTGTGTTGATTGCAATAAATTCAACATTATTCATTCCATGGTCGATCATACGGTTAACAGCGTTATTTCCGCCTCCACCTACACCAATGACCTTTAAAGTCGCTAAATGGTTAAATCCTTGTTCAAATTCTAACATTTAAATTTCCTCCTAGTTTTAATGGCCGATAGTTATTCAAATAAAGATTTCATTAATTTTTTGAATTTACTTTCTTCATTGTCTTTACCTTTTGCATTATCACGGTTATGTTCATGCTGACTATCTTGAGTTTCATACAACTCTTCTTCTGAAGTTTCTACATCATTGTCATGAGTTTCTTTTTTATTAGGCTTACGTTTAAACCAATCAAATCCACTAGATTTAGAATCGTTATTGCTATTTTCTTCTATAACGTCCTCTTCAGTTTCTTCATTATCATGATAATTTATTGTAACATAATCTAACAATTCATCGAAAGCGATACTACTAGAAATTGTAGAAATTGCAGAAGAAAATTCCGGTTTTCTAATACCCATTTGAGATGGTGTGTGAATTCTAACTTTTTCACTAACCATATCTTGTAATAGTTCTTTTACTCCTAATAAATTAGCAGAGCCACCAGTTACAACAAAACCACCATTAACTTTAGTTAAACCTAGTTCTTGTAAGACATCGAATACTTCAAAGAATATGTCTTCTACTCGTGCCTCGATAAAGTCACTCAATTCTTTTTGAGTATATTGTACTGTTTCATCGCTATCAACTTGTTCAACAGTAAATATGTCTTGATCTGATGCTGAATCATAGAATGCATGACCATATTGATGTTTCACTTTTTCAGCAGTTTCATAAGAAGTATTTAAGCCTTGTGCAATATCATCAGTAATATCACGACCAGCCATCTCAATTGAATCTGCATCTACTAGCTCGCCTCGTTCATAAAACGCTATTTGAGTTAAATCTTCACCAATATCGATGACACATGCACCAAGTTCTTTTTCAGTAGCTGTTAAAATTGAACCATAGTTATAAGCATCAGAATAAACATCCAATACATCTACGCCACATGCTTCTACACACTTTATCATGTTAATTAATATTGATTTTTGAATTGCAATAACACCTGCATCCACTTTTAGTGAATGTCTAGCAATTAATTCTTTTGGGTCTGAAACCTCATTTTCTTTATCGACAATAAAACGAATAGGAAACACATTGATAACTTCAGTCTCTGGGACATCATTTTTTTCTCTAATGTCTTCTAATACTTTTTCAATATGTGATCCATTAATTTCTGTGTCTTCATAAAAATCAATTTCATTTGATTCGTCATATACTTCTGTTCCAATGATAGGTAATTTAAGGAATACTTCTTTAATGTCTACACCTGAAGCAATAGAAGCCTTCTTAATTGTGTCTTTAACTGCTTGTCGCGCAATATCAAAGTCATCAATTAATCCGTTCTTAATACCGCTTGTGTAGGTTTGTCCTGTACCTATCACATTTATACCATTGTGAAATTTCTCGCCTACTATTGTTTTTACGCTTGATGATCCAATATCTATACTTACGTAATAATGTTCTTCCATAGATAGGCACCTCCTGACAAGTTACTATTAAAATTATACACTATCCTTAGTTTACAATACGTTGAATAGCTTGTGAACTATAAACATTGACTAATATCAAAATTTTTTAATTATTCTTTTTTGATGAATCATTTATCTTGTTTAAAACGTTTTGAAGTTCTTCTTTTGCCTGGCTTTCTGCTTGAGATGATTTGCTAACATTCTTATCACTTTCAGATTGTTGCGACGTATTGCCGCGATAAGGAATGAATGACGCACCTACAGATAAATCGATATATCCTTTAGTCTTCAAATTACCTGAAGTATCTCTTGATAATGACTGGGACATTTGTGGATAATATTTCATTTTATTAGCTATAGATGAAATATCACCAACAACTTGTAAGCCATCAGTAGTAAATAATTCTATGCGATTTTGTTTATTTTTATTAGGCGCATAAGTAACTTCTGCAATATATTGACGTGTCGTTTGTGACATATCAGATAATGCTTTAATGATATCGTCTTCCTTATCTCCTTTAAACCCATCGATGATAGGTACATCATTAATTTTAACATCATCAGATGCTTTTAATGTTTTACCACTTTCTAATAATGGTACATACTTCCCTTTAACTTTGACTAATGCAACGATAGAATTTTCATGGATTGTAACATTAAGTGTATTAGGAAGTTTTTTACTAATTTCAGCATCTTTAATTAGTGGATTATCCTTTAAATGATCAATAGCTTTACGCTTACTATAAGTATACATGCGAGAATTACTGTCAACATTTAATATTTTATTCACTTGAGATGTACTAACATGTTGATTACCACTGATATTCACATGTGAAATCTTACTTAGCGGTGAAAACATATAAATTAAAATAATAGCTATTAGTAAAATTAGTAACGTTATAATGCTGTATTGTATCCTACGTTGTCTACGCCTTCTTATTTTTCTTTTTTCTTCTAAAGTTAATGGTGTAATATGCGTTACTTTACTTTGTTTTTTATCTTTATCGTTCTTCTCATCAGTTGTATATGATGAATCAGATTGATGGTCATCATGGTTATCCTGTGTTTCTTGTGAAATGTCGTCTCTTTGACTAACAACACCTTGGTAATGATTTAACTCATTGGATTTGATGTCTTCACTATTGTCATCTTGTAGTTGATCACTTTCTTGTCCCTTAAAATCTCTATTTATCAAATAAATATCTTCATCAAACTTTTCTGCTACTTCATGTGATGTTGTACTTTGAATTTCACCTTCAGATGACACTTGGCGTTTACGTTGACGTCGTTTTTTAGACTTATTTCGTGTAAATAATTCCATTTCATCGCCGTTATTATTATGTTGCTCGTTATTTGATTTATCATCCATCATTGCTCACACCCTTTAATATGATGGCAAATGGGCACGGAAACTTTCAATAAATTTCTCTCCACGCTCTTCAAAAGTGCTATATTGATCCCAACTTGCACAAGCTGGAGATAACAAGACGACATCATTAGGTTCAACAATTTCCTGTACTTTATCGACAGCATCTTGGACATCATTTGCTTCTATAACTGATTTACCTTGACTAGATCCAAGTTTCGCAAATTTGTCTTTAGTTTCTCCAAATACTACCATTACACGTACATTTGTCATATAAGGTATTAATTCATCAAATTCATTGCCTCTATCTAATCCACCACATAACCAAATAATTGGTTGGTTAAATGAACTTAAAGCAAATTGTGTAGCTAATGTATTAGTAGCCTTGGAATCGTTATAATATTTATTTGTTCGATTAGTACCGACATATTGTAAACGATGCTCAATACCTGAAAATGTAGTTAAACTATCAACAATTGCTTTTATTGGAACACCAGCTAATATTGAAGCTAATACTGCTGCTAAAATATTTTCTAAATTATGTTCACCAGGTAAAACTAGATCTTGAGTATTTATAATTCTGACACCTTTATAAACTATAAAATCATCTTTAATATATATACCATCTACTTCTTGTTCTGTTGAGAAGTACAATGTTTTTGCTTTCAAATTTTCTGACTCAATAAGTTGTCGTTGATGATAATTACAAATTAAATAATCATTTTCTGTTTGATTTTTATAGATTTGCTTTTTAGCATTTTGATAATTCTCCAAATTTTCATGATAATCTAAATGAGCTGAATAAATATTAGTAATAATTGCTATATGTGGTCTATATTGTTCAATACCTAAAAGTTGAAATGATGATAATTCAGTTATCAAATAATCTGAAGGTTTAACTTCTTGAGCTACTTTTGATGCGACAAAACCAATATTTCCTGATAATCTGCCTGTCAATTTACTTTTTTGAAACATATCACCAATCAATGATGTTACAGTTGTTTTACCGTTAGTTCCAGTTACCGCAATAATGGGCGCTTCAGATATCAAATAACTTAATTCTACTTCTGTTAATATTTTCAAGTGACGTTTAACTGCTTCATCAATAATAGAAACTGTATATGGGATACCAGGATTTTTTACAATAATGGGATTTTTGTCTAATAATGATAACGGATGATGTCCACTCACCACTTTAATTCCCATTGCTTCTAAATCTTTAGCATGTGCATCATGTGTTAAATCTTTGCCATCATTAACAGTGACATTAGCTCCTAATTTATTGAGCAATTTTGCAGCTTCATAGCCACTTTTAGCTAAACCTACAACCAAAACTTCTTGATTTTCTAATCCTTTATAATTAAGCAATTTAGTGCACTCCAATCCATAATCCAATTAGACCTGAAATTAATCCTACTGTCCAAAAAACAGTAACTACTTTCCATTCACTCCATCCCACTAATTCAAAGTGATGGTGTATTGGACTCATTTTGAATAAACGTTTTCTAGTTAATTTGTATGAAGCTACTTGTAACATAACTGATAACGTTTCGATAACAAATACTAACCCTATAAAAATTAATGATAATTCTTGATTAAGCATAATAGAAATAGTAGCAAATATCCCACCAAGAGCAAGACTACCAGTATCTCCCATAAATACTTTAGCTGGGTTAATGTTATACGGTAAGAAACCTAATAAGGCAAATACCATAATAATACAGAAAATACCTATTGAAGTCGCACCTAAAACAAAACTCATAATGGCATACATGATAAAACCAATGATAGATAATCCTGTTGCTAAACCATCTAATCCGTCTGTTAGGTTAACAGCATTAGAAAAGCCTACTTGCCAAAATATAATGAAGATGACATAAGCAAATGATAATGGAATTGCTGCATTAGTGAATGGTATATGTATACTTGTTGAAAAATTCACTAAGTGGAAGACATTGCTTAAAATAAAGAAAATAATCGCAATACCAATTTGAGCTAAAAACTTTTGTTTACTAGTTAACCCCTGATTATTTTTCTTAACTACTATAATATAATCATCAATAAAACCAATTAAACCAAAGCCAATTGTGACAAATAACAATAAAATAATTGGGCTTGATTGATCAACAAATATAATCGCGATAATGGAAGTGATGATAATACTCAACAAGAACGTTAACCCACCCATTGTTGGTGTCCCTGTTTTCTTCATGTGACTTTTCGGTCCTTCTTCTCTAATGCTTTGTCCAAATTTCATTCTTTTTAAAGTTGGTATCAATACTGGCACCAATACAAATGTTATTATTAGTGCTATTAATGCGTATACAAAAATCATAATAATCTCCTTTACTTTATCAAGTCTTTTTCTATCATTTATATATTATCAATAATTCTTTTAGTTAAACAAAAATTTGTTAATTTAGTTATTAATTATTAAACATTAGTGATTATGGTTAATTGACATAGTGTAATAACACTGTAAAGAGCTAACTTTTTTAATAAATATATTAATTAACTACATCTATACTAAAAATCAAAGTATATTCAAGAAAAAAGAGACCAGAAAAACATGCTTGCCTGTAAACAAACATCTTTATCTGATCTCATATTTCTTATAATTCTTTATAAATACTTAAACAATGCAGATTACTTCAGCTAAACATTTCACTTGTCTTAAATCATTTTTACATTAATGAAACATTTAGTTTAATAAGCAATTAGTATTATTCAGACTTATCTTTGTCAGAACTACTACCAGATTTATGTTTGTTGTCTGATGTGCTTTCAGAACTACTTTCTGTATTGCTGTCTATATTCTCTGCTGAAAGTTCTACTTCTAATTTATCTTTATCGCTTACTTTTTGTCCTT
Organism: Staphylococcus simiae; assembly: GCF_017357005.1. Lineage (NCBI taxonomy): Bacteria > Bacillati > Bacillota > Bacilli > Caryophanales > Staphylococcaceae > Staphylococcus > Staphylococcus simiae. The sequence continues at coordinate 1,054,889 of NZ_CP071589.1, read as the reverse complement.
TTGTTACTGATTGATGTGACACAAAACCACTACCTTTAATTTTTACATCTATACTAGTAAGGTTTTCAAAAGCAATTACATCCTCTTTTGTCCAACCAGTCATATCAGGCATAGTGATATCTCCATCAGTAAGCAATAGAAGTTTACTATGAGGTAATACTTTCGTATCAGCAGTCACTGATTGTGATTTAATTTGATTACCAGAACCTATGATAACCGGGTCGATAGTTTTAGCATTAACGCTATCTTTGGCTTTTTGTAAATCTAAACCTTCAACATTCGGAACTTTACTATAATCAGCTTTTGAAGCGGTATCTTTATCTTTACCGACATTTAAATATTTAAGTGTATTTTCCATAATAGGATTAAATGCTTTACTTACACCCATTTCATAAGCTTCAGTATCATTTTTTTGAGCTAAACTCATACCTGCATAAACGATAACTTTAGGATTTTTCTTAGGTGCATCTCCCATGAAACTTACAAAATAAGGGTTAGCACCTTTAACATATCCACCACCATCTGGATCTGCAACTTGTGCAGTACCAGTCTTACCTTCAATATCATAACCATCTACTCGATAGTTTGCCGCATGACTCTTCTCACTATTGACTACTAAGTCTAGTTGTTTTTCTACTTTATCAGCTGTATCTTTCGTAATAGGTTTACCAGCATATGTTTTTTCCCCTTTATAGTAACTTTTTTTAGTAACTGGGTTTTTAATGCTGTCAACAAACCATGGTTTTAACATATTACCATTATTGAAAAATGCTGATTGCGCTTGAATCATTTGCGCTGGTGTAACGGTAGTTGATTGACCAAAGGATGATGTTTTTTGTTGTAATTCATTACTCCAAGCAATTTTCCCAGGAGCTTCACCATCAAACATGCCATTAGTAGATTCTCCGAAACCAAATCTTTCGTACCATGATTTCATTTTATCTGCACCTACTAAATCTTGTAAATGCATCATTAAAGTATTCGATGAATAAGTGAATCCAAGTGTCATCGGTATTTCTCCCCAACCAACTTTATTCCAGTCAGAAATTCTCGATCCCATAATATCTCTATATCCGGATTTATATTTTTCATTTGGTTTGAATTCGCCCTCTTGTATCGCTGCTGCTAATCCGAATGACTTAAATGTTGAACCAGGTTCATAAGTTGTTTGATATAAATCATTAGCCCACTTTTTACCAAAATCTTTACCTGTTTCAGGATTAAATGTTGGTCGTTGACTATATGCTAATATTTCACCTGTTTTAGCATCCATGACGACAGCAAATAAATCTTTGGGATTATAACGCTCAACCATGCCATCTAAAGCTTCTTCAACAAACACTTGTATATTTGAATCTATTGTTAAATGAACATCGTCACCACGTTTTGGTTGCTGTTCTTTCTTAGTGTTAGGTGCAATATAGCCCCATATATCATGTATATATTTTAGTGACCCTTGTGAACCACTTAAATAACTATCAAATATTTTTTCAACACCAAGTGCACCTCGTAACTCTCCAGTATCAGGATTTTTTTGTGCCATACCAATGAGATGTGATGCGAAATTGCCATTAGGATAAAATCTTTCAGTTTCAGGTAATAAAGTAATACCAGGTAATTTCATTTTTTCGACTTTTAATTTATCTTGATAAGTTAAATTTGTTCCTTTCTGGCCAAATTCAACTTGGAAAGCATTTTTTTGTTTTAACCGTTTCTCAATTTCTTCAGGTTTCATGTCAATAACTTTTGCTAATTTTTTAGCTGTTTCAGCTTTATCAACAACATGCCTTGGTTTCTTTGCATTCTCACTCGCCTTTTTATCAACAACTGCAACTAATTTATACCGTTCCACATCTTCGGCTAACACTTTGCCATTACGATCGTAAATTTTACCTCGTTCAGGTTGTTCAGCATTTTTAACTAAATACTTTTCGTTAGCTTTCATCACTAAGTTTTGTCCATTTGAATGTCCAGTAATCATGATATATGACATTCTTAAAATCAATATAAAAAAGAGCAGTCCGAATAAACCAACAAGTAGGACTGCCCCTATTTTATTTTTCTTAATTTTAATTTTTTGCTTCGCCATTACTACGCACTACCTTTACATTATCGTTATCAAGGCTCATTCCTTGCTTCTTAGCCTTTTCGTATATGCGTTCATAAGAAGAATTTTTTTTAATTTCAGATTGTAAAGCGCTATTTTCACTTGATTGTTTTTCTATTTTATAATCTAAATCTGCAATTTTTCCTCGCGTATCGTACGCATCCATTTTTAAAGATAGCATATAAATACTTAACATAGCAATTACAGTTATTAAAGATATGTATAAAATTTTCTCAAATCTCGTTAATTGAACAACTACCTTTTTGGTAACAGTCTTCTTTTGAGGTCTGCTTTGGGGTTGTTGCTGTGGGACACTAGTATAAACTTGTTCATCATATGGTTGGTATACTTTTTCTACAGCCATTGCTAATTACTCCTTATTTAAGTATTTCTGCTACACGTAACTTTGCACTACGCGCTCTATTGTTATCATCTAAATCTTCATCAGTTGCAGTTATTGGTTTACGGTTAACACGTTTTAATTTCGGTGTATATTCTTCAGGAATGATTGGTAATCCTCTTGGAACTTCAGGACCTTTTTCATACTCTTGGAACATTTGTTTGCATAATCGATCTTCTAGTGAATGGAAAGTAATTACTGAAATTCTTCCACCTACATCAACTAATTCAATTGCTTGTTCAAGCGAGTCCTCGAATGCTGCTAATTCATCATTAACTGCAATTCTTAAAGCTTGGAATATACGTTTCGCTGGATGACCACCTTTTCTTCTCGCTTTAGCTGGTATCCCTTCTTTAATAATATCGACCAATTCTAAAGTGGTTGTTATCGGTTGTTGTTCACGATGTGCTTCAATTCTTCTTGCTACTTGTTTAGAAAATTTCTCTTCACCGTAGCGATAAAATATTTTAACTAAAGCTTCATAACTCCACTCATTAACAACTTCATATGCACTTAATGATTGTGTTTGATCCATACGCATATCTAAAGTTGCATCGTGATGATAACTAAATCCTCTTTCTGGTATATCTAATTGCGGACTAGAGACACCAAGGTCATAATAAATTCCATTTACTTTTTCAATGTTTAAATTATTTAAAATGTTCTTAAGCTCACGAAAATTACTATGTACAAAAATCACTTTATGTAAATGATCTTTTAATACTTCTTTAGCATTATCAATCGCTGTTTGATCTTGATCAATTGCAATCAATTTTCCTTCGTCACTTAATTGATTTAATAAGTAAAGGGCATGTCCGGCTCCACCTAGCGTACAGTCAATGTACACACCATCTTCTTTAACATTTAAATAATCAATGGTTTCGTTTAACATTACGCTAATATGATGAAACACTTCAATTCCTCCAATTAAAAATCAAAATCTATTAAATCTTCAGCAATATCTTCGAAACTTTCTTCAGATTCTTCATAGAAATCATTCCAAGTCTCTCTATCCCAAATCTCAATACGATTTGAAACACCTATTACTGTACATTCTTTATTTAAGTTAGCGTACTTCCTCAAATTTTGAGGAATATTTATACGTCCTTGTTTATCAAGTTCTACTTCAACAGCACCAGAGAAGAACATACGCATAAACTTACGTGCGTCTTTTTTTGTCATAGGTAAGGTTTTCATTTTCTCTTCTATCTGTTGCCATTCATCTAAAGTATAACCAAATAAACATTTATCTAGGCCTCTAGTGATAATAAAACGTTCATTTAAATCATAACGAAACTTGGACGGTATAATCATACGTCCTTTTGTATCTAATTGATGATCGTATTCTCCCATGAACATTTTTATCACCTCACCTTATATATAATTTACCACATCTCCCCACTATCCTCCACTGTTTATGTAAAATTTATCAATTTTATTTATAAAACGTCAAAAAAACCCGATTTATCAAATTGATAAATCGAGTTAATCCCTTGGTGCTCTAAGGTTTTATAATAATATGTTTCAAAGTGTAAGAAAGTGGAGGATAGGTGGAGGGACTGAACACATCTATCCCAAAATCATTCATTAATTGCAATGGATTCCACACTCTTTCTTGCAAACCACCCATTGGATGGAGTGTTTCTTGAATTTCTCTAAAATGTTTCATACTAATATCATTTTCTCTTTCAATATTTAACAAGTAACGCTTTATTAAATAGTCAAATTGATATTGATGAATATCATCATTTTTATTGAGCAGATTTATATTTTGTTGATTATTACTTACTTCATCAAATAAATCTTGATAAAGCTGTTGTTGTTGCTGTTTTAAACTTTCAATTTGCTGTATAAATGTTTCTGATGCTTGTTCTCTTATAAACTTGTTTCTATCATCATCGATACCATTTACCAGAACATCTTCTATTGATACATCATACTGTTTTAATAATTTTTCAGTTCTCGTCAATAAATAAGACATTCTTAACCTTGGCATTACAATTGGCATATCTACATTAAATAGTTCAAATACTTCTTTTAATTCCGCCCAATATTTAATTTCACTTGGTCCCCCAACAAATGCAACTGTATTAAATAACCATTCTTCCATTAATGGACGAGTTACTACATTGTTTGATAATAAATGTGGACTAGTGCGAGCTATATTTAGTAAGTCTTCCTTGTCAAACATCTTACCAGATTTAGTCACAACATATTTACTATTTTCTTTATTAATTAGTTGGCGCATCCCATCATCATGTAGAAACAAATGTACATTAGTATCTGTTTGAATCATTAAATCCAAACCTTTATTTCGAATAAATTGTTGTGTTGCTCTAAAAGTTTCGTCTAATTGATCATGTTGTTGAATTATTTGTTCAAACATTGGACCTTCAATTTGCCTTAACTGTTCATATTGAGCATCAACTAATAATAATCCATAATCTTTAAAAACTTCGTGAAGTAAAGCTTTAAACATATCTGTCCAAGAATGATAGCTATCAATAATGGATACACATAATTCATACAAACTTTTACTATGCTCAGTCTCTTTAAACTGTTTAAACATATCAACTAAAGCACGTTTTAACTCTTCTTTTTCTGGCACAAATCTTGATACTGTTGTTTCTAGTGCTTCCATAGTATGATATTTAACTTTATGTAATGACGCATCTTGCTCATTATAAACAAACGTATGATTAACTTCATCAAAATCATGATCTTCTCCAGCTATCCAGAATACAGGGATAACTTGCTGATGATACTTCTCACTTAATTCATTAGCTAAAGTTATAATAGAGAAGATTTTGTGAAACGTATATAAAGGGCCACCAAATAAGCCAGCTTGTTGACCTCCAATAACAACTTTACTACCACTAGCTAAATTTTCAATATTTCGTTGTTGCTGTGTCGTGATAGATAAATCTCTCATATACGACTGAATAATATTAGCAAGTTCTTGCTCTCTTCCATTATTCGTAGCATTCATTTTTTGTTCAAAACTTTGTTCAGCATTCATATCATATTTATATAATTGTGAAATCTGTGGATCATCTGCTTCCAATTTAGGTATAAACTGATCTTTTTCATTTAAGTTAATTACTTTACAGTCCATGTTTTTTCTCCTTCAGTACGCGATTACACATAACAGTATAAAGACTATACTTCAATATGACAATTTTACGGCTTATAATGTTATGTTTTATTTCAATTATCAAAACAATTGCTCTCATCATGGTATAAATGAATGAAAGTTACATATACTTTACGCTATAATAAAGATAGTTATCAAATTAAAGGGGAGATAAACAATGGGTAATATAAAACATCTCGAAATTAATTATAAAACTGATGAGCTTTTTGAAAATTTTAGAGAATTTGGTAATAAAGATTTATACATGATTGATGAATTAAATGGTCAAATTATTGATGCAAGTTCAGACTCACCTTTTTATGGTATCTTTGTTGGTGAGCAACTTGGCGCACGTATGGCACTACTTAGAAAAGGCGACGTTGAAGAAATTTATTTTCCAGAATTCGAAGATTACTTATTATTGTGGAAACTAGAAGTTTTACCAAAATATCAACATAGGGGCTACGCAACTGAATTAATAGATTATGCTAAAAGTTTCAATATGCCAATTAAAGCAATTGGTAGAAATGATTCTAAAAACTTTTTCTTACATCATGGATTTGAAGATGTCGAAGCAAAAAATCCTGAAGGTCATGATGTTTTATTATGGAAACCTAAAAGTAACTAATAATATTAAATTAATCTTACTAACAACAGATAATATTAGAATCAAAGCAAACTAAGATAACTTAATAACTTCTTAGTTTGCTTTTTGCATTATTTTACAATATTGATTAATTGTTTTAAATTATTTATTTCATATGTAGGTTGTATCGTAGTATTATTGGCAAAATTTCTAACATTAAACCAACAACTTGCTATACCTGCATTTTGAGCACCTAAAATATCAGAAGTAAGAGAATCTCCAACTATAATCGAATTATCTCTATAATGCTCTCCTATATCTTTAAACACATAATCAAAAAACGCTTTATTAGGTTTTTGAGAACCAGTTTGTTCAGAAATGAAAATACCGTCCATATATTTATCTAGAGGTGTTTGTTGTAATCTCCGTTGTTGCGTTTCTGTAACTCCATTAGTAACAATGTATAACTTATGATTATTTGATAGCTCTGCAATAGTTTCTAATGTATTATCAAAATATTTTATGTTAGCTTTAGCCAATCCTTCTCTATACAAGAAATCTACTTCCCTACCATCGACCTTCATATTATGATGATTAAAATACATTTCAAAACGACGCGATAATATTTGTTCTTTTGTAAATTTATTTTGTTGAAAAGCTTCCCAATGCTGTTTGTTTATTTTTTTAAATAGTTGGAAGTCTTCTATAGTTGCATTATGATTAAATTGTTGCGTCATATGAAAAAAGCCTTGTTCTTCTGCATCATAAAAATCTACTATAGTATCGTCAAAATCTAATAATATACATTGATAAGTCAATATGATTTCCCCTTTTGTCTTTTTTAACTTATTCATTATCATAGCAAATTAATCATAATTTTGATATCAATAGTTAAATACAAAAAACAACCATTTAAGGTCGAGAAAATCCTTAAATGGTTGTCATATATCATAATTAATTTTGAACACAGAATAGATTACTTGTAAAACAATTTTTTAAGAAGATTAATAGATATTAAAATCCAAATAATTTACCTAACAAGCCAACACCATTAGAAACGATATCAACAATGCTAGTTCCTAACTTAGCGCTATCATGTTGTTGTGCTGCTTGTACAGTACTTGCAATTGCTTCTGCTAATTTTGTCATTGTTATCTCTCCATTTCAAATATATATTTATCTTACATATTTTAAAAACCAAATAATTTAGAAACGATACCCACACCATTTTCAACGATATCAACAATGCTTGTACCTAATTTTGCACCATCATTATTTATAGCTGCTGTTACTGTTTCTTTAATTGCATTGAATAAACCTTCCATTGAAAACACTCCTCATCCTTCGATTATTTAACAAAACGATTAATAACTGTATTACATGTTATCGATTTGTTATTTACACTATAAAATAAAACGTATACAATTGGATAGATAATTCATAGAAAGTGTTTTGCAATACAAATTCGTACAATATATTCCAGAATTAAACAGTTAAGCATTCCAAAGTGTCATTAATGCAATTTAATTGTTTACATTTTATTGATATGCTATTAGTTATTTTTAGTTGAAATGCTCTAAAATAGTGAAAAATATAAATATTTTTTATAATTAAGGTATTGCTTAATCAATTTTATTTAGCTATAATTAGTTTTGTGTTATTAAAGATGTCCTGGTAGCTCAGCTGGATAGAGCAATGGCCTTCTAAGCCATCGGTCGGGGGTTCGAATCCCTCCCAGGACGCTAATATACGAAAATAAAATACTTTTCGAAATTAAGGATCCCATAATATTGGGATTCTTTTTTTGTCTATTAATAACCCATCATATAAGATAAATTGGTTCTAAAATGGAGGATAGTTAAATGAATAATAATAACAAAGAAAATAACATGCCAAAATCTCAACAAATACTATTGGCAATTACACTTATTTTTGTTACTTTAAATTTCTTTTTAGGTATATTTGTATTACCACTCTCATCCTTAACTTTAAAAACATTACAATTTATTAATTTGGTAATATTTGGAGTTTTTGTATTTAGACAAGTTAAAAGAAAAGGTTTTTAAACTAATTTCCCTATCTTATTGATAGGGCCTTTTTTATAATTTAAAAACACATTCATTAAATTAATAAAATTATTTATCATAGAATTAAAAAAGGGTTCTATCCTAAATTGGACTGATACATAATTATTTTTTTATTTATCAGTCCTAAAAAAAAGAACCTAAAAAAGCTGAAACATTTTTACTGTCTCAGCTTTTAAGTGCTTATTTAAACTTTTCTGTTATACATTACGATACTTTATTTTAAAATATTATATTTTAATACGATATCAATTTGTTTTTGAAGTTTTTTCTTTTCATATTTATAATCAAAATGTACTAAGTTAACAGCTCTTTGAGCTTTTCGATGTGTAGCAATTGTTCTTTTACGTTGGAATTCTGCAACAGCTTTTTTAGCTTCACTCAATTTTATTAACGTATTATTATGGTAGTTATTAGCATAACTATTATATTGTGGTTGTTGTTGAGCCTGCGAAATATTACTAAAAATTGTTGTTGATATACCAATAATCGTTGCACTTAATATTGCTTTTGTTGCATATTTTTTAATCATTTTTAATACCATCCTTACTATATTTGATAAAAATATAATAAAAGATAAAAATGATAATAACCATTAACTATTTATTAATTGTTTCTTAATAAATGGTTTGATAAACATATTAGCGATTATAAGACACACTAACCTTCTTTCAGAAGGAAGTTCTTTTCGTTTACATTTATTCGTGCCTCATAAATGCATAAGACACACTAACCTTCTTTCAGAAGGAAGTTCTTTTCGTTTACATTTATTCGTGCCTCATAAATGCATAAGACACACTAACCTTCTTTCAGAAGGAAGTGTGTCTAATAATTTTGTTGTTACGATTTCTAAAATTGATTGTTCCTGTTTGGTTGTCGTCGTCTATCATTATCTCAGCGAAAGTTTCTTCTTCTGAACTTCTTGACTGTGAAATACTTCCTGGATTGATGACATGTATGCCGTCAATATTTTCATATTTTGCTACATGTGTATGTCCATAAAATGCGAATTGACAACTTAATTCTTTAGCTTTATCAGCTAATAATTGACGTGTTTGATTCACACTATACATATGTCCGTGAGTATAAAAAGCTTTAATTCCATTCACATCAATTATTTCTTCCATTGGAAATTCAGGATAAAAATCACAATTACCTTTTACTCGATGATATAAACTTAATTCGGTATCATTATATTCAAATTCTGAATCACCCAAATGTATAAAAACATCAGCATCACTATGCATTTCATATATGTCATATAATATCCCTGACTCATTATGATTGTCACTAATTATAATCCATTTAGACATGTTGACCATCCTTCAAATATGCTTTTAATTTATTAATAGCATTTCTTCTATGACTGATTTGTCCTTTTTCTTCTTTCGACAATTGGGCCATTGTTTTTTTTATACTAGGAACATAAAAAATCGGATCATATCCAAAGCCGTTATCACCTTGCTTGTCAGTCGTGATTTCACCAGCAACTGTTCCTTTAAAGGTTTGTGTTTCTATGTCTGGTCCACTCATACTAATAACACAAACAAATTGCGCTTCTCTATGTGGATTATCACCTAAATTTGCTAATAATTTAGTGATATTAGCGTCATCGCTTTTTTCTTCTCCAGCGTATCGAGCTGAATATATTCCAGGCTCTCCATTTAATGCAAATACTTCGAGTCCACTATCATCAGCTATAACTGTTTTATTCAAAGCTTTTGCTGCAGCTTCAGATTTCAATTTAGCATTAGCTTCAAATGTTGTACCAGTTTCTTCAACATCAAAATTAGGAATCAACTCTGAAATACCAATCACATTATATTCTGGAAAGATAACTTTGAAATCATTAATCTTACCTTGATTATTTGACGCAATAACAATATCTTTCATGTTTTATTCTCCTATTCATATACCGAAATTTGTTCTACAGTTACTGATAAATTCAACCATTCTTTAATAATATTAGTAATATGAGTTGTATTACCCGTTGCAAAGAAACGATGTTGTGGATGTTGCGTATAGCTAGCATGTTCATTGCTAAATGTTAACAATGCACTCACTTCTCTAGCCGTTTCTAAACCTGAAGAAATGACAGTTTTCTTACCATCAAAATAATCATATATCGGCTTATATAACAATGGATAATGTGTACAGCCTAAAATGACAGTATCTGCTTTACTATTTCTCCAACGTTTCAATGTTTGGTGGATAATGATACTAGTAATCGTAGGATCATTGTATCTCATTTGTTCAACCAATGGTACAAAACCTGGACAAGCTACGCCATGTACTTCAACATGTGGATTGATACGTTTAATATGCGTACGATAAGCTTCTGATTTAATTGTACCTTCAGTACCTAATACTAAAACATTATTGTTTCTAGTCGTCATAATGGCTGTTCTTGCTCCAGGTTCAATAACCCCTATTACTGGTATAGGTAGTAACGTTTGTAGATACTCTAACGCAACAGCAGTTGCTGTATTACAAGCAATGACTAACATTTTAATATCAAATTCCATTAATTTCTGAGCAATTTCTACTGTAAATTGTTTAACTTGTTCGCCTGGTCTAGGACCATACGGACATCTACCGATATCACCTAAATAGTAGATTGTTTCATTGGGTAATTGTCGCATAATCTCTTTTGCGACCGTTAAACCTCCAACCCCTGAGTCTATTACACCTATTGGTTTATTCATAATTGGTCATCCTTAATCATTAGTTAAAATTAATTTTAACATAACTATTCTTTTATTTTTAAATATTATGCATAGCAATCACTTTATATACTATAGAAAAATGGTTCTCTACCAAATTGAACTGATGCATAATTATTTTTTCAAGCTTCGCACCCCATCTTCCACATTTAGAGCTAGTTAGATTTACAATCTTTACTAGCTCTTATGCAATTGTTGTGCTAGCAACCAATTGTAATCCTTTACTTAGATATTTAATCTTTAGTAGCTCTTGCCCAACCTTGCCCGTATTGCACATTTAGAACTAGTTAGATTTACAATCTTTACTAGTTCTTATGCAGTTGCACTAATAGTGTCAACTGTAATCCTTTTTAAAATTTTTCTGTGCTGGGTCCCTTGCCCAGCTTGCACATTATTGTAAAAAGTCTGTTGACAGAATTTTTCTGTGCTGGGTCCCTACCTCAGGAGTCTCGGCTTCAATATAATTTATATTTTAAACTATTCACTTTTTATTTATCAGTCCTGAAAAAATAAAGAACCAGAAAAATTTACTAATATTTAGCAATAATAAATGAGTGCTATACTATAAAAAAATTCCCTCAAGCCACAAACTTGAGGGAATTTAATATCACATTTACTTATTCTACTTCATGATCTGAACCAAAGAATGATTTGAACATGTGGAATGTTGTTTCTCTATTCATCGCTGCAATAGATGTCGTTAAAGGAATACCTTTTGGACATGCATTAACACAGTTTTGTGAGTTACCACATTGTTGTAATCCACCGGCACCCATTAAGGCATCTAAACGTTCATCTTTGGTCATTGAGCCTGTTGGATGTAAGTTGAACAAACGTACTTGTGAGATAGCTTGAGCACCCACAAAATTATTTTTTTCAGTTACATTAGGACAAACTTCTAAACAAACACCACAAGTCATACATTTAGATAACTCATAAGCAGTTTGTCGTTTTTTCTCAGGCATACGTGGTCCAGGACCTAAATCATACGTACCATCAATTGGTATCCAAGCTTTCATACGTTTTAAGTTATCGAACATTCTAGAACGATCAACTTGCAAGTCACGAATGACCGGGAATGTACTCATAGGTTCTAAACGAATAGGCTGTTCAAGTTGGTCTACAATAGCTGAACATGATTGTCTAGCACGACCATTGATAACCATTGAACAAGCACCACAAACTTCTTCTAAACAGTTCATATCCCAGACAACTGGTGTTGTTTTCTCACCATTAATATTGACTGGATTACGTCTTATTTCCATTAGGCATGCAATTACATTTAAATTTTCTCTATATGGAATTTCGAATGTTTCTTCATAAGGTTTAGAATCACTAGTATCTTGTCTTTTAATTATTAATTTAACAGTTTTATTTTTGTTGTTATTTTGTTGTTCTTGTTGTGGAGTGTCTTGTACTGATTGTTCAGTCATTACTTTTTACCCCCTTTAGACTTACTAGTGTAATCACGTTTACGAGGTGGAATTAAACTTACATCAACAGGTTCATATTCGAATTTAGGTTTGTTAAAAGCACCTTCAAATGAAGCCATTGTTGTTTTTAACCATTCTTCGTCATTACGTTCTGGGAATTCAGGTTTGTAATGCGCACCTCTTGATTCATTACGATTATAAGCACCAAGTGTAATTACACGGGCAAGTACTAACATATTCCATAATTGACGAGTGAAGAATACTGCTTGGTTACTCCAAGTTTGAGTATCTTCCATATCAATATCTTCATAACGTTTCATTAATTCAACAATTTTTTTATCTGTTTCTAACAATTTGTCATTTTCACGTACTACAGTTACATTAGCCGTCATTATTTCACCTAACTCACGGTGTAATTTATAAGCATTTTCTGTACCACGCATTGCCAATAACTTATCGAAACGTTCTTGTTCTTCTTGTTTACGTTGTTCAAATATACTGTCATCTAGGTCAGTATATGACTTTTCAATATTAGAAATATAATCAATAGCGTTTGGTCCTGCAACCGTTCCACCATATATTGCTGATAATAATGAGTTTGCACCTAATCTATTACCACCATGTTGTGAGAAATCACATTCTCCTGCTGCAAATAAACCTTTAATATTAGTCATTTGATCATAATCAACGTATAAGCCACCCATTGAATAGTGAACTGCTGGGAAAATTTTCATTGGAACTTTACGTGGATCATCTCCAGTAAATTTTTCATAAATTTCAATAATTCCACCTAATTTAACGTCAAGTTCATGTGGATCTTTATGCGATAAGTCAAGGTAGACCATGTTTTCGCCATTAATACCTAATTTTTGGTTAATACAAACATCAAATATTTCACGTGTAGCAATATCACGTGGAACTAGGTTACCGTAATCAGGATACTTTTCTTCTAAGAAATACCAAGGTTTACCATCTTTATAAGTCCAGATTCTACCACCTTCACCACGAGCTGATTCACTCATTAAACGTAGTTTATCGTCTCCAGGAATTGCAGTTGGATGGATTTGAATAAATTCACCATTGGCATAAATTGCACCTTGTTGATAAACGATAGAAGCTGCTGAACCAGTGTTAATCATTGAATTGGTAGTTTTACCAAAGATAATACCAGGCCCACCAGTCGCCATTATTACAGCATCTGATCCAAATGTATCAATTTCAGCTGTAGTCATGTTCTGTGCCACAATTCCTCTAGCTGTATTTTCTTCATCTTTAACTATACCTAAAAATTCCCAACCCTCATATTTCGTCACTAAGCCATCTACTTCAAAAGAACGTACTTGTTCATCCAATGCATATAACAATTGTTGACCTGTCGTTGCACCAGCATACGCTGTTCTATGGTGCAATGTTCCACCAAAACGTCTAAAATCTAATAAACCTTCGTTCGTTCTATTAAACATTACGCCCATTCTATCAAGTAAATGGATAATTTTAGGTGCTGCCTCAGTCATTGCTTTTACTGGTGGCTGATTTGCTAAAAAGTCTCCTCCATAAACAGTATCATCAAAATGAATCCATGGAGAATCTCCTTCACCTTTAGTATTTACTGCACCATTAATGCCACCTTGGGCACATACAGAGTGCGAACGTTTAACAGGTACAACTGAAAATAAATCTACATGTGCACCTTTTTCTGCCGCTTTAATTGTTGCCATTAAACCAGCTAAGCCACCACCGACAACAATAAGATGTTTCTCTGCCATAAAAAAGTCACTCCCCTAAATTTTTAAAACTTTAAAATTGATATATGAGACGTATTACATAAAGGCAATAATTGCTGTTACACCTATATATGAAATAACTAAAAATACGATTAATGATACCCATGTAAAAACACGTTGTGATTTTGGAGATTGTAATACGCCCCAAGTCACTAAGAATGACCATAATCCATTAGAAAAATGGAATACTACTGCAATAATGCAAATAATATAAATGATTGCCCAAACTGGACTTTGTAACGTTTGATGCATCATATCGTAGTCAACCTCTTTACCAAAAAATGCTTTTTGTAAGCGTGTTTGCCATAAATGTACTCCGATAAAAATAAACGCTAAAACACCACTAATACGTTGGAATAAGAACATCCAATTTCTAAACAATGAATAATGCCCAACGTTTTCTTTAGCTGTAAATGCGATATGCAGTCCGAATAAACCATGATATAACAACGGAATGTAGATGAATAAAAATTCTACTACGATAAGGAATGGTAATGATTCCATAAAACTTGATGCTTTATTAAATGCTTCAGCACCTTGTGTTGCTTGATGATTCACTAATAAGTGAACAACCAAGAATGCACCAATTGGTATAATACCTAATAACGAATGAATTCGTCTTAAGTAATATTCATTTTTTGTTTGAGCCAAAAGGAGTCCCCCCTGTGAACGATTAATTAATATATTTAGTTATTATTAATGGATGCACGTTTAACCCCTAAATTGAATTCGTTTCATGTGTTGTTACAATATCATTTGCACAAATATTTTAGAAAATAATTCTAATTATGCGTGTAATAATGTAAAATTTATTATTAATTTAACATTTACTTGCAAATGATAAAGTTTCTCATTTAGAAAACGCTTCCACGCACATTCAAAAAAATAACTTTGTTAACAACATTGTAACATTATTTATCATATTTTTGGGCATGAGAATGATTCTCATGCCCAGATTTTTATTTATTTAATTGTTGTTGAAGGTTTTGTGCAACATTTTCTGGTATGCCTATTTTTTTGAAATCTTCAATATTTGCTTCTTTCATCTTTTTAATTGAACCAAATGTTCTTAAAAGTGCTGTTTTTCTTTTACTACCAATACCTTCGATATCATCAAGTACTGATTTTAAGCCAGTTTTTTGTCTTGTTTGTCTATGAAATGTAATAGCAAAACGGTGTACTTCATCTTGAATACGATGTAATAAATAGAAAGCTTGGCTATTCTTCTTCAACGGTACTATTTCTGCACTCTTACCATATAGTAACTCTGAAGTTTGATGTTTATCATTTTTTTGCAATCCAGCAACAGGGATATCTAGACCAAGTTCATTTTCCAAAACATCCATGACACCATTCATATGTCCTTTACCACCATCAACGATAATTAAGTCAGGTAATGGCAATCCTTCGTTTAATACTCTAGAGTATCTACGTCTTACAACTTCTCGCATTGATTTATAATCATCTGGTCCGGTAACTGTTTTAATTTTATATTTTCGATAATTTTTCTTATCAGGCTTACCGTCAACGAAACTTACCATTGCTGATACTGGGTCTACCCCTTGAATATTCGAGTTATCAAAAGCTTCAATTCTGATTGGCGTTTGGATACCCATTCGTTCGCCCAACTCTTCAATTGCTTTAACAGTTCGAGATTCATCTCTTGAAATCAATTCGAATTTATTATTTAAAGATACTTCAGCGTTATGGTTAGCTAAATCAACCATATCTTTTTTGGCACCACGTACTGGTTGTACGATTTTAGTATCAACAACTGAATGAATGATATCTTTATCTAAATTTTTAGGTACATGTACTTCTTTAGGTAATATATGCTGGTTCAAAGCATAAAATTGTCCTATGAAAGTATAAAACTCTTCTTCCTCTGTCTGTTGCAAAGGAATCATCGTTGTATCTCTTTTAATCATATTACCTTGTCTAATGAAAAATACTTGGATACACATCCAACCTTTATCAACACTGTAGCCAAAGACATCTCTAATTGTTTTATCGGTTGACATAACTTTTTGTTTATTGGTTAAGTTATGAATATGTTGTATCAAATCTCTATATTCTTTAGCACGCTCAAAATCTAGTTCTTCACTAGCAGATAACATTTTTTGCTCTAAGTTTTTTAATATTGTTTTATCTTCACCATTAAGAAAATCTGTAATTTCTTTAGTCATTTGTGCATACTCTGCTAAATCAACATCATAAACACAAGGACCTAAACACTGACCGATATGATAATATAAGCATAATTTATCTGGCATATGATCACATTTTCTAAATGGATAAATTCGATCTAATAACTTTTTTGTCTCTTGAGCTGAATAAGCATTTGGATAAGGACCAAAATATTTACCGCTTCCCTTTTTAACAGTTCTCGTTACTAATAGTCTGGGATATTTTTCTTTCGTTATTTTAATAAATGGATAACTCTTATCATCTTTTAATAATATATTGTATCTTGGTTGATACTGTTTAATTAAATTCAACTCTAATAATAACGATTCTGTTTCGCTAGAAGTAACGATAAATTCAAAATTACGAATTTCTCCGACAAGTCTTGTTGTTTTAGCGTCATGTGCACCTGTAAAATAAGAGCGCAAACGATTACGAAGTTTCTTCGCCTTACCAACATATATAATTTGATCATTACGATCTTTCATTAAATAGCATCCAGGTTCCATTGGTACAACATTTAACTTATTCTTAATTTCTTTTTGGTAGTCTTCCATGATATCCTCCTTTCCATCCTTTTTGACAATAAAAACTGGAGCAATTCAATAAAGAATGCTCCAGCGCTTTATGCTTCAACTTATAAGTGTTTATCTAATACTTCAGCTAAGTTTTCTTTTGGTTGGAAACCAACTACTTTGTCTACAGGTTGTCCGTCTTTAAAAACGATTAGAGTTGGAATACTCATTACTTCAAATTTAGCTGCTGTTGATGGATTTTCATCAACGTCTAATTTTAAAATATCAGCTTTACCTTCATAATCAGTTGCTAATTCTTCTAAAACTGGAGCGATCATTTTACATGGTCCACACCAAGTTGCCCAAAAATCTACTAATTTAACACCAGATTCAACTTTTGAATCAAAATCTGCATCAGTTACTTTTACGATTGCCATAAATGCCAATCCTCCTTAATTATTGTTATGATGAGCAAATTATATCAGATAAAATGAATCATGTATTACTTTTTGCTCACTTTTTAAATTTAATTGCCATATTCAAAGACTAAAATCAACTAACGTATGGCTAGATTCTAACTGTAGAAACTCAATATATCAAATAATACATCTTTTTCATAGTTATTCTATATAATCAATTAACTATATTTGTTACAAAGCTTGTTATATTTCATTAATTCTAAAATTATAAAATATCACATTTTCAATTTACATTTAATCTATTATTTCAATTCAGCAACTGTTACACCAAAGCCACCTTCACTGGGCATACCACCTCTAAATGAATTAACACTTTTATGCTTTTTCAAATGTTGTTGTACACCTTTTTGTAAAGCGCCAGTTCCTTTACCATGAATAATATATACTTGCTCATAATTACTTAACACTGCTTGGTCTAAATATTGATCTAACTCAACTAACGCTTCTTCATAACGATAGCCTCTTAAATCCAATTCTGTTTTAATCGTCTGTCTATTTTGTCGTGTAACCATTTTTGTAGGTTTTACTTTTTCTTTTTTCTTTTTCTCTAAGTCAGCTATTGGTAATTTCATTTTAATAATACCCATTTGTACAACAGCTTCTTCATCATTGACAAGCTCTAAAACTTCACCTTTTTGTCCATATGATAACACTTTAACTTCGTCACCAGCTTCAATTTTATCATATTTTTGTTTTTGAACATGTTGTTTGATAGATTTCGCTTCATATTGGTCATCAAGGTGTTTCTTTTTATCAATTAATTCATGTTCTTTGACGTCAGCACCTTTTTTATCTCGTAGTTGTCTCAAATCTTTAATGATGTCGTCAGCTTCTTGCGTAGCTGCTTTAATACGTTGATTGGCTTTTTCTTTTGCTTCATCCATCAACGTACGTTCATAATTTTGATACTGCTGATATTGACGTTCTAAGTCATCATGAACTTGTTCCGCTTCTTTGACTAAACGATCTAATTCAACACGTTGATCCTCTACACGTTTAGAATTAGTTTCTAACGATTCAATCATCGCATTTATTTCTTTTTCATCGGTGCCAATCATTGTCTTCGCTTTATTAATAATAGCAAGACTAAGTCCAAGTTTTTTAGAGATATCAAAAGCATTAGAACGTCCAGGTACACCCATAAGTAATTTATAGGTTGGGCTCAGTGAATTAACATCAAATTCAACACTAGCATTCATAACGCCTTGTCTATTGTAACTATATGCTTTCAACTCTGGGTAATGTGTTGTAGCCATCACTAGAGCACCTATACTTCTAACATAATCTAAGATACTCATAGCAAGTGCTGCACCTTCACTTGGGTCCGTGCCTGCACCTAATTCGTCAAATAATACTAAACTATGTTTATCAGCTTGTTGCAATATTTCTACAATATTTGTCATATGTGAAGAAAATGTTGATAAAGATTGTTCTATGGATTGCTCATCACCAATGTCACAATAGACATTTTTAAACACACTTAACTGGCTTCCATCAAGTGTAGGAACTAACAATCCAGATTGAGCCATAACTATAATTAGACCAAGCGTTTTAAGCGTAACCGTCTTACCACCAGTATTAGGTCCAGTAATGATAACAGTCTCAATATCTTCCATAAATTCAATTGTATTTGCCACAACAGTATCTCTATTGAGTAATGGGTGATAGGCTTTCGGTAAATAAACTGTACGTTGCTGTTGAAATTTTGGTTTTGTTCCTTTAATTGTTCTGCCATATCTAGCTTTAGCAATAAGAAAATCAAGTTGACCCATAACATTTTCAGCGACTAGTAATGCATCCTTCTCAGTAGCCACATATCCTGTTAATTGACTCAAAATACGTTCTTTTTCTACAGCCTCATCATTACGTAATCGACTGATTTGATTATTCATTTCAACTACAGATGATGGCTCAATATATAATGTTTGACCAGAAGCTGATTGATCATGAACGATACCATTAAAGTCTTGTCTATATTCAGCTTTAACAGGGATAACATTACGTTCATTCCTAACAGTTACAATAGCATCTGATAATTTCTTTTGATTAGCTTGACTTTTAACGATACGATCTAAATTTTGTCTAATACGTTGATTGGTAGTAGAAATTTTACTTCTAATACTTTGTAATTCATAGCTTGCATTATCATATAGATCATACGTATCACATGTTTCGTTTATGTGTTGAAAAAGGTCTGTTAATACTGGTAATTGCGACATTCTACTATCTAGAATCTCATATTTAACACCTTCGTCTTCTTCAACTAGTTGGTTATAAAATGTTTTGAATTGATTCTGTACTTGAATTAATCTCTTTATTTGATTAAGTTCACTGACATTTAGCACACCCCCGATAGCAGCTCTATGAACCAGAGGTGATACTTTAGTTAACCCACTTAAACTGGGTAAACGATGTTTATTATAAATTTGAGATATTTCATCAGTTTCTTCCATTTGAAAGACTACTGTTTCATAATCAATTGCTGGAGCCATTTGATTAACTTTGTCAAAACCTAAATCACTTACAGTTTCATTGGCTACAAGTGTACGTATCTTGTCAAATTCTAAAACATCTAGTGTTTTTTGTCTCATCAAATCCCTCTATTTCTCAAGTTTAATATTATTTTCTATAAAGGATTTAAACGCTTCACGTGTCATTGTATTAATGACTCTATCTTTTGTAACAAATCCTTTTTGAGCAGTAGCTACACCATATTTCATAAAGTCTAAATGATCAGTATGATGAGCATCTGTATTAATCGTTAATTTAACATTAGGATATTTTCTTACAATATCAGCATTTAAATCAAGTCGTTTAGGATTAGCGTTAATTTCTAATATCGTCTTAGTTTCTTCAGCTAATTTTATTAATTGCTCAATATTAGGGTTATAACCATCACGTTTACCAATAATTCGTCCAGTAGGATGTGCAATATGACGTACGTATGGATTGTGGCACGCGTTAGCTAAACGCTCCATTATTTGTTCTTCTGATTGATTAAAACTTTGATGTATTGCTGCAATAACATAATCTAGCTGTGCAAGAATTTCATCATCATAATCTAGCGACCCATCTGGCAAGATATCCATTTCTGTACCTGAGTAAATATCTATGTCATTGTATTCTTTATTCAATGCTTTAATTTCTTCATTTTGACGTAATAATCGTTCAACTTGCAGGCCATTAGCTACTTTTAAACTGGCTGAATGATCAGTGATGACCATAAATTCATAGCCTTTAGCAATATTTGCTTCAACCATTTCTCTAATTGAAAAAGCACCATCACTATACGTCGTATGCATATGAATATCTCCATTAATATCATTGAGTGTAACAATATGACTTAAATCCCGATCAAATTCACTACCATCCTCACGCATTGCTGGCACTATAAAAGGAACACCAAAATGGTCATATATTGCTTCTTCACTATCATATTGAAGTAACGAACCATTTGCTTGTTCAATACCATATTCACTAACTTTTTCATTACGTTCCTTAGCCAGTTGACGAATTCTAATATTATGATCTTTTGAACCTGTAAAGTGTTGCAACGTGTGATAGAACGCTTGTGGTTCAATCAAGCGAAAATCTACGCCAATTGTTTCATCATCATATGATAGTTCTAATGATACTTTAGTCTGTCCAACTGCAACTTCTTTTACTTTGTTAGGTATCTTTAATAACTGTTGTTGTACATGGTCAGGTTTATTAGTACTAATAATAAAGTCTAAATCTTTACTCATCTCTTTATATCTTCTAAAGCTACCTGCTGATGAATATTGAATCACATCTTCTAATGTAGCAATATAATCAATAATTTCTTTGTTTAAACCACGCATTTGATCAATTGGATAGCTATCTTTTTTGGCACCTAATTGTTTAACTGCTTCTAAAATATTTTGTTCTGTTTTTTTAGCAAAGCCACTAAGTTCACTGACTTTACCCTGCTCACACGCTTGCTGTAAACTTTCTTTATCAGTAATATTTAATTCTTTATATAACTTAGCAATTTTCTTACTACCTAATCCTTGAATTTTTAATAACGGTACTAAACCTTCAGGTACTTGTTTTTTTAGTTCATTTAGTGTGGAAGACTCACCAGTTTGTCTATATTCATCAATAACTTCTCCTACACCTTTACCAATTCCTTTTAATTCTGTTACATCTTTGATTTCATCTAAAGGTCTTTCATCAATTTCCAAACTTTGTGCTGCCTTGCGATATGCAGATACTTTGAAAGTATTTTCTCCATTAAGCTCCATATATGTCGCAATTTGTTCTAATAATCTAATAACATCTTTTTTGGTCATATTAACACTCCATAAAAATAAGACCAGGACATCATTGTTGATTTATATCATTGTCCTGACCTCATATAATTTAGTTATAAGTTTAATGTAAATGTCGATAATAGCGGTACATCAAAGATTAATGATTTGCTAGCAATCGAAGTGCTTAACTGTTGCTGTATCCAATCATTTGGATATAATGCTAATACATATAATATAAAATGAAGCATAACAATTGCTACAAATACACCAATAATCATTCCTAAGGCTCGACTAAAAATATGAATCTTTTGATATGCTACTATTTTATCAAACGTCACGATAATTAGATATAAAATGAACTTCGATATCATCGCTAATATTAATATTGCTATAATTGCTTCAAAAAGATGTTGCAGATGTGAAAAATGATATGCAAATGACGTATCAAAAGCCGTCGTCTTAGGGTAAGGTATAAAGACAACTAAACGCTCTAATATAGGTTGATAAAACTTAGAAGCAACAAAAATCGAGAATAATGTAGCACCAAAGTGCATTATCGATAACCAACATCCTCTTCTAAAACCAACGACGAAACAATAAATGAATATAATTATAATAAATAAATCGATAATCATAAAATTTAATGCTCACGCTGTTCTAATTGTTGGATATGTTGTTTCAAACGTCTATTTTCTTCTTCTAATAAGACTTTTTCATGCATAATATTAACAGCAGTTAAAATAGCTTTACGTGACGTATCCAAACCTGCTGATTTATATCCTAATTCACGAATTTTTTCATCCACTAGATGTGCTACATAACGAATATGTTCCGGATTATCTTCTCCTACAATTGTAAAAAGTTGATCATTAATAGACACGTTTACTCTATTTTTAAAATGTGACATTTAAAATTTCTCCTGACCTTTTAATTAATCATTTTATTGCTAATCAAATAATTTTTACTTTTTAATATTAACTTTGCATTGTTAAATGGATAGATCATACGTCGTTAACTTTTTCATAAACATTATACATGACCAATACCTATTTTGTAAGTAGCACTATAGAAAGTTTGACTTCAAGCTATAAATTTAGTTGTCAATCAATTTATGTTATGATAATTTTTGCTAACTGACGTAATTAGATAAGATAATAAGAAAGGATTTCTCTCAATGACCAATATTGTACATAAATTATCTACCAAAGAAGTGTCTATATTGATGGCACAATTAGACTTTGAAACGACTAACCTACCTCAAGGTATGAAGGCACGTACGAAATACCAACAAACAACCATTAATATTTATCATTCAGGCAAAGTGATGTTTCAAGGTAATCAAGCTGATAAAGTTGCACACCAACTTTTACCACAACATAGTAATCAAAACAATCTATCTACAGGCTCTGACAAGAAAACAGCGCAACATAACACTATAAAATATAATCAATTCAATTGTATTGGAAGCGATGAAGCTGGTAGTGGAGATTATTTTGGTCCTCTCACTGTATGTGCTGCTTATGTATCAAAAGAAAATATTGCCATCTTAAAAACTTTAGGTGTCGATGATTCAAAAAAATTAACCGATAAAACCATTGTAGAGTTAGCTGAACAACTTATTACTTTCATTCCTCATTCGTTATTAACTTTACACAATGATAAATATAATATCCAACAAGCTAAAGGTTGGACTCAAGTTAAAATGAAAGCTGTGTTACATAATGAAGCAATCAAAAATGTGCTAGCAAAAATTAATGATACAACATTAGATTATATTGTTATAGACCAATTTGCTAAACGTGAAGTATATAATCACTATGCGCTTTCTGAAACACCATTCCCTGACAAAACGCAATTTGAAACGAAAGGCGAATCTAAATCATTAGCTATTGCAGCAGCAAGCATCATCTCTAGATACGCCTTCGTTAAATATATGGATCAAATATCACAACAAATACACATGGAAATTCCTAAAGGTGCTAGTAACAAAGTTGATTTAACCGCAGCTAAAATTATTAATAAATATGGTCTTAACCGTTTAGATCATATTTCTAAAAAACATTTCAAAAATAGAGATAAAGCATTAGCCTTAATCAATAAAAAACAGCAGTAAACTTAGTATTTCAAATGATTATGACGCATATTCAAAGGGATAAAATAATGACTGCAATCTTTCCATTTTAAATATGTTTTAAAAATATTGAATGATTCTTCAAAGAAACGTTCAATATTTTTTATATTATCCTTACTAAAGTCTTGTGTCTCCAAAATAAATTCTCCAAGCTGTTCATTATAATGACTACCCGAAGGAAAATCTTGATGACATTCAAATGTTTGATTCGAAAATGGATATGGTAATACAAAAAATGTTGGTCCTTTAAAATGATCATCGCCAAACCAAAAACCAAATTCAATCATTTGTTCATCAAATGCGGCTTCTTCAATTGGCATCGTTTTATCACCAAATGGTTGATAAATATCAGAAACAATGACACATGAAATATCAAATGTTCCCCAAAATAGTCCAGGTTTGATTTTACGAGTTCTTAAAGGATTAATAAAACTTGATTCTGCATTATAAGCAAATTTCATGATAGATAATACTTCCTTAGCTATTGCTTCGTTATAATGATGCAAATGGTCATTTTTTTCAAATGGCGTATGATCTGTCACTTCTTGTGGCGTTGTATTAATTACTAAATCGACACCATTGTCACTAAGTATTTGTGTTATGTGCTCATAATAGAATTTAATAGATTGTCCATTTTGTAATAAAATTTCATGATAGTTATTGTCGACAATAATTTCAATACGATGATTCATTAAATTCACAGCAATACTAAAATCATGTGACTTATCATGTAATAATCCTGTGGAAAAACCCTGAACATTAATATCTAACATGACATGTTCCCATTGAGGTTCTTGATAAGCAGCCACTAATGTATATTTCCCCAAGATTTGTGCTAAATGGTGTAACGTATCTTTCTCTTGTTGCCATTGCTCAATTAACATATAACCACTCCTATTTACTCATATTTCATATTTATATACCCTTAATCAATAGATATACTCTCGTCAATATTTATAATATTTAGGTACAATAGTATAGTTTGTAACAACTATTTTTATATTATCTATCATATGTCCATTACATTTGGTTGACATATACTTCCATCAGAAACGTTTTGAACACATACTATCTATAACCTTTTGATTTCATCATGATAATGTTAAAGTGAAACGTATAAAATCATCAAAAAAGCGATTTATCATTAACATTAAGATTGTTAACAATAAACCGCCAATTTTAAAAATTATCTAATGACTGCACCTTGTTCAACAAGTGCAGCTTCTATGCTATCATGTACCGCTGATACTTTTTCATCAGTCAACGTATTTTCAGTGTCTAAATAATTTAAACGAATAGCAATTGATTTTTTACCTTGTTCTAAATGCTCACCTTGATAAACATCAAATACTAGCGTATCTTGTAATAATTTTCCACCGTACTGATGAATTGTTGCTAATAAATCTCTTGCTGGAACGTCTTGATCGACTTCTAAGGCAATATCTCTAGTCATACCTGGATATCTTGGTATTGGTTGATAATTGATATAGCCAACTGAAACATTCATGATGTCATCATAATTTAATTCAAATACATACGTACGTTTTAAATCATTATCAGCTGCTAATGAAGGATGTAATTCTCCAATAAAGCCAATCACTTTATCTTGCAATAAGATTTCAGCTGTACGACCAGGATGTAATCCTTCAATTGTTGCGCTACGATAATCAAATTGGATGTTTAACTTTTCAGCTATGCGATCAACAATACCTTTAGTTAAATAGAAATCAATACTTTCCTTTTTAGCTTGCCATTGATTAACTACATAGTCCCCAGTTAAAATACCACTTAAATATTCAACTTCATCTGGTAACTGACCTGGTCCATTTCCGAAAAAGACATTACCTAATTCGAATAATTTTACATCTTTATTTTTACGTGCCACATTATATGCTGCCGCTTCAATTAAATGAGGTAATAAACTTTGACGTAAAGTCGCATGTGCCTCACTCAT
Organism: Staphylococcus simiae; assembly: GCF_017357005.1. Classification (NCBI taxonomy): domain Bacteria; kingdom Bacillati; phylum Bacillota; class Bacilli; order Caryophanales; family Staphylococcaceae; genus Staphylococcus; species Staphylococcus simiae. Next base: position 1,029,102 of record NZ_CP071589.1, on the reverse strand, counting down.
TGGCATTAATAAATCAATTGTTTCACGCTCTTCCATAGCAAAATTTGTACTTTGTTCTTTTGATACTAAAGAATACGTAATGGCTTGGTCTAAACCAGCACCTTCTAGTGTTTCTTTAACTGTTCTTGTTTTATATTGACGATCAGTTAAACCACCACTAGTTACTTTTTCAAAAATTGGTAATGTTGATGGAATATTATCATAACCATAAATCCTTGCGACTTCTTCAATTAAATCTTCTTTAATAGTAATGTCTTTACGTCTAGATGGTACTTGTACAGTAATAACTTCATTAGTTACTGTCGTTTCAAAACCTAATTGTTTAAAAATATTAATGATTTGTGATTGTGATAAATCAAAACCAATTGTACGATTTACTTTTTCTGCTGTAATATCAATTGGTGTCATCAATGAACCTAAGTCACCTGCTGCTACCCTATCTTGTAATACCTCACCATCAGCATAGGTTTGTAATAAATAACATGCACGATCGACTGCCTCATCAACAAATTCTGTGGCAATACCTTTTTCAAAACGACTAGATGCTTCACTACGTAGATTAAGTCTTCGTGAAGTATGTCGTATAGAAACTGGATCAAATATTGCACCTTCAACAACAATATTAGTTGTTTGATTTTTGACTTCAGAGAAATCTCCACCCATCACACCTGCAAGAGCAATAGGACTTTGACCATTAGTAATGACAATATCATTTGCTTGTAATTGACGTTGTTGGTTATCTAATGTAGTCATCTCTTCTCCATCATGTGCTTGTCGTACAATAATGTGTTGAGAACCTATAGCATCTTGATCAAACATATGCAGTGGTTGTCCATATTCTAATAACACATAATTAGAAATATCTACGACGTTATTGATTGGACGAATACCGGCTTTAATTAAACGTGCTTGCATCCAAATTGGTGATGGCTTAATGGTTACGTTATGCACTACACGAGCACTATAATATGGAACTTTATCTTCATTTTCGATTGTTACTGACAATTCATCGGCAGCAAATGTAGCAATATTTTGTGTCTCAGTTGTTGGTTTAGTTATAGTTGTATCATATAACGCTGAAACTTCATAAGCAGTTCCAATCATGCTCAATGCATCTGCACGGTTTGGTGTTAAATCAAATTCCATTACTTGATCATCAAGATACAATGCTTGTAATGCATCAGTACCAGGTATCATTGTGTCATTAAATACATAAATACCAGTTTCATACTCTTTTGGTACTAAATGACTTGAAATTCCAATTTCTTGTAAGGAGCAAATCATACCTGATGACGCTTCACCACGTAATTTAGCTTTTTTAATTTTAATACCACCAGGTAAACGACCACCTACTTTTGCAACAATAACATATTGTCCAGCATTAACATTAGGTGCACCACAAACGATTTGTACTGGTTCTTCTTCCCCAATATCAACTTGACAAATGTTTAATTTATCTGCATTAGGATGTTGTTCTTTTGATATCACATAACCTACAACTAAATTTTTAATATCTTTGGCGTAATCAATAATATCGTCAACTTCAATACCTGTTCGCGTAATTCTCTCAGCTAAATCAGTAACTGAATCATTTACTACTACATAATCTTTTAACCATTCATTAGATATCAACATTACAAATCACCTCTATCTTCAACTGCTTTAAACTGATCTAAAAATCTTACGTCATTAGTATAGAAATGACGTATGTCTTCAATGCCATATTTCAACATTGCAATACGATCTGGTCCCATACCAAAAGCAAAGCCAGAGTATTCTTGGGAATCAAATCCAGCCATTTCAAGTACATTTGGATGCACCATACCAGCTCCTAATATCTCAATCCAGCCAGTATGTTTACAAACATTACATCCTTTACCTTTACATTTAAAACATGACACATCAACTTCAACAGAAGGTTCTGTAAATGGAAAATAACTTGGACGTAGTCTAATTTCACGATCAGCACCAAATAATTTTTTAGCTAATAACTCTAAAGTACCTTTTAAATCACTCATCTTAATATTTTTATCGACGACTAATCCCTCAATTTGTGTAAATTGATGACTATGTGTCGCATCATCTGAATCGCGACGATATACTTTCCCTGGACAAATAATTTTCACTGGACCTTGTCCATGACGTTGTTCCATAGTACGTGCTTGAACTGGTGATGTATGTGTACGTAATAAAATCTCATCAGTAATGTAAAAAGAATCTTGCATGTCACGTGCTGGATGGGATTTAGGTAAATTTAACATCTCAAAATTATAGTGATCTTGTTCTACTTCATAACCAGTTACAATTTCATAACCTAATCCTAAGAATAAATCTTCTATTTCTTCAATCGTACGTGTTAATGGATGTTTAGAACCAATCTCTATGTGACGACTAGGTAAAGTTACGTCTATTGTTTCTTCAGCCAATTGTTTGTTTAACTTTTCATTAGCCAACATATGTTGACGTTCATCTAACTCATTTTGAATCGTTTGACGTAATTCATTAACTTGTTGCCCAAATGCTGGTTTATCCTCATTAGGTAAATCTTTCATCAATTTCATTAATCCACTAACTGAACCTTTTTTACCTAAATATTTAACTTTGACGTCTTGTAGTGCACGTTCATCATTTGCTTCGTTAATATCAACGAGTGCTTGTTGTTTTAAATCTGACATTGTTTGTTGTTCAGACATTAAATCGTCCTCCCTTGTCCTATATCGTATTTGTTAATTGTTGTTTAACGTTTGAAAAAATAAAAAGACTTTCATCCCTAGATATGGGACGAAAGCCTTTCCGTGGTACCACCCAAATTTATGCATACGCATACACTTGTACTATGTTGATAACGGATCATCATTCCGACTTAAATCTCTTTAAGTAACCAAAAAGGTGAAAAGATTAATAATAATTGGAATAATTTGCAGTCATGATTATTCTCCCTGAACAATTATTATATTTAATCCATGTCTTTTTATAGGTCATTATTAATTTGTATATCTTGAAAAATTTGTAGTCGTTGTTAAACAATTATCTATAATTATATCTGATTCAGATACTAAGGGTCAACCTTTCAAATGATACAATAAAATACTACCTGCAATGGCTACATTTAAACTTTCAGCTTGACCATAAATTGGAATAATCAAATTTTGGGTTGTTTGTTGCAATAAATCTGGATTAACACCTTCACCTTCATTGCCAAGTAATAATGCAAATGACTCACTAGACTGAACTTCTTTAAAAGGTATCGACTGTTCTAAAGCAGTTCCATATACTGGTCCATTGAACTGTTGTATAAAACTAGACAATTCATCAATAATGACAGGTACATGAAACACACTACCTTGACTAGCTCTTAAAACTTTATCTTGATATGGGTCTGTTGTGCCTTTTTCCATGATTACAGCATCTATACCAGCAGCATCAGCTGTTCTAATTAATGTACCTAAATTACCCGGATCTTGTATACGATCGATTAAAAGTACTTGCTTAGCTTGAGTAACGTCATATTGTGGCTTTTCTATAATGGCAAAAAAGCCTTGTGGTGTAACCGTACCTGATAAAGATTCAGCAACTTTCATGTTTATTTCATATGTTTCTTGAGCATAATCAATCATTTGCTGGTCTAAACGTGATGGTTCAATAGCAAATAATTGCTTGATGTTAATGTCACTTTTAACTGCTTCTTCTACTAAATGTATACCTTCGATTAGTGCAAGACCTGTTTTATCTCTTTCACGCTTCTTTTTTAGCTTATTTGCTTGTTTAATTTTAGCATTTTGTGCTGAAGTGATTTGTTCCAAAAGGGATACCTCGCTTTATATTGATAATTCATTTTTATTATCAGTCTAAATTTTCATACTGTAATCATTACTTAATTATTAATAACATAAATCTATAAATGAGTAACTATTGTCAAGTATACAATAAACACCTTCTTACTCACTAGTGCGAATACATAGGTATGTGATATTTAAAATAGAATGACTTCATATGTAGGGTTTTAATATTTCTTCTATATTAGCTTAAGATAGTATTTCAACAAAATGGTTTTCGATATTTAATAGTTTATCACTTAACACTAAGAAACTTTTCAATTAATGTCAAAATATACAAGTACTCAACATGAGACTAAGTCAAAATACATTCTATATGTCATATAAGGGTTTCATAGTATATATCTAAAATGTAAAGCAATGGTAAACTAACGTTTAATTATTCTAGTTAGTTTGATCTGAGTGGACGAGAGTCGTTATATAAAATCACATATTGAATTTTTGATTATTAGACAAACAGAGCATAAACTACTAAAGATTCAATATCTAACTAGCATTAAATGTGAAAGACGGGAAATGTTGGCAAGAGCTAGTATAGATTGTAAAGCTAACTAGCTCTATATGTACAAGTTGGGGGTACGAAGCTAATAGAACTTGTACATTTAGAGTTTAAATTTTCTATCAGTTCGATTAACAATAGAACCTTTTATACATCAGTCCAATTTGATAGTGAACCTAAAAAACCCTGATTGAAATTATAATTTCAATCAGGGTTTATATATGAGTATCTAATTATTTAGAAACTACTTCTTCACCATTGTAAGAACCACAGTTTTTACATACGCGGTGAGATAATTTGTATTCGCCACAGCTTGGGCATTCAGTCATACCTGGAACTGAAATTTTGAAATGCGTACGACGTTTGTTTTTTCTAGTTTTAGAAGTTCTTCTTTTTGGTACTGCCATGATATATCCTCCTTAAATTATAAACGAATAATAATTAATGTTTGTTTAATTAACAACATTATATCATTAACTAAACTACTTATTGCTCTTTATCATATAATTGTTGTAATTTCTGAAGCCTTGGATCAACTTGTTCTGTTGAATCACTCTCTTCTTGCTCTTTAGCAAGTTGTGCTAATTGATCTTCTTCGATGACTTCCCAACCATTACCTTCTGTCAACATTTGATTGCTTTGTTCAGAATAAGCTCTCATTGGTTTCTCAATAATGACAATATCCTCAACAATATCTTTCAAATCAACTGTACCATTTGTGACCTCATGATAATGTTCATCAACATCATCTTCATCAATGTATTGATTATAACCTTCTAAATCAAATACTTCTGTTGTATTAACATCTAATGGTACTTCAACAGGTACTAACGTACGTGCACAAGGCATCGTATAGGTACCAGTAATATGCATATCTGCAATAACTTCAGTCGATTTAATTGTTAACTGACCTTGAACAGTAATTGGAGATAAATCAATTAATCCAAGTGATTCTTTTAAATTGTCAAAACTTACCGTTTGATTAAATTCAAAAGGCTTACCTTGATATTTTCTTAATTGCGTAATTGACCATTTCATATGGCTTCACCTCTAACAAGCACAAAATTTATTTTAACTTTCTAATCACAAGTTGTCAAGATTTTTTCTTAACATATGTTCATCTGTTACAATATTAATAATGAATACTGAAAGGAAGAAATGCAAATGAAAAGCGTTGGTTTAATTACAGAATATAATCCCTTTCATAATGGGCATCAACATCATATCATTCAATCTAAAAAAATTTCACAAGCTGACGTTACGGTTGCTATCATGAGCGGTAATTTTGTTATGCGTGGTGAACCTGCTATCTATAACAAATTCACACGCGCAACTATGGCTCTATCAAGTGTAGATTTAGTCGTTGAATTACCACTAATTGCAAGTCTTTCTTCAAGTGATTATTTCGCACAACTTGCAGTAAAAGTAGCTGACTACTTAGATATTGATTGCATCGTTTTCGGTAGTGAAAGTGGCAATATTGAATTATTAAAAAAATTATCTCAACAACTTAGCATGATTGAGCAATCAGACGAATTTAACACTAAATTAAAACAAGGTAAAAGTTACCCTCGCATCATTAGTGAACTATTGAATCATCATCAAGCCCTACAATCACCAAACAATATGTTAGGTTTAAGTTATCTTAAAGCAATCAATCAATTGGCACCACATATTGAAGCACAAACTGTGTCACGTCAACAAAGCTCTCACCATGACACTAATATACATCACAATCATTTTGCTAGTGGAACATCCATTAGGAAATCATTATTTAACAATAATGATGAATGGAAAAATGTAGTGCCCACAACAATACAAAAATTATATCAACAACCACATATGCATATTAATCATGTTTTCGAATATTTACAATATCAAATTGAAGCTAGTGAGCAAAGTGATTTAACACCTATTTATACTATGTCTGAAGGTTTTGAAAACCGCTTAAAATCTAAAATAAAAGACGCTACAAATTTGAAACATTTTGTTGAATTGTTAAAAACAAAGCGCTATACCTATACTCATATCCAACGATTACTGATGAATGTGCTTCTAAATATAAAACAACAAGATGTGTCAACTCACATTAATGGTGTTAGAATTTTAGCAATGAACGAACAAGGTAGAGCCTATTTAAAATTATTAAAATCAAAATTTCCTGAAAGAGTATTTGCTACAAACATCAATAAAAGTAACCGTCATTTATTTAAAAATGAAATAAAAAGTACAACAATTTATAACTTAATCAGTGGTCAAACACAACATGATTTCAATACACCTGTTATTCAAAAGTTTTAATATTTTTCTATTACATTATAAAACCTAATGTCATGAATGATTCACCAAGACATTAGGTTTTTAATTATTTAAATTTTTCTTTTAAAGCTTTTTCAACATTTGGTGGTACAAACTCTGAAATGTCTGCACGATATGCAGCCACTTCTTTAACAATACTTGAACTTATAAATGAGTAATTAGTACTTGTCATCATATACATCGTTTCTATTTCATTATTTAACTTTTTATTCATTGACGTTAAACGTAATTCATATTCAAAATCACTTACAGCTCTTAAGCCACGAATAATCGTTTTTGCCCCTACTTGTTCACAATAATCTACTAATAAACCACTAAATTGATGGACTTGAACATTTGGCAAATGTGATACAGATTGAGCAATTAAATCCATACGTTCTTCTAAGCTGAAAGTACCTTCTTTTTTACTATTTTTTAAAACACAAACATGAATTTCATCAAAACGATCTGTACTTCTTTCGATAATGTCTAAATGACCATATGTAATAGGGTCAAAACTTCCTGGTATGACCGCAATTGTATGTTTCATACTATTCTCCTTTTTCTAGTAACAAAGTATCTGTCAATCCATAATGGTACCTTTTAATTAACTTAAACGGTTGATATTTAATATCTTCATGATTACTAAATTCACAAACGATGATACCATTTTCTTTTAATAAATTAAACTGTGAAATTTGTTCTAATGCTTTATCAATTAGTCCTTTATTGTATGGTGGGTCTAGAAAAATAATATCAAACTGAATTTCTCTTTTTGCTAACGCTTTTAATGCTCTATCTGCGTTATTTTTATAAACTTCTGCTTGTGACATTAAGTCGAGTTGCTTTAAATTTGCTTTAATCACTTGTACAGCCTTAAAGTTTTGATCAACAAAGATAACCTTATCCATACCGCGAGATAAAGCTTCAATACCTAATGCACCACTACCAGCAAAGAGATCTAATCCTAATCCATCAATTTCAAACAAGCTATTAAAGATACCTTCTTTTACTTTGTCCATTGTTGGTCTAGTATTACGACCTTCAAGACTTTCCAAAGCTTTACTTTTATGTTTACCTGCAATCACTCTCATATGATTAACACTTCCAATTCATTTACTAATTTTATATAATTTATTGAGAAAAAGGAGATTGATATAACTATGAAACAAACATTTATTACACTTGGAGAAGGACTAACTGATTTATTCGAATTTATGACCTTAATTGAATATAACCATCAACGAATTGATAAAATTGTCTACTTCCATTCGCCACAATCATCAAAAGCATTATCATCCGTATCAATCATTATGCAACCCACTTCTGCCAATCATTTCCAAGCATTTTATACGATGATTAATGCACTTAAATATCCATATCCACAAAGTAATCAAAAATTCGACATGATAAATAAAACTGCCGCACAATATGATATTCCAGTCTTTGGTATCGATGTTCAACCACCAGAAGCATTTCATGATTTGCAATTATATTATAACTATTTGACTAGTGTCTTAAGACTACAAAAATGGATTCCTGAACTTCAATAATACATTATAAAACTTCGTGTTTTTCTTTATCATAATTTTTCTTTAAATATTTATATGGAGAACCATCAATATGCTTTACATATTTTAATTGCATTAATTTATTGACAATGTAATCAACATCTTCTTCATTAACATACATTACAACAAATTTTCGCTCTTTATTTGAATGGACAATATGTCCATATTTACGAATTTGTCTTTCGTGTTTCATATGTTTTAAATATATAATAATACTTGTTCTTGGAACTAAATTCATAATTTTATCACTCCACTATTATTCAGGATTAATCATATCACGACTTTATCAATTTTAAAATATTTAGCTAATGCAATGTCAATAATGATAATAATATATTTCGAGCGAGTAAGTACTTTGTTGTAATATTACTGTTTTGAATTGTTAGTACTTTAATCCCATATCATTGTTTAAATTTCACGATGTTTGTTAAGCTAATAATTCAAATTAAGGAGGAACATTATATGAAAAAATTAAATAGATTTGTACTAAATACATCAATACTTACTGCTGGATTATTAAGTTCTTTATTAGTTGTAATGCAACGTCAAACAACACAACATAAACAAACAATTCCAGCATTTTTCAATGGTCAAGCTCCATATATTTTCGCTCATCGTGGTGGTATGGCTTTAAAACCTGAACAAACAAAGTTAGCATTTGATAATGCTGTAAAGTTTGGTGTTGATGGGTTCGAAACGGATGTTAGATTAACAAAAGATCAACAATTAATTGTCTTTCATGATGCAACTGTAGATAGAACAACTAATGGTTCTGGTAAAGTGAGCGAGCATACATTAGCTGAATTAAAAAAATTAGATGCAGGATATCACTTCAAAGATATTAATGGTGCAACGCCATACAGAGCGCATAAAGATACATCTATTTTAACTTTTGATGAATTACTACAAATGTACCCTAATATGTATATCAATGTAGACTTAAAAGATGCTCCAGATTCATTTGAAGGTAGTATTGCACCACAAATCATGTTTGACATTATCACAAGCAATCATGCAGAAGACCGTGTTCTAGTAACGAGTTTTTATCGACAGCAAATAGCACGTTTCAATAAAATTGCAAATGGTCATATTGCTATAGGTGCAAGCCAACAAGAAGTTACTGAAGCATTTTTAAAATTCCATTTATTCCTTGGGAAGTCATACCTTCCTCAAGCAAATACTTTCCAAATGCCAACATCATTTAATGGTATCAATTTAACTTCTAGACGCTTTATTAATTGGTTAAATGACTTAAACATTGTACCAGGATTTTACGGTGTGAATAGTGTTGATTTAATGAAAGACTTATATCATAAAGGTGTACATACCTTAGTTACTGATCGTCCAGATTTAGCTCAACAATTTAAATCAACGCTAGGTGTAAAACAGAAATAATTTATCTTACTTAGAATTTTAATAATTAAAGTTACTATATATCGTCATTACAAAAAGAGGTCATCCAAATTAACGGATGACCTCTTTTATCATTTGTATATCTATTACAATGAACAATTACATGAACCACCAGTCGCACAGCCATGATGTGTAGTTTGAAAAAATGGATTGCCCGCTTCTATTTTTACGTTTTCGGAAACTGCTACTGCAATTTTAAAAACTACCTCATCAATAAGTTGTTGTAACTCTACTTCTTTTGATTTATGATACATTACCACTTCAAGCATTTCATATGCTCGCTTACGTTGCCTTGTTTCCATCATAACTTGTCTGTAATCTGGATGATACTTCCCAAACCTTTGTACTTCATCGTATTTTTCCTTAGATTTCAAAAAAGCTTGATATAATAAATGTGCTTCATCATCATTCGCCAATTGCTGCTCAGCTTGTTTAAATTGAAAATACGTCTCGGATTGGACGATCATATCTGCTAGTTCGTCTATATCATCTAAAATGTCCAATGATGCACTAGTTATCATATATATCCCTCATTTTATTATTTTTGTAAAAAGATTAATGAATAGTAATCTCTCATTACTTCTCCTCCCATTTCATCATATTTAGAATTTAAAAGTCGTGAACGATGAATATCTGAATTCATCCAACTATGAATTAATGTCGGTACGTCATTAAAGTCATAGCCCACATTTTGAGCAGTGGACTTATAACTTATACTATTTTTTTCAAATTGACCTTTTAAAGCATCTTCCGTAAATTCTACACCATCATTACCACTCGAAGTTGCTTCGTATAAGTTATTTGAAGCTATATGCGCTAAATCACTATTTACTTTTAAAGGGTGTAATCCTTTAAGTTTTCTCATTTCATTGGTTACTTCATACAATGAAATGAGTTGATTAGAACTTTGTCCAACTGGCTGTTCAACTTTTTCATCATCACTATCCGATGAGTTATTATTTAGTTGATATGGTTGAATTTCTGCTAACATCTCTTTAGTTAGAAATCTAACACTTAATATTTCTTTTGACTGTTGGTCTGTATAAACTTGTGCATAAATATCACCATATTTGATTAACATTTGTGTTTTTATGTCTTCATCTGATAATTCAAATTCATATTTTTTTCCATTAACTGTAAATGTTGGTTCAGGATTAATACTCGTATTATTAAATATTTTACCTACATGTTCACCGATTTTCAGTGGACTTACGTTAACAGATTTGCCAGTTGCATATACTGACTCAATTTTTTTATCTTTAGTTGTGACGATATAATATTTATTCTTATCTTTAAAAACATAATTTTTATATTTTTCTTTATATGGATAAATACGTTCTGCTTGTCCAAATTTTTCAGTTAATATATTAATGTTTTTACCTACCCATGTGCCAACACCCTTTTTAGGTTTCGGATTTTCTGCATGGTTATTCATTTTGTATTTATCACTTTTTGTTATTTTAGTATTTTTATTAGGATTCTCTAAAACATCAAATTTCAGCTTTGGCGAATAAAATAAATATACTAAAAAGCCTATTAAAAAGAACACACCAATAACTCTAATTACTAATTTTTTCATCAGCCAACCACCTAAAAATAATTATTACTATTGTAAAAAACAATACAAAAATAAGCAACCACTCGAGTCATTCTATATAGACTTCATCACATTCAGTCTCATTACAAATTGTTGATTGAATTAGATTATAGTATAGAGAATTTCAAGTTAAAATACTAACAATCATACTTGGGAGTGGGACAGAAATGAATTTTATATAAAATTTATTTCGTAGATGCCCGTCTTGCACATTTAGAACTAGTTAGATTTACAATCTTTACTAGTTCTTGCCCAACCTTGCCCGTCTTGCACATTAAAGTAAAAATTTTAATTATAAAATTTTTCTATGACGGGTCCCTGCATTGTCCGTAGAATTTCTTGATGAAATTCTCTTTGTTGGGTCCCTATGCAGTTGCACTAATAGTGTCAACTGTAATCCTTTATAAAATTTTCTATGACGGGTCCCTCCCACCCCGGCAAGACTGACTAGGTTTTCAAAATGGTGATTTATCAACGCTTTGAAAACCAGACAGTTACTGCCAAATGCTTAAATTTAAGTGTAAAATACGTTTTGTCCCAGGCTCATTTCAATACAACAATAACTAAAGCATCTCTTTACTTTGATACTATGCTTTAAATAATTTATTAATGAAATTACTAGTCAGTATTATATAACATCTTACTAGTTTTATAGACTGTTATCCATTGAGTCATCGTTTACATTATATTGCAACTTAAATTAACATATAATATATAACTATTTCTTTCGGTTCTCTATTTTTTTTAGGACTGATAAATAAAAAAAGAATAATTTAAAGCACAAATTATTTTGAAGCCGAGACTCCTGAGGGAGCAGTGCTAGTCGAAGACCGGGGACCCAACACAGAAAAACTGGTTATCCAGTTTTTTCATGCAATGCAGGTTGGGCATAGCGAGGCTAAAAAAATAATTATATATCAGTCCAATTTGGGAGAGAACCTTTCTTTCTAGGAGCTATATACAAAATTTCTGTAATTTACATTTTATATAAATCTTTTTTATAAAATATAAAAGTATATGAGATTAACTTGTGATGGGAGTGGGACAGAAATGAATTTTATATAAAATTTATTTCGTAGTCCCACCCCGGCAAGACTGACTAGGTTTTCAAAATGGTGATTTATCAACGCTTTGAAAATCAGACAGTTACTGCCAAATGCTCAAATTTAAGTGTAAAATACATTTTGTCCCAGGCTCTTCTAATTCAAAAAAACTGATAAAACATATTATGTTCTACCAGTCTCTTATTTCATTCACTTATTAAATTAATGACCAAATGTTGCTTTTAATAAAGAAGTTGTTTCTCCACCTGGGTATAGTACATATAATAATGTATAAACTGTTACACCAGTAATAGCTGTTAAAAACCAAATGATTGAAGCGAATGGTCCAACTTTACGATGAATATTAAATTTATCTTTAAATGCAGTAACAATTTGTATAATACCTAATATTCCGCCTATTGTTGCTAAATTAATATGGAAAATTAAGAAAAACGTATAATATTTTTTAATACTTTCAGGTCCACCAAAAGCAGTATTACCTATAAAAATAGTTCTACTCATATAAATAACAAAAAATGTTGTAGCAAATATTGCAGCTGCTAACATCACTTTTTTATGCTTTTCGATATCCCCTTTCCAAATCAATCTCCAACCAATCGCAATTAAAATGGCACTTATCACGATACATGAAGTACTAATTGTTGGTAAAATTGGAACGCCCATATTTTTCATCCTAACTTAATTTAATCTAAATCATATTAATTAGTGAAACGATAACAACTAAAACGAAAAATACTACTAAATAATTTAGTGAATATATAAACATTTTTGTTGCCCATTTCTCTTGAATTGAATCTTTTTTGAATGTAGTTAAACCCAATGCAAGCCATCCAAGATTTAATAATGTAGCTAACACAACAAAAGTTGTTCCTAAGCTAGATAACATTAGTGGCAATGGTAATAAAATAATTAGCCAAATAAACATACTGACACGTGTACGTTTAAATCCTTTAACAGATGGTAACATTGGAATATTTGCTAATGAATATTCATCTTTACGTTTAATTGCTAAAGCATAAAAATGAATGGGTTGCCAACAAAATATAACTAAAAATAAAGCAATTGCTTCTATACTCATAGATCCTTCAATAGCTACCCAACCAATTAATGGAGGTACAGCACCAGGAAAACTACCTACAACAGTGTTCCAAGTTGTATGTCTTTTAGACCAAATAGAATAAAAAGAGACATATCCTACTATGCCTGCAAGTCCTAATACACCTGTTGGAATATTTAATAGGAATAAACTCATTTCACCTACTAACATCATTCCGAAACTTAATAATAATAAATTTTTATTTGAAATTCTATCATTAACTGTAGGTCTATTTTGCTTACTTGGCATAATTTGATCAATATCTTGATCATAATAATTATTTAACGCACAAGCACCACCCATAATTAATGTAGAGCCTATAAGCATCAGTATAATTTGAGGTATCGATGATAGGAAGGAATGACCTGTCATTACAACCGCAAGCCATGCACCTGCAAATGCTGGAATCAAGTTACCTTGAACAAGTCCCATTTTAATAATTTGTTGTAATTCTTTGAAGTTTACTCTGCTTTCATCTTGTGACAAAGTGTGCTCTTTACTCATTTTCCCCCTCCTTAAATTTGTTCATATAATAATATGATATATCAATTTGCATAAAATTAACAGGTTTAATAAAATTAAATTGTGACATCTTTACGACATTATAAAATGTCAATTTTGTGACACAATTATGACTTAAATAATTGTTATACTGTATGTGTTAGAAAATAAATATTTAAAATGATGCATCCGTGTAAAAATATGTATGTCATATTTTCAGATGCGTTTTTTATTGTGGGGTGTATAAAAGTGTTTAGTAAAAAGAATTTAAAATGGCTTGGCGTCCTAGCCACATTAATGATGACGTTCGTGCAACTAGGTGGCGCTTTAGTTACCAAAACTGGCTCAGAAGATGGTTGTGGGTCATCTTGGCCATTGTGTCATGGTGCGCTAGTTCCAGACTTCATGCCTATTTCTACAATAATTGAATTAAGTCACAGGGCTGTATCGGGCTTATCATTAATTATTGTACTTTGGCTAGTTATAACTGCTTGGAAAAATATAGGATATATAAAAGAAATTAAACCATTATCTATCATTAGTGTTGGCTTTTTATTAATTCAAGCATTAGTAGGAGCTGCAGCTGTAATTTGGCAACAAAATAGTTACGTTCTTGCGCTTCATTTTGGTATTTCTTTAATTAGTTTTTCATCAGTGTTCTTAATTACTTTAATTATTTTCTCTGTGGATCAAAAATATGAAGCTGACGTATTAATTATCAAAAAACCGCTACGTCGTTTAACTTGGATTATGGCAATTATAACGTATTGTGGCGTTTATACAGGTGCTTTAGTAAGACATGCACATGCTAGTTTAGCTTATGGAGGATTTCCTTTACCATTTAGTGATTTATTGCCGCATTCTGAACAAGATTGGGTTCAATTAGCTCATAGAGCTATGGCTTTAATTGTCTTTATAATCATTTTAATTACTTACATTCATGCAATTAAGAATTATCCAAATAATCGTACCGTTAGATATGGTTATACTGCAGCATTGATTTTAGTCATATTACAAGCAGTTACTGGTGCTCTATCTATCATGACTGGTGTAAATTTAATAGTTGCCTTATTCCACGCCTTATTTATAACTTATTTATTCGGTATGATGGCATACTTTATTATGTTAATATTACGTACTAAACGTGCATTAAAAGCTAAAAATTAAAGTTCTCTCCCATATTCGACTGATACATAATTATTTTTTAACTTATTCACTTTTTATTTATCAGTCCTAAAAATAGAGAACCAGAATTAATAACATTATAATAAGCACCCTAACAATGATTGGGTTACATCATTGTTAGGGTGCTTATTTGTATACATTATTCGTGATGCTTCATTATTGTTGTGATTCTATTTCAATTAGTAAATCTCCAGTAGCAATAGCATCTCCATTAACTACTGTTATTTGTTTAATGACACCATCGAATGGTGCTTGAACCGTTGTTTCCATTTTCATCGCTTCAGTAATTAACAATGGTTGATTAGCTTTAACTTCGTCACCTACAGCAACTTTAACTTCAGTTACTGATCCAGGCATTTGAGCACCAATATGATTTGGATTTGACTTATCTGCTTTTGGCTTAACATGTGCGTTGGTTTGCACATTGTCATCTTTAATATAAATTCTACGCGCTTGACCATTCATAGCATAGTAAATCGTTCTATTACCATTTTCATCAGGCTCGCTAATTGTTTCTAATTTAATTATTAAACGCTTACCAGTATCAATTTCAATTTCAACTGTTTCACCATTTCTCATACCAAAGAAGAATGTTGGTGTGTCGAGTAACGATAAATCTCCATATTGTTCTTTAGTTTGAATATATTGTTCATATACTTTTGGATATAACACATAACTAATGACATCTTGTTCAGTAACTTCATCTTGTTGTTGTGCCAATTGATTTCTAACTTCATCAAAATTAACAGGTTCTAAATATTCACCTGGTCTTTCGGTTAAAGCACTTTGTCCTTTTAAAATGACATCTTGCAATTCTTTATTAAAACCATTAACAGGTTGTCCAATCTCACCTTTAAAGAACGACACTACTGACTCAGGGAAATCTAATTTATAACCATTAGCAATAACCGATTGTTCATCTAAATCGTTTTGAACCATATATAATGCCATATCTCCAACAACTTTGGATGATGGCGTAACTTTTACAAGATCACCAAACAAGAAATTAACTCGACGATACATATCTTTAACTTCATCAAAGCGTTCTCCAAGTCCTAAACTTTTCGCTTGTTGACTTAGATTAGAATATTGTCCACCAGGCATTTCATGTTGATAAATAGAAGTATTAGGCGATTTGATATCACTTTCAAAATCAGAATAATATGAACGTACAGTTGACCAATATTGACTCAATGTTTCTAGTCCTTCAATATCTGTTCTCAAGTTACGTGAGAAACCATTTAATGCATAATATAAAGAGTTCGCACTAGGTTGACTAGTCAAACCACTCATTGAAGCTACTGCAGTATCAATAATATCGACACCAGCGTCTATTGCTTGTTTGTAAGTTAACAAGCCATTACCACTCGTATCATGTGTATGCAAATGAATTGGTAAATCGACAGCTTCTTTTAATTCGCCTATTAATTCATAAGCTGCTTTAGGTTTTAATAGTCCTGCCATATCTTTAATTGCTAAAATATGGAAACCTTCTCTTTCTAATTCTTTGGCTAACTTCACATAGTATTCTAATGTATATACGTTAGAACGTTGTGGGTTTAAAATGTCACCTGTATAACAAATAGCTCCTTCAGAAATCTTTCCTGCATGTTGTACTGCTTCATTTGCTACTTTCATTTGATCTACCCAGTTTAATGAATCAAATATTCTAAAGACATCAATTCCCGCTTTCGCGCTTTCTGCAACAAATTTATGAATTACATTATCTGGATAATTTTTATAACCAACAGCATTGGACGCTCTTAGTAACATTTGGAACAATACATTTGGTATTGCTTTATGTAAGCGTTCTAAACGTTCCCATGGATTTTCTTTAAGGAAGTTATAAGCAACATCAAATGTCGCACCACCCCACATTTCAAGTGAAAAACCATCTCTAAATACTTCAGCAGTTTCTGAAGCAATATTCATCATATCTTTAGTTCTTACTCGGGTTGCTAATAAAGATTGATGTGCATCTCTAAATGTCGTATCTGTAATCAATACATCATCTTGTTGTTTAACCCAATCTGCAACACCTTTCGGTCCTACTTGATCTAATAATTGCTTAGTACCTGACAGAGAGGCTATTCTGTTATGTGATACTTTAGGAATTGTTGTTGACTCGTACTCTGGTTTAGGTCTTTGTTGAACATTTGGAAAACCATTAATTGTGACATTTCCGATATACTCTAAAGTCTTAGTACCTCTATCTAATGTGGGCTTAATATCAAATAGTTCCGGCGTCTCTTCAATAAATTTAGTAGTATAATCTCCACTAGTGAATTTGTTATTCTTCATAACATTAATCAAAAATGGAATGTTCGTTTTAACCCCACGAATTCTCATTTCTCTTAATGAACGTACCATTTTTTCTTCAGCTTGTTTAAATGAAATTGCATGGGTAGACAATTTAACCAACAATGAATCATAATACGGTGATATTTCTGCACCTTGGAAACCATCACCTGCATCCAAACGTACGCCAAATCCACCACTAGAACGATAAGCAATAATTGTTCCCGTATCTGGCATAAAATCATTTAGAGGATCTTCTGTAGTAATACGACATTGAATAGCATAACCTAACGTTTGAATATCTTGTTGTTGTGGCATGTTTATCATATCTCCAAATAAACTTGCGCCATCAGCCACTAAAATTTGAGTTTTTACTATATCAATACCTGTTACCATTTCTGTAATGGTATGCTCAACTTGAACTCTTGGGTTTACTTCAATAAAGAAGAATTCATTACCAGAAACTAAAAATTCAACTGTTCCTGCATTAACATATTTTATATTTTCCATTAATTGTAGTGCAGCATTACAAATACGTTGTCTCAAATCTTCTGTTAATCCAACAGAAGGTGCCACTTCCACAACTTTTTGATGTCTACGTTGTACTGAACAATCACGTTCGTATAAATGTACAATATTACCAAATTCATCACCAATAACTTGAACTTCAATATGTTTAGGGTTATCGATGTATCTTTCTATATATACTTCACTGTTACCAAATGACTTTTCAGCTTCAGATTTAGCACGATGGAAAGCATCTTCTAATTCGCTAGCTTGGCGTACAATTCTCATACCTTTACCGCCACCACCACTAGTGGCTTTAATCATTAATGGATATCCTGCCTCATCTGCAAATTCTTTAGCTGATTCATATGAACTAATTGGACCATCCGTTCCAGGTATAACTGGTAAATCTGCTTTGATTGCAGTGGTACGGGCTTTAACTTTATCTCCAAACATATCTAAATGTTCTAGATGAGGTCCTATAAATTTTATTCCCTCTTCTTGACATCGACGTGCAAACTGTTCATTTTCACTTAAAAAACCATAGCCAGGATGAATCGCATCTACATGAGCTCGTTTTGCTACATCTATAATACGTTCAATATTTAAATAACTTTCAGCTGGTCCTAAATCACTGCCTACTAAATAAGATTCATCAGCTTTATATCTGTGTAATGAACTTTTATCTTCATTTGAATAAATTGCAACCGTATTAATGTCTAACTCTGCTGCTGCTCTAAAAATTCGAATTGCAATTTCTCCACGGTTAGCAACAAGCAACTTTTTTATATGTTTCAATAGCGATACACTCCTTAAACTATTAGAATTTTCTAACTAATTAGATAATAAAATTTTATCCTAATGTTCAATATTTTGCTATAGATATACTAAATTTATCAATTAAGCTATTTTAATGATAAATTAAAATTTAAAAAATACCATAAAAAATCATATAAAGTTATCAATAACAATAACTTTATCTTATCATCAGTGTATAAACTTTTCTAGTATCTACGTTTATTTTAGTAATAATATTTAGTTATTAAATCATAGTAATATATTAAGTAACTGTAATATTGTTAGCAAAGTAAAAACTAATATTGAAAAATAATACAACGAGCTATCATAATCTTGACAGCAAACTTAATTATTGTGATAAAGGTACTCAAAGATTTAATACCAAAATGTCTATACCACAATCACTTTAATTCTATTAATAAAAATATAACTCCCTTCTAGCAGACATGTTACAATGTTTACTTTGAAGGGAGTAAGTTTTAACTTTGACTTAGTTATTTAATTAAATCGTCGTTTTATATCTACTTTCTTTTGTTGTTTCTTTCTATGTTGATCAATTTTAATTTGTTTACCAACAATTAGTAATAGCCCTAATGCGATACTTAAACTAATAATTGACGAACCACCATAACTAATAAATGGTAATGGTACACCTGTTAATGGTATTGTTGCTGATATACCACCTAAATTGACGAACGTTTGACTACCAATATATGCAGCTATACCTACACAAACTAATTTATAAAAATATGAAGTTGTTTTAGTAGCAAATTGAAATGCTCGATAAACAATAAAGAATTCTAAACATATCACTAATAAACCACCAATTAAACCTAATTCTTCACAAATAACAGCGAAAATAAAGTCGGTATGAGGTTCAGGCAAATAACCTAATTTTAAAATGCTGTTGCCTAGTCCTCTACCAAAAATTCCACCGTTACCAATGGCTAATAAAGAGTTAGAGATATGATAACCTGTACCAGATTCATACTGGAATGGGTTCGTTAAAGTACTAAAACGAGCTGTTAAATATGTTGGTAAGAAACCACCTAGTAACGCAATAATAAATACTACTAAAAACGCTAAAATTGTCGGAATGCCATATCTTAATACTTTAGAAACACCTATTCCTGAATACAAAATAATAGCGAATAAAATAATTAAAATCAGTAACGTTTGACCTACGTCTTTTTGTAAGAGTACTAAGAAAGTACACATCATAATTAATAGAAACGGTCTAAGTATTAATTTGAAATTATTTTGAACTCTAGGCATTTTCTTATTAATCATAAATGGTAAGTATAAAATGATAGCAATTTTTAATAGTTCTGACGCTTGTAAGTTCATAAAGCCTAAATTAATCCAACTTTTAGAACCGTTAATATCCTTACCTACAATTAAAGTAGCTAATAACAACGCAATAATGCCTAGCATCATCCATTTCTGAACATTGACATTGCTCAATAACTTAACGTTCATTAAAAATGCCATAAAAAAGACGATAATAAAACTAATAATGACATAGGCTAGTTGTCGATTATAAAAGTATGTTCCTGCTACTTCGACACCACCAGTTAATGTCCCTTTTGTTGCTGGTACCATACTCGCACTATACACCATGACTAAGCCTATTAAGCATAAAACAATATATGTAACTAGCAATGGGTAATCGATAAATTTTGATGTTTTACCAATATACCTTAAAATTCCTCTTAAATTCTTCATATAAAGTCATCCAATTCTACAATTTGTAAGATAATGTTGTCATTTTAAAATATGTAAAAAATCTCTGCTATTAATTATATACATTTACCTGCTGTTATCACAAATATAATATGATAAATATCATCACTTTTTTATTTATACCATGTCATAACAATGTATCTTAACCTAATAAAAGTGACTGTTATATCATTAATATATGATATCGCAGTCACTTTTTTAACTAGTAGATATTATTTCAACGACATTAATTGTTATTAAGCCGTAATATGTATGTCGTCGTTATTAAATCATTCATTATAAAAGACATTAAACATTTGTAAATGCTTCGTGTAATTTTGAAAGTTCTTTTTCTAGGCGTAACATAATTTTTTTACCATCTTCTCTGTCAACCAAGCCTAATTTCACTGCAAAATCAACTTCTTTTTGAAGGCCAAACATTTGTGTATCTAAAACTTCTTCATACAAAGGACATGAAGGTAAAGTTAAATTATCCATTTGAACTTTAATTAAATGCAAAATTTCATTTGCATCATTTGTTAATTGATCTAATGCTGCATTATTCATCGTAGATTGTTTCGTCATGACACGCTCCCCCTCTAATCATTATCTCTTGTCTCAACTAAAATTCTATCTTACTAAATATTAAAAAGCAAGTAGATTTAAAATGAGACATGACTATTTTATGTTAAAATAAGCATAGATTAAATTTTAGGGAGTGGGATAATGATACAAATAAAAGGAGCTGTAAAGTTCCCTATCACTTTAGATAGTACAACTTGGATATTTGATGATAGAAAAGTTCGCATCGAAGACCTTGAAAAAGGTGTTTTTGATGGTTCTAAACCAGTTGATTTCGATAATAACCACGAATGGAATCGAGCGATTTTAGAAGGTCAAACAAATCCACCAACTCTAAACTCAGAAATTAAGTATAGAAAACGTTCTGTGTTAGAAGATTCATTTGTCATCAATATGTCACCATTTTTTACACATTCAGAACCTCATATTGATGCTAAAATTATTCGTCTATCTAATGAAAAAGCGCATATTGATATTCCAATTGATTTGCTACCATATTTATTTTTCCAATTTGCTAAAGATGGTAAACGCTTATATAGCGATAATGCTGTTGATAGTTTTATTTATAACCAAGAGGACGGTTATTCAAATCAATTTAAATACGTTACTCACATAGAGGTGATTTAAATTGAGACAAGTTCAATGCATCATTTGTGATACTAAAGTATACATAGATGAACAAACTGTTGAAGCTAAGCGTCTTAAAAATAATCCAATAAGAACTTTTATGTGTGATGATTGTAAGAGTCGTCTAGACACACCTAAGCAACGTCCACAATACAATCACATAGATTAAAAAACCGGAGCTAACCTACGTTAATAGATTAGCTCCGTTTTTAATTATCTTATTCGTTATCTTGTAGCATTTGTTTAATACGTTTTGATTCTTTTTCACGAACACTCTTATTTAAGATTGTTTTTCTTAAACGAATACTTTGTGGCGTAACTTCTACAAGTTCGTCATCATTAATAAATTGTAATGCTTCTTCTAAAGTTAAAATACGAGGACGATTCATTGTTTGAGTTTGGTCTTTAGTAGCAGAACGAACGTTGGTTTGATGTTTTGTTTTAGTGATATTAACAGTTAAGTCATTTTCACGATTATGTTCACCAACAATCATACCTTCATATACTTCAGTACCAGGTTCCATGAAGTTTACCCCTCTGTCTTCTAAACCTAGTATCGCGTAAGTACTAGCTGAACCTTGATCCATTGAAATTAAAGCACCGTTACGACGTCCACCGATTTGAGCTTTAATACGTGGTCTAAATTCTTCAAAAGTATGGTTAATAATACCATAACCTCTTGTCATAGACATAAATTCAGTCGTGTAACCAATCATACCACGAGCTGGTACCATAAAGATTAAACGTGTTAATCCATTATCAGTTGTAGTCATATCAACCATTTCACCTTTACGTGCACCTAATGACTCTATAACTGCTCCTGAATTCTCTTGAGGAACTTCACATTGTACACGTTCAAATGGTTCGCACATTACACCATCAATTTCTTTCAAGATAACTTGTGGTTTAGAAACTTGTAATTCAAATCCTTCACGACGCATATTTTCAATTAAAATTGATAAATGTAATTCACCACGACCAGCTACTATCCATGTATCTGGTGAATCAGTTGGTTTAACTTTTAATGAAACATCTGTTTCTAATTGTTGATCTAAACGTTCTTGAATTTGACGAGCTGTAACAAAATCACCTTCACGACCTGCAAATGGTGAATTATTAACTTTAAATGTCATTTCTAACGTTGGCTCATCAATACGTAACACTGGTAATGCTTCTTGATGGTCATGTGGTGTAACTGTTTCACCAACGTTAATATCTTCCATTCCTGATACCGCAATTAAATCACCTGCTTGCGCTTCTTCAATTTCTAATCGTTTAAGACCGAAGTAACCAAACATTTTTGTAACACGGAAGTTCTTAACGGAACCGTCTAATTTAATTAATGATACGTTATCACCAACACGCATTTTACCTCTGAAGACACGACCAATACCAATACGACCAACATAGTCATTATAGTCTAATAGAGCAACTTGGAATTGTAATGGTTCATCACTGTTATCAACAGGTGCAGGTACATAATCGATAATTGTTTCATATAAAGATTGCATATTTTCATCTTGTTTATCTGCATCTAAGCTCGCAGTACCATTAACAGCTGACGCATAAACTACTGGAAATTCTAATTGTTCATCATTAGCTTCAAGTTCGATAAATAAGTCTAACACTTCATCAACGACGCCTTCTGGACGTGCAGACGGTTTATCTATTTTATTTACTACTACCACGGGTTTTAAATTTTGTTCTAAAGCCTTTTTAAGTACAAAACGCGTTTGAGGCATTGTACCTTCATAAGCATCGACAACTAGAACAACACCGTCTACCATTTTCATAATACGTTCTACTTCGCCACCGAAGTCAGCATGTCCTGGTGTATCTAAAATATTAATACGTGTTCCTTTATATTCAACCGCAGTATTTTTGGCAAGAATAGTAATACCGCGTTCTCTTTCTATATCGTTAGAGTCCATTGCTCTTTCGTCTACATGTTCGTTCTCTCTAAATATACCAGATTGTTTTAACAACTCATCTACTAGAGTTGTTTTACCATGGTCAACGTGCGCAATAATTGCTATATTACGTACGTCTTCTCTTTTATTAGTCATAAAATTAATTTCCTTCTTTCTTAAGTAAAATCCCACTTTTAATTACAACTTTTTTATTATATCATATAATTGAGAAATGATAAGCAAAAGGTGGGGATTGGATGGAACAAAAAAAATCTAAAAAGATTTTTTGGCTATTTTCTATATTAGGTGTAACTTTTTTATTACTATTTAGTTTTGCTCTTGGTGCAGCAAATGTCCCAATGATGATTTTAACATTTGTATTGCTTGTTGCAACATTTGGAGCTGGATTTTCTTTAAAAAAGAAATATCGTAAAAACGATTGGCTATAAAACATTTCAAGTTAAAAGGGTATCGATGCTATTTTAAAATAGTATTGATACCCTTTTAAAAATTTATTTTTTATTGTTAAAGCGATGTTCATGTAATGATTTTAGTGTACTAAAGTGTGGGTATAAATAATCATTTAATATTTCTTGGTGAACATTAGGATTAGCAATTAGCACTGAATTAGGTGAACTAATTAATAATGGTTCACCCAAAAGATTAGTTGCTGTACCTTGCACTTCTTGCAAGATAATAATTCCCCCTGCAAAATCCCATGGCTGTAATCTAGGTGTGATATAGGCTGCTAATTGACCAGTTGCAACAGCAATAATTTCTAGGGCAGCACTCCCATATGCTCTAGCACTTCGTGAATCATTAACTATTTCTTTAAATATCGGTCCTAAAACAGGTTTAGTTAACCAATTAGGATTAATACCGATAATGCTTGTTTTGAGGACTGTATTTTCTAATTTTTTTAATTTTTGATGTTGGCAATAAGCACCTTCACCAACTTTTGCATGGTACAACTCATCTTTCATTACATCATAAACGAAACCAGCATATGCTTGTCCATCAACAAATATACCAATAGAAATTGCAAAATTTTGTTGCTGGTGAACAAAATTCAATGTTCCATCAATTGGGTCAACAACCCATACTACACCTTTATAACTATTAATATCATGGCCATGCCCTTCTTCACCTATCACTTGGTGATCTGGATAAGTATTCTTAATCATATCATTTATAAAGACTTCAGTAGCTTTATCCACATTCGTAACTAAATCATTGGGATTTGATTTCGTGTCGATAGTTAGTTCTTGCTCCATTAATTGTCTTATTTTAATACCCGCTTCCAATATTAAGACATGAGCGAATTCGTATAATGCCATGATATCATCTCCTATTCATACACATTATACATCAAGTTTTTTAAAAATTAACATATTTGAATTATTTCATAAAAAGTTAAGCGTATTAATCTTCTATAGTTATTATCATATGCTACAATATTTTTAAACATTGACTTGGAGGTAAATTATGACAAAATATACATTTTCACCTAAAGATTTTAAAGCCTTTGATGTTGAAGGTCTTGATGCTAGAATGGAAGCATTAAATGAATATATTAGACCTCAATTAAATCAACTTGGCGATTATTATAGCGATTTTTTCACAAGCCAAACAGGAGAAACATTTTATCCACATGTTGCCAAACATGCACGTAGAAGTGTCAATCCTCCTAAAGATACTTGGGTTGCTTTCGCTCCTAATAAACGTGGTTATAAAATGTTACCACACTTTCAAATTGGTTTGTTTAGAGATCATTTATTTGTCATGTTTGGTATTATGCATGAAGCAAAAGATAAAGCACAACAAGCCAAAATTTTCGAAAAACATTTTGATGATATTAAACAATTACCAGAGGATTATAGTATTTGTTTAGATCATATGAAACCTGATAAGCCATTGATTAAAGATTTATCAGATGAACAATTAAATGAAGCTATTCAACGTGCCATTAATGTTAAAAAAGGTGAGTTCTTTGTTGCACGTTATATTACTCCCAAAGATGAACATTTAAAAAGTGATAAAGCTTTTTTAGCTTTCTTAGATGACACATTTAATCATTTCTTAAAATTTTATACTGCTTAATTTTGTTGACCTGAAGCTTCATTTGTTTCAGGTCTTTAATTATATTATATAAATTTTAGGTTGACCTAAACATTTTATTAGGTTAATATATTTTTCATAAGTAATTGAGGTGAATCATAATGAAAGTTAATAAAAATTTAAACAATAAAGAACAACTTAGTTTAGATGAAATAAACAATACTGTTGAATTCGATTATCAGAGTTCTAATAAACAGAAGTTTTTATCATTTTTAGGTCCAGGACTATTGGTTGCTGTAGGTTATATGGATCCTGGTAATTGGATTACATCAATGTCTGGTGGTGCTCAATACGGCTATACCTTACTGTTTGTTATTCTTATATCTAGTTTATCTGCCATGTTACTACAAAGTATGACGGTTAGATTAGGAATTGCAACTGGTTTTGATTTAGCACAAATGACACGCCATTATCTATCTAAACCTGTTGCAGTTATATTTTGGATTATTGCAGAACTAGCAATTATTGCTACTGATATTGCCGAAGTTATTGGTAGTGCGATCGCATTAAATTTACTTTTCGATATACCACTTATTGTTGGTGCATTAATTACTGTATTTGATGTGTTCTTATTACTATTTATTATGAAGTATGGCTTCCGTAAAATTGAAGCTATTGTTGGTACTTTAATCTTTACAGTGCTTTTCATCTTTATATTTGAAGTTTATATTTCTTCACCACAATTAACTGAAGTATTAAATGGTTTTATACCACATAAAGAAATTGTAACTAATAATGGTATATTGTACATTGCTTTAGGCATTATTGGTGCGACAATCATGCCACACAATCTATATTTACATTCTTCAATTGTACAATCTAGAACTTATTCTAGACATAGCAATAAAGAAAAAGCTCAAGCAATAAAATTTGCTACAATTGATTCAAATATTCAATTGTCAATTGCCTTTGTTGTTAACTGTTTGTTATTAGTTTTAGGTGCTTCATTATTCTTTGGTTCTAAAACTGATGACTTAGGTGGTTTTTACGACTTATATCACGCTTTAAAAACTGAACCTGTGTTAGGTGCAACTATGGGTGCTGTGATGAGTACTTTATTTGCAGTAGCTTTATTGGCCTCTGGTCAAAATTCTACTATCACTGGTACGTTATCTGGTCAAATTGTTATGGAAGGTTTTATAAATTTACACATTCCAAATTGGTTAAGAAGACTAATTACACGTGCAATTGCAGTAACACCTGTTATTATATGTCTGATTATTTTTAAAGGTAATGCTGAAAAAATTGAACAATTACTTGTATTTTCCCAAGTATTTTTAAGTATTGCATTACCATTTTCTTTAATACCCTTACAATTAGCTACAAGTAATAAAAATTTAATGGGACCATTTATAAATAAAACATGGGTTAATATTATTTCTTGGAGTTTAATCATTATACTAAGTATTTTAAACGTATATTTAATCATTCAAACGTTCCAAGAATTATAAAGTTTTACTACGCAAAATTCATTATTATTTAAGTAAAGAAAACCAACCGATATTAAATTAGCTCGGTTGGTTTTCTTGTGTTTTAGTTAATATATTAATCATAGTTTACATTTAAATATATAGTATTTGTTATGCTTTATTATTTTGTATAAATGTATTCGTCATTAACCGATTGCGTCGTTTTTTTATCTTGTTTGAAAGCTAACATAAATAATACGATTAACCATAGTACTGCTGCAACCAAGTTAAAAGATACTAAGCCAATCATTGATGCAATAGCTAATAATATTATTGCCAATATCTTACGCTCTTTAAAACAGACAATACTAAAACAAGCATAGATTGAGGCAAATAATATTAAAAAAGCATAGATACCTATAGTAGCACTTAACATTTCTGGTGACATACTATTTTTTGTTTGGTTTAGTTCTTTAGTAATCGTGCTATATACAGAAGATTGATTATTTCGCAGGGCAATAAATGAAACTAGCATCATTAGAAAATAAAGCAAACTTAAGCTATTCGCTATCCATGTTATTATTTTTTCTGTTTTTCTATTCATTTATATGGCTCCTTTTATTTATCATTAGTTAATTTTAAAATGATGAAACATTAATACTTTATTATTAATCATCTTAACATATAAAATAATTATACGGATAAGTTTGATGAAAATCTGCTACATATTTTTAAGGATTACAATTGATACTATTAGTACAACTGCATAAGAGCTACTAAAGATTAACAATCTAACATAATCGAGTAGGAGGATAACCATTATTTGATTATCCGTCCTCTCACACCACCGAGCGTACGGTTCCGTACTCGGCGGTTCAATATCTTGCGTAAGCCGTCTCTGCGAGTTGGGTTAATGGTTCTAACCCCCACTTGTAGAGACGTTTTGTTGTAAGTGCACGATGAACTTCATGCGTTGATGATAAGCGCCAGTATTTCTTTCTTGAATTGGCAATTTTCATTGCACTCTTATGGTCAAGTCCATACTTACGTAACATCTTATATTTGGTTTTTATTCTTTTCCATCTTTTGAGGATTAGTTGTCTAATGCGTCGGTTTAACCATGATTGTAACTTCGTTACAAAACCTGTAATAAATCCTTTACCAAAGTAATTTATCCACCCTCGTGTTACTTGATTAATTTCTGATATAATCTCTTTAAAGGTACCTGGTCTATTTCGTTTCGTTAGACGTCTTAAGGTGCGTTTTAAATTTCTTCTTGCTTCCATAGTCGGTCTGAAACGATAAGTGCCATTTACTTTGGTCATTAGACAACTCAAGAACTTTAAACGTGTGATAGAACCTACCTTGCTCTTTTCACTATTTACAATAAGTTTAAGGTCTTTTTCGATAAACTTTGTCACACTTTCCATGACACGTTGACCCGCTCGTTTTGTACGTACAAAGATGACGAAGTCATCTGCATAACGAACAAAGCGATGACCACGTTTCTCCAATTCATTATCTAATTCGTGAAGATAAATATTACAAAGTAACGGGGAAATAACACCACCTTGCGGTGCACCTATTTCTCTACTTCGATAATTACCATTGAGGTCGATTGCACCAACCTGTAGGCTTCTACGAATAAATTTAGAAATGGCTTTATCTTGAACATGTCGTTCAAATAGATACATTAATTTATCATGGTTCAACATATCAAAGCACTGTTTTAAATCACAATCAACTGCAACTAAGTAACCTTCTTCATAGTATGTTGCACATTCTTTAAGTGCAGTTCCTGTACTACGATTCGGTCTAAAGCCATGACTGTGTTTTGAGAAAGTACGGTCGATACTAGGTTCAATGACTTGTTTAATGGCTTGTTGGATAACTCTGTCTCTTGCGACAGGGATTCCAAGCACGCGCTTTTTCCCATTTGATTTAGGTATTTCAACCTTTCTTACTGCTTGTGGCTTATACGTGCCATCAAGCAGTTTTTGTTTAATTTGTGGAAAGTATTTTGTGAAATGTGATGTTAATTCACTTACTCGCATGCCATCGATGCCAGGTGCACCGTTGTTTTTCTTCACTTTCTTAATTGCTTTTTGTATATTATTCTCTCTTACAACAAGCTCCATCATAGATGGAGACTCACGATACATTTCTTTCATTTCACCTAAGATTTACTGTACGTACTCATATATCCTTTTTCGTTCCACTACTTATCTTTCTATGAGTTGCCAATCATTAATTGTATTCTGTACGTTGTAAATCTCTAACCTCCATTCTTTACTTTGTATGAATATTGTTCAGTCCTTCAGTATTTCTACCTACTATGACCTCTGCTGACTTCTCATCATTCGTTATTACTACGATTTTTTTTATCGCTGATGAGACCTCCCCGGGTAAGAGTAACCACTTTCCACTCATTCCACTGCATCATTTACTATATAGAACTCGGGTAGTATCGGACTTTATCTTGTATTGCAGATTCATCCATTCCACATAGCCTTGTATGATATTTCTGTTCGTCAGTGCGAGTGTTTGCGTCCGACTTCCTTCAGATTCCACTTCACAATGGACACCCTTGTCTTTCGCTAACAGTTCCTACTACCAAGCCTGTAACGGACTTTCACCGTCTAGTAATTACCCATGCCGGGCGCACAATGATTACAATTGGTTGCTGCGCAACAATTGCATAAGAGCTACTAAAGATTAACAATCTAAGTAGCTCTATATATGTAACGCTGGATTCAACGAAATAATTTGCTTTGAAGCAATTCTTTCTGTCCCACTCCCATAAAAAAAGAGCCAATAATTAATACTATGCCATTCCTAAAAAAAGAGGATTAGTAGCGTTAAATCATAACACTACTAATCCTCTAGTTATTCTATTAATTTTTATTTTGGTCGTCAGTCTTTATATCATTACCGTCAACATGATTATCTTGTTGATGATTTGTATCATGACTAAATATTTGACGACGTTCTTCAAAATTCATACGTCGTTGACTAACGGCACTAGGTTGATTTTTTCGTCGTTCTTTCATGCGTTGATTATAAGCTTTACGCTTTTCTTTTTTCTTAGCTTTTATTTCTGCTTTTTCTTGTTTTCGTTGAGCTTTTAACTCCTTAGGATCAATTTGTGGTTCGTTATAATAATCTTGACTATCGTCAATTCCTAATTCTTCGTTACTCTTCTGATTATATTTAGCTTGTCTTGATAATACTGCTGGTTCTTCAGATGATATCTGTTCAGTAGCGTACTCGCTTTCTACTGCACGTTTAGGAAATTGATCATATTTATTTACATCATCTTCGTATACTTGATTAGCTTCTTCATAATTATGAGTTGTTGATTGGTACTCTGGCTGTTGATTAGGATATGGACCCTGTTCATAACCATGTGTTACAAAATCATTGTCACGTTCATCATAATAAGGTTGTCCATATGGTTCATAATATGCTTGAGGAATTGTTTCAATTTTATCTTTTCTAACAAACATCATAATTGCTATGATGAAAAATAAAATTGGAATAATCAAAGTTACGACTAATAACACTAATGGTATAGTAATGATTGCTGATATCAAGAATAAGAAACCAGATAAAATGCGTATATTCATTGATATTAATGCTAAGAACGATATTAATAAACATACGATAAAGAAAACAATAATAGCCCATACACCATTTTGTAACCAAATAACAAATTGAGTTGTGTTATAGCCATTATTTGCTAACAATTGTTGTGCGATTTCATTATTATTTAATGCATTCTCTAAGTTAGCTATTGATGTATTATTACTAAAAGAAACTAAAGCGATAAACATTGTAATAATTGTTAGTACCAATAGCATTACCCAACTTAACCAACCTAATACTTTTTCAGTTAGTCGGCTTACTGGACGTTTAATTTGAGTATATTGCTCTCCAGACATCCGTTACAACTCCTTATAGTACTTATCCCGTAATTATAACTAATAAATAGAAAAATAACTACTAATAATCATTTTATTTCAAGGACATTTTAAAGTTTAAAAAGCTTTCATTGTACTCACTTAATACATGTTGCCCTAAATCTTTATAAACTTCAAGTCTGTGCTGTTCTTTGTTTGATGGATAAAATCGATGATCGTCTTTTATTTCTTTAGGTAATAACGCTCTGCCAGCTTTGTTAGGGGTTGCATATCCTACCCATTCTGTGTTTTGTTTACTATTTTGAGCATCTAGTAAAAAATTCATAAACTTATAGGCACCTTCTTTATTTTGAGCTGTTTTAGGGATGACCATGTTATCAAACCACAAATTCGAACCTTCCTTAGGAATGACGTAATTGTATTTATCGCTATGTTGCACAAGAGGTGCAGCAACGCCACTCCAAACGACAGCAATATTACCTTCATTTTGTTCCATCATCATTGTAATTTCATCACCTACAACCCCTCTCACTTGAGGTACAAGATGATTTAAATCTTTTTCTGCTGCTTTAATATGCTGTGGGTTGCTATCATTTAAACTATACCCAAGTTTGTTTAAGCTCATTCCTATTATTTCTCTAGCACCATCAACTAATAAAATATCATTACTAAATTTAGGATTATATAATGATTTCCAGCTGTCAAACGTGTCATGTGGATATTTCTCTTTATTATATAAAATACCTACTGTACCAAAAAAATAAGGTAAAGAATATTTATTATGTGGATCATATGACATATTCATGTAATCAGGATCCATATTTTTAATATTTGGTACTTTTTTATGATCAATTGGTAATAATAAATTAGAACGTTTTAATTTTTGAACAGTATATTCACTTGGAAATGCTACATCATAATGTGTTCCACCGTTCCTAATTTTAGCTTCCATCGCTTCATTTGAATCAAATGTTTCATAGACAACTTGTATACCTGTTTGTTTCTCGAATTTTTTAATTAAAGCAGGATCAATGTATTCTCCCCAGTTGTAGACGTATATTTTCTGGTTAGTATGTACTTGTTCTTTCGATTTAAACCAATGACTAATCGTTAAACATAAGATACCTGCTATAAGTGCACCTATAATGAGTTGTAAAAATCTTTTCATTATTTTACACCTCGTTTCAAACGTTTTTTATTGTTGAGTAGATATTGAATAACATAATAGCCAACAATACCAATAACGATGACTGCAAATAATATAGTAGATATAGCATTAATTTCCATACTTATACCTTTACGTGCCATTGCATAAACTTCAACAGATAATACACTAAAACCATTACCAGTAACAAAGAAACTTACGGTAAAATCATCTAAAGAGTACGTTAAGGCCATAAAGAAGCCGCCGATAATTGACGGTAAAATATTAGGTATTATTACATTAGATAATAATTGTGTTTCTGTTGCTCCTAAATCTCTAGCTGCGTCAATCATATTACTATTCATCTCATATAATTGTGGCAAGACAATAATCACAACAATCGGAATACAAAATGCGATATGCGATGCTAATACTGTTGAAAAACCTAAACCAAGTCCCGTAAAATGCCCAATAGCAGTAAACATAATTAGAAATGATGCACCAATAACAACATCAGATGACACCATTAAAACATTATTTAAAGTTAATAAACTTACTTTAAATTTTATATTTCTTAAATAATAAATAGCTATAGCTCCAAATGTACCAATGATAGTCGAAATTGAGGCTGCTAGCAATGCTACAGCAACAGTATTAAATATGACAGACATTAAGTGGTCATTTTGAAATAAAGATTGATAATGTTCTAAAGTAAAATGTTCAAAATGTATCATATTACCGGCAGAATTAAAGGAGTAAAACATTAAAAAGAATATTGGTACATATAAAATTGCAATAAGAAGTCCAATGTATAATTTTCCATACCATTTCATTTGTTTTACTCCTTTCTATTTGATGTTCTAGTAACAATTAAAACAAATGCCATAAAGACAATTAAAATAATAGCTATTGTTGAACCCATGCCGTAATTTTGAATTGTTAAAAATTGTTCTTCTATAGACGTACCAATATTAATTACTTTATTACCTGCAATTAATCTAGTAATCATAAATAATGATAAAGATGGTATAAAGGTAACTTGTATACCTGTCATAACGCCTTCTTTAGTTAATGGCATAATCACTTTTCTAAAAGTATAAAAGGGATTGGCACCTAAGTCACTCGAAGCTTGTAATAAATTGTGAGGAATTGCTTTCATGCTATTAAATATTGGTAAAATCATAAATGGAATATAAATATAACTTGCTACCACTAAAAATGCACCAGTAGTAAATAACATATTAAATGCTGGTAAGTGAACAGTAGTAAATACTTGATTAATAATACCATCGTGACTTAATAAACCAATAAAAGCATATGTTTTTAACAATAAATTAATCCATGTAGGAATAATCATAATCATCAATAAAATATTTTGAAATTTTGAACGTGTAATATAATATGCTGCTGGATAACTTATAGCCAAAGTGATTATAGTGATTAATGCCGCATACAAGATTGAGTAAGCAAACATTTTCAAATATTTTAGAGTGAAAATTTGCTGGTAATTGGTGAAACTAAAATGCCCATTTACATCAATAAAAGAAAAATAGACTAATAGCATAACAGGAATAATAATAAACAAAATCATCCATAATAAATAAGGAATTAATAATAATTTATTAGTATTACGCATGATCGACTTCCTCATAACTTTCAATACGTTTATCAAATTCTTCTTCTGTTTCACCAGGTACCATGATGTGAATGGCTTCAGGATCAAAGTATAAACCTACTTCACTTCCAACTTCAGCCTTTTTAGTAGTCTGAATCACCCATTCGTAACCTTTTTTGTCTATGCAGCAAATTTCATAATGCACACCTCTAAATAGCATAGAGTCAACCGTAGCTTTAAATAAACCTTTTGAAGCTTCAATTAATGAAATATCTTCTGGTCTAATGACTACTTCTACTTTTTTATTAGTCGGTATTCCCATATCAACACATTCAAAGTCTTGACCATAAATATTAACAACATAATCTTTGACCATATGCCCTTCGACGATATTAGACTCACCGATAAAGTTAGCAACAAAACGATTTACTGGCTCATCATAGATGTCAGTAGGTGTACCAAATTGTTGAACTTTGCCATCTTTCATAACAAAGATATAATCACTAAGCGCAAGTGCTTCTTCTTGATCATGGGTTACAAAAATGAAAGTAATGCCAAGTCGCGATTGTAGTTCTCTTAATTCATATTGCATTTCAGTACGTAATTTTAAATCTAATGCTGATAATGACTCGTCTAGCAATAAAATCTCAGGTTCATTTACAATGGCGCGTGCAATGGCAACACGTTGTTTTTGACCACCACTCATCCCATTGATGTTACGTTGTTCATAACCAGATAATTTAACTAATTTTAATGCTTCTGTAACCTTTTTATCTATTTCTTTTGTTGGTAATTTTTTGAGTTTTAATCCAAACGCTATATTATCATAGACATTTAAATGTGGAAAAAGTGCATAATCTTGGAATACAGTATTTACTTTTCGTTTATTAGGCGGTAATTTTCCGATAGCTTTATTTTGATAAATAACTTCTCCACTATCAGGATATTCAAAACCTGCAATTAACTTTAAAATAGTTGTTTTTCCACAGCCTGAAGGACCTAAAAGTGTATAAAAATGGCCCGATTCTATATCTATATCAATTTCATCTAAAATATTTAAATCATCATAACTTTTACTAACAGATTTAAATGATAATAATGGTTCCATTTAAGATCCTCCCTACAAATATGAAGCTGTCGCTACAATTAATATTTGAGTTTCCTCAGTTGATTCATTAGATAAGCGATGTTTATCCAATGCTTTAAAATATAATACATCTTCTTCATATGCTTTGTATACTTGATCCCCAATGTTTAAAGTAATCTCTCCTTGTAAACAATATATAAATGTATCTGAGTTAGAAGGATTAAAGCTTTTATATGAACAACCAGGTCGTATGGTTAATATAAGTGGTTCCATGTCATATTCATTCGATTTTGATACTAACCATTTTAAAATATAACCTTCATCATATTCATCATACGTTACTTGATCACATTTTTTATAAAGAATTTTTTGTCTTTCTTCTTCTTTAAAGAATTCACTTGGTGTGGTACCAAGTACTTCAATTATATTTAAAAAACTCTCCATACTAGGAGAAGCGTGTTCGCTTTCTATTTGTGAAATATAGCCTTTTGATAAATCTGTTCTTTCGGCTAACTCTTCTTGAGTTAAATTCTTTATGCGTCTTAAATTTTTAATTTTATTACCAATCTTCATTTATTCACCACCAAAAAAGCTATAGTAAGGTTTACTTTTATCAAACTTTTTGTTTAACACTTGATAAAGTTACCAAACTATAGCTTTATTAGCAATAGTTTTTATTTAATTAATTAAATTTTACTGGCATAATTTACACTTTATACTTTCTTTTTAAACATTGTTTGTTCTGGATGATTTTTGACATCTTTTACAGCGTGATAACTACTATAACCACTAGCTTGTCCAAATTCATTAAATATTTGTTTTTCTTGAGCTTTACCAGGTACTATCTTTTTAAACTGCTTATATGCGTCCATTAATTCCTGACCTCTAACTTGACTTTCATAGTATTGCTCAACTTTATTGAAAAAATTAATAACTGTCATCATTTCATCATTTGACCAATCTAAATCTATTGGATATTGGTATTCCATTATAATCACCTCTTTAATGTTATATAGTTTATAGTGAATCCTTGGAGTTGTTGTAAAATGATTTGTGCATATTTGATTAAATGACTAACTTTCTATAGTCAGTAACATAGTGATTTACTTTATATGATTTTCGCATATTATTACAAAACCATACATAGAAATGATATATAGAAACACTTCAATTTTGTATTATAACATGCTAAAAAAAGAGTTGCAGTAACAACTGCAACTCTTAAAAAATCAATGTTTATATTAATGAAAAGCTAATTACATAGTGTGAATTGGATATCCAATTGCTTTTTCAGCAGCTTCCATTGACATTTCACCTAATGTTGGGTGAGCATGTACAGTTAAAGCGATATCTTCAGCATTCATACCAGCTTCAATAGCTAATCCTAATTCAGAAATCATATCAGATGCACCAGTACCTACGACTTGCGCTCCGATTAATGTATTATCTTCTTTTAGTGTGATTAACTTAACGAAACCATTAGTATCGTCTAATGATAAAGCACGACCATTAGCTGCATATGGGAATTTAGAAGCTTTAATAGCTAAGCCTTCTTCTTTAGCTTGTGCTTCAGAATAACCAACAGTAGCTAATTCTGGTTCAGTGAAACATACCGCTGGCATACCAATATAATCCACTTCAGCAGCTTGACCATCAATTGCTTCAGCAGCAACTTTAGCTTCATAGCTTGCTTTATGAGCAAGTGGTAAACCTGGAACGATATCACCAATAGCATAAATATTGCTAATTGAAGTACGGCTTTGTTTATCTACTTCTAATAAACCGCGATCAGCGAATTTAAGACCTAATTCTTCTAAACCAAGTTCATCAGTATTTGGACGACGTCCAACTGTAACTAATACATAGTCAGCTTCAATTGTATGTTCTTCACCTTTAGCTTCATATGTTACTTTAACACCGTTATCTGTTTCTTCAGCTGATTTAGCCATAGCTTCAGTAACGATTTCAACGCCTTTTTCTTTCATACCTTTTTTAACAGGTTGAGTCATTTGTTTTTCGAAACCACCCAAGATATCTTTAGCGCCTTCTAAAATAGTAACTTCTGAACCAAAGTTAGCAAAAGCAGTACCAAGTTCTGAACCGATATAACCGCCACCAACTACAACAAGTTTACCAGGAACTTCTTGTAAATTTAAGGCACCAGTTGAATCAATAACACGTTGACCAAATTTGAAATTAGGAATTTCAATCGGTCTTGAACCTGTTGCAATGATTGCATTTTTGAAGTTATAAGTTTGAGCACTTTTTTCATCCATAACTCTTAAGCTGTTACTGTCAACAAAGTAAGCTTCACCTTTAACGATATCAACTTTGTTACCTTTAAGTAAACCTTCAACACCACCAGTTAATTTATTAACTACAGATGATTTAAATTCTTGAACTTTGTCAAATTTTAAAGAAACACTTTCAGCAATAACACCTAAGTTTTCTGAATGTTGCGCTTCAACGAAACGATGAGATGCATGTAGTAATGCTTTTGAAGGTATACAACCAACATTTAAGCATACACCACCTAAATTACCTTTCTCAACGATTGTTACTTTTTGTCCTAATTGCGCTGCACGAATTGCTGCTACATATCCACCAGGACCTGCTCCGATTACAATAGTATCTGTTTCAATTGGGAAATCTCCAACTACCATGTTTTACCCCTCCATTAATAATAATTCTGGATTATTTAATAAACGTTTAATGTGGTTCATTGCATTTTGACCTGTTGCACCATCAATTTGTCTGTGGTCGAAACTTAGAGACAATGATAATACTGGTGCTGCAACGATTTCACCATCTTTAACGATTGGTTTTTGAGCAATACGGCCGATTCCTAAGATTGCTACTTCTGGGTGATTGATAACTGGAGTGAACCATTGTCCACCAGCTGAACCGATATTACTGATTGTGCATGTAGCACCTTTCATTTCATCAGCAGTTAATTTACCATCGCGAGCTTTAACAGCTAATTCATTGATTTCATCTGAAATTTGGAACATAGATTTACGGTCTGCATGTTTAACAACTGGTACTAATAAACCTCTTTCAGTATCAGCTGCAATACCGATATTCCAGTAATGTTTATGCACGATTTCACCAGATTCTTCATTGAATGAAGTATTAAGTGCTGGATATTTTTTCAATGCAGAAACAAGTGCTTTAACAACGTAAGGTAAGAATGTTAGTTTAGTACCTTGTTCAGCAGCAATTTCTTTAAATTTCTTACGGTGATCCCAAAGCTCTTGAACATCAATTTCATCCATTAATGTAACGTGAGGTGCCGTATGTTTAGAATTAACCATCGCTTTAGCAATTGCTTTACGCATTGCAGGGATTTTTTCAGTTGTTTCTGGGAATTCACCCTCTGTTGACACAGCTGCTGGTGCTGATGTTGTTTCAGTTGCAGATTCATTACTTGATGCCGCAGATTCATTAGAAGCTGCTGGTGCACCACCATTTAAGTAGGCATCTACATCTTCTTTTATAATACGACCATTTTTACCTGAACCTGAAACAGCTTTAATGTTAACACCTTTTTCACGTGCATACTTACGTACAGAAGGCATTGCTTTAACTGTTTTACTTTCATCAACTTCTTCAGTTTGAGTAGCTGCTTGAGTTGCTTGTGCTGGCGCTTCCTCTTGTGCTACTTCTTCTTTAGCTGAATCGTCTGAGTCATGTCCTTTAAATTGCATTTCTTCAGCATCAGGAGCATCAATTTTTACAATAATATCTCCTACTACTGCTACAGTTCCTTCTTCAACTAATATTTCTTCAACAGTACCTGACACTGGTGAAGGAATTTCTACAACTGATTTGTCGTTTTGAACTTCTGCTAACACATCATCTTCTTCGATAGTATCTCCAGCTTTAACAAACCATTTTACAATTTCACCTTCGTGGATACCTTCCCCGATATCGGGTAATCTAAATTCAAATGCCACGTTTTTGCCCTCCTAAAATTTCGTAAATTTATCATTTTTACGTTTAGTTAAATACGATTTAACATACGTTATCATTTTTAGTTATTATATTAAAATTCTAAAGTTTCTTTAGCTTTTTCTACGATGTCATTTTTATTTGGTAACCAAACATTTTCAGCTTGAGTGAATGGATAAACTGTATCAGCTGCAGCAACTCGTCCGATTGGTGCATCTAATGATAAGATGACACGTTCACTTAATTCTGCTACTACTTGTGCTCCAACACCAGCTTGACGTTGTGCTTCTTGGATTACTACAGCACGGCCAGTTTTTTCAACTGAAGCAACTAAAGTTTCAATATCGATTGGTTGCACAGTACGTAAATCGATAACTTCTACTGAATATCCTTCTTTTTCAAGTTCTTCTGCAGCTTTCATTGATTCTTGAACCATTGCGCCATAAGTAATTAATGAAATATCGTTACCTTCTTTTTTCACACTAGCTTTACCGATATCAATTGTATATTCTTCTTCAGGAACTTCTTCACGGAATGAACGATATAATTTCATATGTTCTAAGTATACAACTGGATCATTACTTCTAATTGAAGAAATTAATAAACCTTTAGCGTCATATGGACCAGAAGGAATAACAACTTTAAGACCAGGTGATTGTGCTAAGATACCTTCTAAGTTATCAGCGTGTAACTCAGGTGTATGAACGCCACCACCAAATGGGCTACGGATAGTTACTGGTGCAGTTTTTGTACCACCAGAACGGAAACGAGTACGTGCGATTTGACCAGCAATTGCATCAAATACTTCGAATACGAAGCCTAAGAATTGAACTTCCATTACTGGGCGGAAGCCTTCTACTGCTAGTCCTAATGCTAAACCACCGATACCTGACTCAGCTAATGGTGTATCAAAAACTCTATCTTCACCAAATTCTTTTTGTAATCCTTCAGTAACACGGAAAACACCGCCGTTAACACCAACGTCTTCACCAAAAACTAATACATCTTGGTCATTTTTAAGTTCAGTTTTAAGCGCATCATTAATCGCTTGAACCATTGTCATTTGTGCCATGGCTTACTTCGACTCCTTCTCTTTGTAAATTTCATATTGTTCTGCTAAATTTTGAGGCATATCTTCATACATAATTTCCATTAGAGAAGTAACAGTTTGTTTTTCAGTGTTATCTGCCTCTTTAATAGCTGCTTTAATATCTGCTTTAGCACGTTCGATTACTTCATTTTCTTTTTCTTCATTCCATAAACCTTTATTTTCAAGGAACTTACGGAAACGTACTAATGGGTCTTTTTTCTCCCATTCAGCATCTTCATCTGAAGTTCTGTAACGAGTAGGATCGTCACCAGCCATTGTATGTGGACCATAACGATATGTCATTGTTTCGATTAATGTTGGACCTTCACCAGCTACTGCGCGATCACGTGCTTCTTTAGTTGCTTGATATACAGCTAGTGCATCCATGCCATCAACTTGAATACCAGGAATACCTACAGCAATTGCTTTTTGAGCTAATGTTTCAGCTGCAGTTTGTTTACTTCTTGGTGTAGAAATAGCATAGTTGTTGTTTTGAATTACGAAAATAGCAGGTGCTTTGTATGCTGATGCAAAGTTGATACCTTCATAGAAATCACCTTGTGAAGAACCACCGTCACCAGTATAAGTGATAGCTACTGCTTTTTTACCACGTTTTTTAAGTGCAAATGCAATACCAGCTGTTTGGATATATTGTGCACCAATAATGATTTGTGGACTTAACGCATTAACGCCTTCAGGGAATTGATTTCCTTTGAAGTGACCTCTTGAGAATAAGAATGCCTCTGTTAATGGTAAACCATGCCAAATAATTTGTGGTACATCTCTGTATCCCGGTAAAATATAATCTTCTTTTTCTAATGCATATTGAGACGCAAGTTGAGATGCTTCTTGACCAGCAGTTGGTGCATAGAAACCTAAACGTCCTTGTCTGTTTAATGAAATAGAACGTTGATCTAGAA
This sequence comes from Staphylococcus simiae, assembly GCF_017357005.1. Lineage (NCBI taxonomy): Bacteria > Bacillati > Bacillota > Bacilli > Caryophanales > Staphylococcaceae > Staphylococcus > Staphylococcus simiae. The sequence goes on along the minus strand of NZ_CP071589.1, from coordinate 988,344 downwards.
TACGTGTCCAAACCATTCTTTCCATTAATTCAACTAATTGTTCATCTGTTAGATCAGGTACTAAGTCTTCATTTACGACGTTACCATTCTCATCTAAAATTTGAATCATTTCAAATTTCGATTGAGTATCATTTAAAACTTTTACTGCATCGAATTGGGCTTGTAACTTAGGAGCCATTCAATTCACCATACCTTTCCCATAATTGTATAGAAATTCATTTTATCCTTGTTAATTGTACCATAAAAAATTAATACTGTTAAACTATTTGAAAAAGTTCTGTTTTAATATAAAAGATACAGATATGAGCAACTGTGTTAGTTGTTTCACCATATCTGTATCAGTCTAATTTATTATTTTAATTGATCCACATCTTGCTTTTCTTTTGTAACTTTGTTCATTGCTTTAGCATACTTATTAAATTTCTCGTTCATTTTTTTGAATGCCTTTTCAACATCCTTAGATTTCTCATCTACACCAGATTGAGTTGCATTATCTTGATTAAGATATTTAAATAATGCTTTTTCAGCTTTAATACCGTTTTTATATGCTGATGCATATTCTTCATGTGCTTTATATTTATCTTTTAAGGCATTATCTAATTCTTCTACTTCTTTTTTCTTAGTATCATTTTTAATATTATCTATATATTTTTCAGCTTTTTTAAAATCTTTTTGAGATTCATCTATTTTATCTTCTTCTTTTTTAAACTCTTTTAAACGTTTATCTGCATTATCTACTAATTCTGTTGCCGTTTTTTCTCTAACTTGTGGATCTTGACTATTAACTTTAGTGGATAATTTTTTCTTTTTCTCTTCTAAGGAATTTATTTTTTTACTAATAGAATTAATAGGTTTTTCATCATCAAATGCTTTTTGAACTTGATCTGAGTATGCTTTAATTTCTTTCTTATCTGTTGTACATCCTGCAAGTAATATACTTGATGCAAGAACTGCTCCTAATATTTTTCCAAATTTCATTATGGTACCTCCACTTACTATATAAAATCAATCATAAATAATTTAATCATAAAAATCAATTCAGAATTAAATGTCATACAATCATTATTAATTTAAGATAACTAAAAACATAACTATTGACACTGCTATTCTCTATACTATACTTTTTAAGTTAGATTAATATTTATTATATCAATTATGGTTCAAGCATACGCTAATTCTAAAGGCGATACAATTAAAATAGTAGGTCCTTAGAAATTCATATGTTAGTCACTAGACATTTAAGTGGTTAATATAACACAAATCTTAAAAACTATAAAAATGAATGATCATAAGAAAACAAATGATTATAATGATGAAAAGGAAGGTGTTTAGTTTGTTAACTATGAAAGATATTATTAGAGATGGACATCCAACACTTCGTTTAAAAGCAGATGAAGTAACGCTCCCTATTTCTAATGAAGATAAAGAAACTTTAAAAGCAATGAGAGAATTCTTGATTAATAGTCAAGATGATGAAATCTCCAAACGCTACGGTCTTCGATCTGGTGTAGGCCTAGCTGCGCCACAAATTAATGTTGCCAAAAGAATGATTGCAGTTTATCTTCCTGATGATGGTAATGGCAAATCATATGATTATATGTTAGTGAATCCTAAAATTATGAGTCACAGTATTCAAGAAGCTTACTTACCTACAGGTGAAGGTTGCTTAAGTGTTGATGAAAATATTCCTGGATTAGTACATCGTCATCATAGAGTTACAATTAAAGCCAAAGATATTGACGGCAATGATATTAATCTTCGTTTAAAAGGATATCCTGCGATTGTCTTTCAACATGAAATCGACCATTTAAATGGTGTTATGTTCTATGATCATATTGATAAAGACCACCCATTGCAACCACATCCAGACGCTGTCGAAGTATAAAGATAATTAGTTATTTAGGAATAGAAATTTTTAGCTTGGAGTTGATTATAAACGCTCCAAGCTTTTTTGCACTCTAAAATTTCCTTCTAATTAAGAAAAAGTAACAAATAATATCGTAGGTGTTCGTCTTGTTTATTAATGTTAAATCCACACTAGTGCATGTTTGATAATGAATCTCACCGACTCCTTGAATAATAATAGTTACTGCTTGTTCATTCTATTAATAAAATAATTGTTAACATAGTCTCTATGTTAACCGAGTATGTTGTTACAGTGTTATTGATGTTGAAGTTCTATATATTATATTAGCAATTCTTTACTTCATATCTATGATGCTAAAAATTTTCAGTCTAAAATTTAACATTATATTTGTTACTATATCTTTAAAAAATATCTCGCTTATATATAAATGTTGAACTAATGTTTATTATTTTTACTGTTAATAATAAAATTTACTAGATGATTTATTGTTGTTCAAATTCTTTAATCCTAGTCTATCAATAAGATAAACTGCTTTATTTATTGCGTTTCATCATGTAAAATAATACGTAACTGAAATTTTAGATATTTTGTCTAATTTTCAAAATTGAACGACAAGATTACCCTAGTAACATGAAGTGAAATGACGATTACTCTTTAAATTAAAGAATTTCAAACAGCTAAAAGTTATAGCATAGAATTTAAAGGTACATCCATATTTACTAGGATTAACTATAAATAAACAGATATTCTTAGGAGGAATTTTAACATGGCAGTATTTAAAGTTTTTTATCAACATAATAGAGATGAAGTAATTGTACGTGAAAACACTCAATCGCTTTATGTTGAAGCACAAACAGAAGAACAAGTACGACGTTACTTAAAAGATCGTAATTTCAATATTGAATTTATAACTAAATTAGAGGGCACACATTTAGATTACGAAAAAGAAAACTCAGATCATTTTAATGTGGAGAATGCTGAATAATGAAGCAACTACATCAAAATGAAGTAGGTGTATATGCTCTTGGTGGTTTAGGAGAAGTCGGTAAAAATACCTACGCTATCGAATATAAAGATGAAATTGTGATCATTGATGCAGGTATTAAATTCCCTGATGACAATTTGTTAGGTATTGACTATGTCATTCCTGATTATACTTATCTTGAACAAAACCAAGACAAAATCGTGGCATTAGTAATAACACATGGCCATGAAGATCATATAGGTGGAGTGCCCTTCCTATTAAAACAAATTAATGTTCCTATTTATGGTGGACCTTTAGCTCTAGGTTTAATTAGAAATAAATTAGAAGAACATAATTTATTAAGAACTGCTGAGTTACATGAAATCAATGAAGATAGTGAAATTAAGTCTAAATCCTTTAATATTTCATTCTATTTAACAACACATAGTATTCCTGAAGCTTATGGTGTTATTGTTGATACACCTGAAGGTAAAATTGTTCATACTGGTGATTTTAAATTTGATTTTACACCAGTTGGCGAACCTGCAAATATAGCTAAAATGGCTCAATTAGGAGAAGAAGGTGTGCTTTGTTTACTTTCTGATTCTACGAATGCTTTAGTTCCAGACTTTACTTTAAGTGAACGTGAAGTAGGTCAAAATGTTGATAAGATATTCCGTAACTGTAAAGGTCGTATCATTTTCGCAACATTTGCTTCTAACATTTATAGAGTACAACAAGCTGTTGAAGCAGCAGTCAAACATAACCGTAAAATTGTAACATTTGGTCGTTCAATGGAAAACAATATCAAAATCGGTATGGAACTTGGTTATATTAAAGCACCGCCTGAAACTTTTATTGAACCCAATAAAATTAATACAGTACCTAAACATGAATTATTAATTCTTTGTACTGGTTCTCAAGGTGAACCTATGGCTGCATTATCAAGAATTGCTAATGGTACACACAAACAAATTAAAATTATACCTGAAGATACGGTAGTATTTAGTTCCTCACCAATACCTGGTAATACTAAAAGTATAAATAGAACAATCAATGCTTTATATAAAGCTGGCGCAGATGTGATTCATAGTAAGATTTCTAATATTCATACATCTGGTCACGGTTCTCAAGGTGATCAACAATTAATGCTTAGATTAATTAAACCTAAATACTTCTTACCAATTCATGGTGAGTATCGTATGTTGAAAGCACACGGTGAAACTGGTGTTCAATGTGGTGTTGATGAAGATAATGTCTTTATTTTTGATATTGGTGATGTTTTAGCTTTAACTCATAATTCTGCACGTAAAGCTGGACGTATCCCATCTGGCAATGTTTTAGTTGATGGTAGTGGCATCGGAGATATCGGTAATGTAGTTATCAGAGATCGTAAACTATTATCAGAAGAGGGACTTGTTATTGTTGTAGTTAGTATTGATTTCAAGACTAACAAATTATTATCTGGTCCAGATATAATCTCTCGCGGTTTTGTTTACATGAGAGAATCTGGTCAACTCATTTACGATGCTCAACGTAAAATTAAAACTGATGTTATTGCTAAGTTAAATCAAAACAAAGATATTCAATGGCATCAAATTAAGTCTTCTATTATCGAAACTCTACAACCTTATTTATTCGAGAAAACTGCTAGAAAACCAATGATTCTACCAGTTATTATGAAAGTAAATGAAGACAAATAAAAATAAGAGCCTGGGACATTAAGTTCTTGGTGAAAGTAAAAAAGACAATTTCTATTGAAAATTGATAGAAATTGTCTTTTTCATTATTAATTTTGAAATAAACAGCTCCTTGAGCTGCTAGCTTCCTTATGTTAACTGCCATTAATACAAATCCAAGTTCACGTTTAACCTTATCGAGTCCTCGAACTGACATTCGAGTGAACCCCAAAATAGCCTTCGTGAATCCAAAAACAGGTTCTACGTCAATTTTTCTTTGACTATAGATTTTTTTCGTTTCTGGCTCAGAAAGCTTTTGATTTACTTGAGATTTAAAATACTCCCAATTATAATTCTTCATTATTTTTTTATTTGTTTTTGACTTTGATTTCATACATTGATGTTTGAGTGGACAATCTGTACAATCATCACATTCATATAATTTAAAATCTCTTTTGAATCCATATTTATCATTACGATAAGCATATCGTTTAAATCCTAATCGTTTTTGATTTGGACAAATAAATTCATCGTTGATTTCATCATAATCCCAGTTCTGAGTATTAAAAATGTCACTTTTAAATTTTTTAGTTTTATCTTTAATAAACATTCCATATGTAATCAATGGTGTTCTA